>JAZQTV010000019.1:0-12073 GCA_045630945.1 Clostridia bacterium
ATTATATTCTGCCTGCCTCTTGCAGTTGTATATTTACTTGTGCTTCGCCTTGTTTGCGAGCTTGTAAATGCAATTTTTGATCATTGCGAAAAATAATAAAAATTCGCTTGACATAAATTAAGAAATACAGTATTATAATAGGGCTTGCATAAAGCATATATATTTTTGGAGGTATTGCTATGAAATCATTTGTCGCAAAACCCGCTGACATCGAACGTAAATGGTACGTTATCGATGCTGAAGGGCAGACACTCGGCAGACTTGCTACACAGGTAGCTATGATTCTGCGCGGCAAACACAAACCTACCTTTACACCTCATGTAGATTGCGGCGACAACGTTATCGTTATCAACGCAGGCAAGGTTGTGCTTACCGGAAAGAAGCTGGAACAGAAGAAATACTATCGTTACAGCGGATATGTAGGTGGTCTTAAAGAGACTACAGCTCGTGATATGCTTGAAAAGAAACCTGAATTAATGGTTTATGAAGCTATCAAGGGTATGATGCCCAAGAACTCCTTAGGCAGAGAAATGCTTACTAAACTTCGTGTATATAAGGATGCTGAGCACGCTCATGCAGCTCAGAAGCCTGAAGCATACACACTGTAATGGGGAGGAGTTCATATTATGGCAGCTAAAGTTCAGTTCTGGGGCACCGGCAGACGTAAAAAGGCTGTAGCAAGAGTAAGACTTGTTGCAGGTAAGGGTGCAATCGTTGTTAATAAGCGTGAGCTTGACGAGTACTTTGGTCTTGATACTCTTAAGACAATCGTTCGTCAGCCCCTTGAGTTAACAGATACACTTGGAAAGTTTGACGTTCTTGTAAATGTACAGGGCGGTGGCTTTACAGGGCAGGCAGGCGCAATCCGTCACGGTATTGCTCGTGCACTTACTAAGGCAGACGAGAGCCTTAGACCTGCTCTTAAGAAGGCAGGCTTCCTTACTCGTGATCCTAGAATGAAGGAAAGAAAGAAGTATGGCTTAAAGGCTGCACGTCGCGCTCCTCAGTTCTCAAAGAGATAATCATTGCATTATCAACAAAACCCCGAAACCATCACGGTTTTCGGGGTTTTGCTTTTTTTAAAAGTTGGTTTTGGTGCACTTTTTTAACATCATATGACCGTAAAAAGTCATAGGGCGTATTTTATATGTGTCGTATTAAAGATTAACATTGACTATACGAGCTCTTGTCCTTTCATGATAAAATAAACTTCTTGTATTGCCGCAATAGTTGCAAGTACACATATTGTTGGAATGCTATAAGTTGTTTTGATAAAAGTCTGCGAAAAAGGCAAAATGAATAAGGACAATCCCGTTATTTTATTTAATACGCTATGTATTGACATCAGTTCTTTCTTAAGAATAAAAACAAACATAATATTAAATATCTTAATCAAGCCAACAATGATAATCCATACCCATAACCATACAGGTATATGCATTAGTGGTAATATCCTTGTTGAGCATACGAATATAAATACAAAGTCAGCAAACGTATCAAGTCTTGCTCCAAATTTACTAACTGCTCCTGTCTTTCTTGCTATGGCTCCGTCAATCATATCAGAAAACCCACAAAGTAGATAGAGAATATAAAACCATACCGATGATAGCGGAATGAATAGAAGATACAAACTAAATGCAACTCTACTCAATGTAATGATGTTTGCAAAATATTTCTTCATATCTTACCATATAAACGGTATCAATCTGTATCTTACTTTATTTTTGTATTCGGTATAACCGTTCAGCTCTTTTTCAAGGAAACTTTCCTCGCTTTTTATTCTTGTGGCAATAATGAATGGATAAGCACAGAAAATTACAAATGAGAAAACAGATCCTAAAACAAGGGGAATAGATAAAAAAAGGAGGAGTGTGGTGCTGTACATAGGGTGCCTTACTACTTTGTACAAGCCAGTATCGATAACCTTTTGATTTTCTTGCACCTTTATAGTGCGACTGAGATAGGTGTTTTCTCTTAATACTTCGGCATAAAGCACGTAGGATAATAAAAATAAACCAGAAGCGATATAACATACGCTTTGTGGAAGTACAAGCCATTTAAAACGGAAATCAAGCCCTGCGACAATAAAACCTAACAAAAACATAAGAGCGCTGAGCTTTATAACGATATTCTGTTCCTTTAACTTTTCTTTAGCATCAAGCCTGCTTTTTAATAAAGTGGGATTTTTTATCATCATAATTATTCCTGCAACAAGCATCGGAATGAACAGCATTCCCATTAAAAGCCAACCGTTATAGAAGGATAAAGTTCCTGCAGGTATAAAAATCAGTGCACTAACAAGAATAACGCCTAATACGAATTTGATAATTGCATTTGCAAAAAGCTTTAATGACATAATATAGCTCCGTTTTTTCTTTAATTATATCACGGAGATAAAATAAATTCAATATAATAAAATGTGAATTAAATCGTTTGGGTTGATTTTTTTGATATAATGTGTTACAATTTTTAGTATTCATAAGAATGAAGGCGAATACTGTGAATCTATTAAAAAGGTTAGTGCCCAAGAGCAAAAGCGACGTCGATATGACGCAAGGAAATATATTCGGTCATATATTTGCTTTTGCGTTGCCGCTCCTTATCGGAAATTTATTTCAGCAATTGTACAATACGGTTGATACCTGGGTTGTTGGCAATTACGTAAGTAATGAAGCCTATTCTGCGGTTGGTTCTGTTGGACCGATAATAAATATGCTTATCGGTGTTTTTACAGGCTTTGCAGGTGGCGCAGGTGTTGTTATTTCGCAGTATTACGGTGCGAAAAAGTATGATAAGGTACATAATGCTGTTCACACAACCATTATGCTTACAATCATTTTTTCAGTTGTGTTTACTATAATCGGTATTCTATTGACACCGCTGATGCTTAAACTTATGAAAACTCCTCAAGAAGTTGAAAGTGAAGCATCTCTCTATCTTACCATATATTTTGCAGGCATCAGTGGACTCCTTTTCTATAATATGGGTTCGGGTATTTTGCGTGCGGTTGGCGATTCAACTCATCCGTTTTATTACCTTGTTGTGTCTGCACTTTTAAACACGGTTCTTGACCTTCTATTTGTTATTAAATTTAATATGGGCGTTGAAGGTGTTGCACTTGCAACGATCATTGCGCAGGCTGTTTCTGCAATTCTTATAGTTGTACGCTTGTTAAGAAGTGATAACTGTGTAAAATTAAATATAAAAGATATCGGATTTGATATTTCTATTCTGAAAAAGGTGTTTCAGTTGGGTATTCCTACTTCGCTTCAGCTTGGAGTCACTGCTTTTTCTAATGTGTTTGTTCAATCGTATATCAACTATTTCGGTAGTGATTTTATGGTGGGGTGGACGTCTTATACCAAGATTGATCAATTTATGTTTTTGCCTATGCAATCGTTATCACTTGCGTCTTCAACATTTGTTGGGCAAAACCTTGGAATTGACAACGTTGACAGAGCAAAAAAAGGAATACGAGTTGCACTTTTTCTTGCTATGCTAAGTACGTTCATTCTTCTTGTGCCTATAATGATATTTGCAAAAACGCTAACTGCGTTTTTTAATGATAAGCCGGAGGTTATTTCGTACGGTTCGATGCTGTTAAGGTGGATATCACCGTTCTATCTTCTGTGCTGCTTTAATCAGATAATTGCAGGCTCGTTAAGGGGCGCGGGAAATACAAAGATGCCAATGATTATAATGATTTCATCATTCGTATTTTTTAGGCAGATATATTTATTTGTAATGGCGAACTTTGTTTCCAATACGATTCTGCCCATAGTGTTCAGTTATCCTGCGGGATGGCTTGTTGCGAGCGTATTTTCATATATATATTATAAGCACGCAAAACTTTCGAGAACGAGGCTGATATGATAAACGATGTTCTTGAATTTAAGGCAAATACTTGCGGTGGATTTATTGACGTTGAAGAATTTAACGGACGTATTTATGCTATACAACGCGCTTCGCAGTTTGAAAAGGGCAGACTTTGTGTTTTTGACAAAGAGCTTAACCTGATTGAAAATTTTGTTGGCATTGGTGATGCAAGACAGATTAAAATATTTAACGGAATTGCAGTTGTTTCTGCAAGAGCAAACGGAATTTATATTTTTGACGTAACCAAAAATAAACCTACGCTTCTTTCGCGATACAGAACCGTTGAGCTTGCGACGGGTATAACGATATTTTCTAATCTTGTGTTTGTAAGTTGCAGACAATACGGCGTTGAAGTTGTTGATGTTTCAAACCCCTCAAAACCTGTGTATAAGGGGGGTGTACGCGTTGGTGAGGTGCAATCAACGTGCGTGTATGGAAATGTCTTATATTGCGGTTTATGGGGCGATATGAAGGTTGTTGCCGTAAGACTTGATAAGCTTCCGCAGGTGGAGATTATAGGTGAATATTTACTTGACGGACGCGGTGACGGTGTTTGTGTATTTAATAAATGTTTATATGCCGTAAGCGGTCAGCATTCTCGTAATATAAAGAATTATTCGGATAAGAACGATCCTGCGTTTGCTAATGGAAACGGCATAAGAGTTTTTGATATATCAAACGATAAAGAGATATTGTTTGAGGATAAATTCGGAAGTGGATATTCCGCTAAGTATGACACGTGGAAGCCTATTTTGTGTGGCAATAAAATCGTTTGTGCAGATTCGGTTTTAGGTATCTATGTATACGATTCAATAACCTATGAAAAGCTTTTAACGTTATCTTTACCGTCAGTCAATAACGAATGTGACGCAGCAATGGGTGTTACCTCGTTGAACGGGGCGTTGTACGTTGCAGCGGTCAAGGGCGGATTGTATAAATATGATAAAATGGAATTTGAAGAATCTTATCGATACGTTTCCTATAAGAAAATTGACGTCAAAAAGAATGTATTTAACGGTGTCAAAGAAAATTCTGTGCAAATAAATGCGATTTATTTCGGTGATTTATCGGTATATGCCGTTGATTCACTAATTGGTAAGTATTTGATATTAGCTTGCGGTGAAGATGGGTTAAATGTTATCGAAAAGGATACGTACAAGCTTGTTTACAAAGCTTGCGACGGTTATTGCAGTGATGTTAAAGTGTACGGCACAAGGATATATGGCGCGTTTAATGAACTTGGGTTGCGTGTGTATGAGCTTAAAGACTCCGGACTGGAGTTTCTAAATAGTTATGCTTGCCAAAAAGAAATTCAGCAAGTATGCTTAAGTCAGAATGGATGCTTTGCTGCGTGTTGCCTCGAAAGCACCGAGCTTATTATGCTTGACGTATCGGACGTTAATAAAATTAGTACGGTGTTCTCGCGTAAAGCTAAATACGGTCCAATTTACGGTGAAAACTTTGCATCAAATAAATTGGAAGACGGTACAATGCTTATGTTCTGGCATCGTGACGGTCTTATTTATTCTAACCCTGAAAACGGAGATAAGGAATTTAAGGAAATATTTTATAACAAAAGAGATGGCTTTATGTGTTTTGGACCCGAAACGGGTATTGATACTGATGGTAGAAATATTTTCTTTAATGTTGATGGCGGTTACGTACTTTTGCCTTTAGAGCATAACGTTGATGTGTGTGATCTTGAAATACATAGGGCAGATAGTGCAATAATAGGTAAATTTGCCGTTATGAATAATTTGATGATATCCGTTGAACGTTCGAAGGGCGTAATAGCCGTTACGGATATTTCAGATATTAAAAAACCGCACACAATTAATTTTATAAACGTTTCTGCGTCCTGCTATAAGCCGCAGTTTATAGATGGACACGTTTACCTTGCGACAGGGCATGATGGCTTGCTTGAGATGAAAATATCAAGTAAAAAGTGATTGACAAAAGCGGCTTTATTTCATATAATCTATACATAAATGAGCTGTTTGGCTTGTTTTAAATGCAGGTATGGCGGAATTGGCAGACGCGCACGGTTCAGGTCCGTGTGAAAGCAATTTCATGCAGGTTCAACTCCTGTTACCTGCACCAAACCCGAGAATTTTTTCTCGGGTTTTATATAATAAAAGCTACGATAAGAAGCAGTAAGCAGAATGCTTTTTTAGAGAGAAGGCGGTAGGTGAAAGCCTTTAAAGCAGATGCTGAATCCCGTCTTTGAGCTGTAAGGTTGAAATTAAGTATGCCTTATCGGGTTCTCCCGTAACAGAGATTTGAGTGCGGTTTTCCGAATTTAGGTGGTACCGCGGACTTTTTAGTTAGTTCGCCCTAAACTGTTTTTCAGTTTAGGGTATTTTTTATTATGGAGGATAAATATAATGAAATTAGATAAGCTTGTTGGTGATCGCTTTAAAGACAGACCTTCCGAGTGCAGCGTTGACAGCCATGCATTAATGGTGCGCGGTGGCTACGTTAAGTACGTTGCAAACGGTATTTTTTCGTCATATATGCCTTTAAAGCGTGTCACAAAGAAAATTGAGCAGATAATGCGTGAGGAAATGGATGCTATCGACGGTCAAGAGGTTCAGTTTCCCGTAGTTATGCCTGCATCAATGTGGCAGGAGTCTGGAAGATATGAAAGCATCGGCAAAGAGCTTATGCGTTTTTCTGACAGAAATGAAAGTCCTCTTGTTTTGGGTATGACTCATGAGGAAGCAGCAGTTCATCTTGTAAGAGAATACGGTCAGTCATATGCAAAATATCCTTTTATGATTTATCAGATTCAGACCAAGTTCCGTGATGAAGCACGTCCGAGAGCAGGACTTATTCGTGTGCGTGAATTCACAATGAAGGATGCATATTCGTTCCATACAAGTCAAGAAGATCTTGAGGATTATTACGAGAAGTGCTATAAGGCATATGAAAATATTTATGCTCGTGCAGGTGTACCTGAGGTTATAGCCGTTAAGTCTGATTCAGGTATGATGGGAGGTAGTGTTTCCCACGAATTTATGTTACTTACACCCATTGGTGAGGATTCAATTGCTATCTGTAATGAATGCGATTATAGGGCAAATATGGAAGCCGCGGATTGCATAGTTGATATCCCACGTGATGCTGATTCAAGTGAGCTTACGCTCGTTCATACTCCCGGTCAGGCAACAATTGAAGACGTTTGTGCTTTCTTGAATTCGAAGGCTGAAAATTCCTGCAAGGCAGTTATTTATCAGCGCAATGCAGATGATAAATATATTGTATTGTTTATACGAGGAGATCTTGAAGCAAATGAAACAAAAATTACAAACTTCCTTGGCTGCGATATTCATCCTGCGGTTGTAACGGAAGATTGCGGACTTTGCGCAGGATATTGCGGTCCCGTTGATATTATGGATGATGCAATCGTTCTTTACGATGCTTCTCTTAAATCAAGAAATAACCTTTGCTGTGGTGCTAATAAAGTTGAGTATCACTATACAGGTCTTGATATGGAACGTGACGTTCCCAATGCTGAATACCACGATTTTGCTAAAATTCAGGAGGGTGGAATTTGTCCCAAGTGCGGCAAAAAGGCAATTACAGTTTCACGCGGTATTGAAGTAGGTAACATATTCCAGCTTGGTACCAAGTATACAACTTCTATGAATATGACTTATCTTGATAATGAAGGCAATCTTAAGTATCCCATTATGGGCTGCTACGGCATAGGTGTTGGCCGTCTTGCTGCGGCAATATGCGAAGCACACCACGACGATTACGGTCCTATTTGGCCTATGTCTGTTGCACCGTGGCAGGTACATTTGTGTGCAATGCGTGCAGATGACCCCGAGGTAAAAGCTTTTGCGGATAATTTGTATGCTGAACTTCAAAATAAGAAAATCGAGGTTATATATGATGACCGACAGGTTAGCGCAGGAGTAATGTTCTCAGATGCCGATCTTATTGGTGTGCCTGTAAGGGTTATCGTAAGTCCCCGTAACCTTAAAAATAACGTTGTGGAAATTACAACAAGAGATAAGAGCATTAAGAAGACTGTTGAAATTGAAAACACAGTTGAAGAAATAATAAATCTTGTTAACGAATTGCATTAATATAAAAATCCGAACATAATTTGTGTTCGGATTTTTTTGAAAGGGAAGTATTTTATGAATTATCGTGAGGATAAATACGGCAATAAATTATCAATACTTGGGTTTGGTTGTATGCGTTTTACAACAAAACTTGGTAAAATTGATTTGGAAAAAGCCGAAAAAGAAGTTATGATTGCATATAATAACGGTGTTAATTACTTCGATACTGCATACATATATCCCGGTAGTGAAGCGGCATTGGGCGAGATTCTTAAGCGGAATAATATTCGCGATAAGGTTAATATTGCAACAAAACTTCCGCATTATTTGGTGAAAAGCTATGATGATTTGGATAAAATATTTAACGAAGAACTTAAAAGACTGCAAACAGATTACGTTGATTATTATTTTATGCATATGCTTACCGATGTTTCGACGTGGAACAGGCTTGCTGAAATGGGGATTATTGAATGGATTGAATCTAAAAAAGCAAGCGGAAAAATACGTCAGGTAGGCTTTTCGTATCACGGTAATTCAAAAATGTTCTGTGAGCTTTGCGATGCGTATTCATGGGATTTTTGTATGATACAGTATAACTATATGGATGAATATTCCCAGGCAGGCAGAAATGGTTTAAATTATGCATATAAAAAAGGTCTTGCAGTTATTATAATGGAGCCCTTGCGTGGCGGCAGGCTTGTGAAAAATCTTCCTGAAAAAGCAATAAAAGTATTTGAAAAGAGCGATAAAAAATATACACCTGTGCAATGGGCTCTTCGTTGGCTGTGGAATCAGCCTGAAATTACGGTTGTGCTTTCAGGTATGAACAGCACGGAAATGGTTGAAGATAACGTTAAAACGGCTTCAAGTGTATCTGTTGGTGAGTTTTCACAAGTAGACGAAGAAATGCTTAAAGACGTCGTGAAGGAAATTAACGCCAAAATAAAAGTTAATTGTACCGGTTGTGCATACTGTGTACCGTGTCCTAAAAACGTTGATATTCCGGGCGCATTTTCGGCGTATAATAGAAAATATACTGATGGAACGTTTACTGCGTTAAAGGAATATTTTATGTGCACGGTTTTAAGAAGCAATTTAACTGCGGCATCAAATTGTATTGGATGCGGAAAGTGCGAAAAGCATTGTCCACAGGCAATTGAAATAAGAGAAAAGCTTAAAGAAGTCAAGAAAGAGCTTGAAGGTCCCGTATATAAAATGGCAAGATTTTTTGCAAAAATGTTTAAGTTTTAGGATAAAAAAATAAAGCCTCTATTTTTTGAGGCTTCATTTATGGTGTACCTGACAGGAGTTGAACCTGCGACACCCAGAGTCGGAGTCTGGTGCTCTATCCACTGAGCTACAGATACGTTGATATGTTATATTTTACACAATAAATCGTTTTTGTGCAACATATTTATTATGTTCTTGCAAAAAAAGTAAAAAAGATGTACAATATACACATAATATAAATTTTGTGAGGAAAAATATGAAAAAAGGTCTTCTTATTTCGTTTGAAGGTACAGACGGATGCGGAAAAAGCACCCAAATTCGCTTGCTGGCTGAACATCTTGAAAGCATGGGGAGGGACGTTGTAGTTTCGCGAGAGCCTGGCGGCTGCCGCGTGGGCGAAAAGATAAGAAAAATTTTATTAAACGCTGAAAACGTTGAAATTTCCCCCATGTGTGAGCTTTTTCTTTACGAGGCAGCACGTGCGCAGCATATGTCTGAAATTATTGAGCCTGCGCTTGAAGTGGGTAAAATAGTTATACTTGATCGCTTTATTGATTCAACCTATGCATATCAAGGCTTTGGAAGGCAGTTAGGTGAAGACTGTGTTGATACGTTTAATAGGTACGCAATCAATAACAGATATCCCGATATTACCCTTATGTTAGAGCTTTCACCTGAGCTTGCATTCAAACGCAAGGGCGGTAATGATAAAAAAGACCGTATGGAAATGGCAGGTAAGAACTTTTTTGATAGGGTTGATGAAGGATTTAAGAGTGTTGTTAAGAAATATTCGGATCGAATTGTTAAAGTAAACGTTGAAGGCGCTTGTGAAGATACCCACAAGAAAATATGCGATATTATCGATAAGGTTATGGAGAATCAAAATGGCTGATAAAGAAGTAATTGTTATTGATGAAACTGAAGAAGAAACTTTAACCGTTGAAGAAATAGAAGAGTTAAACAGAGAAAAGCGCCTTAAAAAGCTTTTTAAGACGAAAAATTCAAATCATCCGCGCATTCTTATAGCTTCAAGGGTTGCTAATGTTATAGGTATATTTGGTATAATGTTTAGTATGCTTACCGTAAGCGGTACAGCACTTGTTATAAGCTTATCAATACTTTTAATAAGTACTATCGTTAACTATTTTGTTTGCTGATAAAAAAACAGGCTTTAAAAAGCCTGTTTTTTTGTTTTATAAACTTTTACTTAATACCAAGCATTCTGATGAGCTGTGATTTTTCCATAAAACCCTGCGTTTTGCTCTTTAATGTGCCGTTTTCAAAATAAAGCAGTGTGGGGATACTGTTAATGCCGTATTTTATGGCTAATTGTTGTTCGTCATCAACGTTGATTTTTGCAATAACAAGGTTGGGCATATCTTCGCTTAATTCTTCAAGCACAGGGGCAAGCATACGGCATGGACCGCACCACGGTGCCCAAAAGTCAACAAGCACCTTGTTCTGTGAAATTATTTTATCAAAGCTTTGGCTATTTCCGTGAATTATGCTCATAAATTATCATCACTTTCTTCTTCGTTAAAATATTCTTCGATTTCTTCATCAGTTTCTTCAACGGCCATAAGCTTTATTCCTGTTTTTTCAGAAAGCTCATTTATTATTTCGTCCATTCTTGCTTCGCACTGTTCTTGTGTCCATTCTTCTTCGCTTTCATCCTGTTCGCAATTAAGCTGTTTTAATGCAAGGTATAAAAGAAGATAATTATCCTTCTGGTCACCGGGTTCAGCCATAATCCATTGCGTGCGGTATATTTCAACCATTGGGTCGTCAGCACGAACCTCAAAATCTTCTTTTGTTAATAATCCGCTAAAGTTACCGAATTCTTCACGTGTATCGGGGTCGGCAACCTCAACATTTTTATCTGCTTTAACAAAATAAAGAATAATTAAAAAAAGAAATAATACAACAATTACTGAAAAAACAATAATATAGGGCATAGGAACAAAAATTTCACCGATAGTCATAATTAAACTGCCTCCTTTTTTTATATTATACCAAATAATAGCAATCAATGCAAATATATTCTTGAAATTTTAAAGCAAAAATGATATAATAAATTAAATAATTTATAGGGTGATTTTATGAGTTACATAAAAAAAATAATTATATCTTCCGTTTTTGCTATAACGCTTAGTGCTCAAAACGTTTTTGCGGCAACTGCTCATCTTGACGACGGTACGGTCGCTAAAGAGCCTTCTTTTTTTGATCAGATAGATTCGTCAATGGTTATGGCTAATTGGTACAAGATAATTCTTGTTGGTGTAGCAATCCTGTGCGTTATCGGAATAATTATTAGTAACGTTGTTTGGCTTATCAAAAAAAATAAGAAGAATAAAAAATAATTATAGCGTATATATTTATTTGGTGATGTTATGCTGATAAATAGTGAAAGAATTTTTGTAAACAATAGTTTTGATGAAACTGTATACGGTGAGTTTTATTTGGCAGATACTTTAGAAATTATGCCCGAACTTCAATTAAAGTATGAAGGTAAGATAAAACTTATTTATTTTGATCCGCCGTTTATGACGGGGCGTGAATTTGATGCCAGTATGCCTGTTGGCGAAAAAGGTTTTGCTGGTGACAGGGCGTATTATTCGCGTATTCCTTCATATTCGGATAGTTGGGGTTCAAAGGAAGAGTATCTTTCGTTTTTGCGTAAGGTGCTTGAGGGCGCAAAGGTACTTTTGGCTGATGATGGTGTTATTTGTGTGCACGTTGACCGACATGCATCTCATTACGTAAGATTTTTGCTTGATGAGGTCTTTGGTGATAATGCGTTTATAAACGAAATTATATGGCATTATCATTCGGGTGGAAGCAGTAAAACGTCATTTTCTGCAAAGCATGACAACATTTTTATTTACGGCAAGACG
>JAZQTV010000020.1:0-8354 GCA_045630945.1 Clostridia bacterium
CTTAATCATTTAAAAAGTCCTTTAATTTTCTGCTTCTTGCCGGATGGCGAAGCTTTCTTAAGGCTTTAGCTTCTATCTGACGTATACGCTCTCTAGTAACGTTAAATTCCTTACCAACCTCTTCAAGTGTACGTTGACGACCATCGTCAATACCAAAGCGCAAACGAAGCACCTTTTCCTCACGGGGAGTAAGCGTGCTTAACACCTGCATAAGCTGTTCCTTTAACAATGTTGCCGCCGCCGCATCTGAAGGAAGCGGAATATCTTCATCAGGAATAAAGTCACCCAAATGACTGTCTTCCTCTTCACCGATAGGTGTTTCAAGTGAAACGGGATCCTGTGCTATCTTTATAATTTCACGTACTCTTTCTACCGAAACCTCCATTGCCTCTGCGATTTCCTCAACCTGAGGATCTCTGCCAAGGCTCTGTAAAAGCTGACGCTTAACACGTGAAAGCTTATGGATAGTTTCAACCATATGAACGGGAATACGAATTGTTCTTGCCTGATCGGCTATTGCACGGGTAATTGCCTGTCTGATCCACCAGGTTGCATAAGTCGAGAATTTATAGCCCTTTGTATAATCAAACTTTTCAACCGCCTTAATAAGACCTAAATTACCCTCCTGAATAAGATCAAGGAAAAGCATTCCACGGCCAACGTAACGCTTTGCAATACTTACAACAAGTCTTAAGTTAGCTTCTGCAAGCTTTTCGCGTGCCTTTTCATCACCTGTTTCAACACGCTTTGCTATCTCAATTTCTTCATCAGCAGAAAGCAGCGGCACCTTACCCATTTCCTTAAGATACATTCTTACCGGATCATCAACGCTGACACTGTCGTTAAGAATAATCATATGACTTTCTTCCTCAGGTAAGCCGCTTATAATGTCGTCATTAGTTTCAACGTCACTTGAAATCTTTACACCCATACCTTCAAAAATATCGAATATTTTTTCAATCTGTTCAACGTCGTATTCGATACCGTCAAGCATATCAATAACTTCAGTGTAAGTTAGTGAGCTTTTTATATTTCCGTCCTTAACCTTTTTTTGTATCTCGCTCATCTTTTCAATAAGCTGATCACTAAATTCAACCTTACTTTCACTCATATGTAATTCCTCCTAAAACTTACTACGTATATTCTTTATTTCAAGATCTGTCTGAGCAATTTCTGCCGCATATTTTATTTTTTCTTCTGCAGAAATCTGTTCAGAAAGCTTTGATTTTAATTCATCGCGCCGGCGCATAAGATATTCCATTGCCATTTTTAAGCAACAATCCTCAAGGTATGCTTCCGCATCACCAAACACAGTATTTTCAATGCCAACCGCAGAAAGCGCCGCCGTACATTGCTCATCCCCCTCAAAAAAACGCATTAAAACAGATACGTCTGTTTTTTCACTATGTTCACACAGATGCTTGTATATTTTAAAATACGAAGCATTTCCAAAGTATTCATCCTTAAGTTTATCACGTATTTTATTGATTAAATGCGGATGCTCTATAATAACCGAAATAAGCGCCCTTTCAGTAACACTCTCAAACTTATTAGCTATACCGTAGGCAACTGCCTCGTTCGACTGTTTAACTGCATTCTTATTTTTATTATCAAACGAGCTGTAAAGCGCATCAATCGAAAAGCCGCTTGTTTGGTTTATCCGCCTTAAATACATTTCCGTTTCAATACTGTCAAAGGCATATTTTTCAACGATTGCCGTAGCTTTTTTTGCAAACTCTGCCTTACCCTCTTCAGTATTCATATCGCATTGAGACTTAACTTCATCAATAAGATATTCAATGCTTGTCCGCGCTGTTTTCATTTTATCGTTAAATGCATTGATACCGTACTCTTTAATAAATTCATCAGGGTCAACACCAAGCGGAAGCTCAATTATCCTTGGCTTCAACTCCGCCTCCTTCATAAGATCTATAACCTTATGCGTTGCACTTATTCCTGCTTTATCTCCGTCGTAACATATGTATATTTCACTTGTATACCTTTTCAGCAACCTAACCTGCTCAGGTGTAACCGCAGTACCAAGCGAAGCAACACCGTAATCGAAGCCTGCCATATTGAGCGCAATTACGTCCATATAGCCTTCACAAATGATTGCCCTGCCCCTGTTATTCTTTTTCAAAATGTTAAGTGCATAAAGGTTCTTGCGTTTATTAAACACGGGAGTATCCCCCGTATTAAGATACTTTGGCAACGATTTATCAAGAACTCTGCCACCAAAGCCTAATATATCACCCGTCGGTGAAATTATAGGAAACATTACTCTGGTTCTGAAATTATCGCGTATACCGTATTCGTTTCTTTGCGCAAGACCTGCTAATACTATCGTTTCCTCATCGTATCCCTTTTGCTTTAAATGCTTTACCAACGCATCCCTTGAGTTTGGTGCATACCCAAGTCCGAAACGTTTAATAATATTTTCCGTTAATCCGCGATTAGTAAAATATTCAAGCCCTTCCGCACCTTCAGGCTCAAACAAAGTATTAAAATAGAACCTTCCAGCATCCTTATTTGCTTCAAAAATACGTTTTTTAACGTCATTAGAATAGCTCGGCGTATTATTTCCCTCCATAATTGGCATAGGCATATTTGCACGCTTAGCAAGCTCTTCAATGGTTTCGAAATAAGTAAGGTTTTCTTTCTTTTCTAAGAAGCCTATAACGTTACCGCCAACGTGACAGCCAAAGCAATAGAACAATTGTTTATCGCCATCAACAGTAAACGAAGCTGTTTTTTCATTATGAAACGGACATAATCCTACGTATTTTGTACCTTTTTTTTGCAGCGAAACATATTCCGAGATAACGTCAACAATATCAACCTTATCCATCACCGCATCAATAAAATTTTCAGGTATCCTCGGCATATATTCCTCCAATTAATTTCTTTGCCACGAGCGCGGCACAAACAGTCGTTCATACTCCCTTAATGCATAGCCGTCACTCATTCCCGCAATATAATCACAAACGGCCTGTTCTCTGCCGTATTGCTTTATGGCAGAACGAATGCCTGCAGGAAGAATGCTTTCATCATTCATATACGCATTAAACAAATTTTCAATAACGCCCTCAGCTTTTATTTCCTCTGTTTTTGCAGAACTTTGAGAGCTATAAATGTTCTTAAACATATAGTCACGCAATTCATTCATAACGTCGTATATGTTTTCAGACATAATAATATCATTTTTTCCCTTGCTGTTAACGATAATATCCGTAACCAACGTATCAATTCGTGAGGAATTATCCGTACCAAGCATCATATTTGTCCTGAAAGGAAGATCTCCTTCAGTTATAATTCCTGCACGGCAAGCATCATCAATATCGTGGTTTATGTACGCAATTCTGTCGGCATACGAAACTATCTTACCTTCAAGTGTCGAAGGCTTTGAACGGCTTGTATGATTTTCGATACCGTCGCGGACCTCCCACGTAAGATTAAGGCCGGTTCCGTTCTCAAGCTTTTCAACAACTCTTCTGCTTTGAACGTTATGCTCAAATCCGCACGAAGAAATCCTGTTAAGCACACGTTCACCTGCGTGCCCAAAGGGTGTATGCCCCAAATCGTGTCCCATAGCTATTGCTTCAGTAAGATCCTCATTAAGTCGAAGACTTCTTGCAATGGTACGTGCAATCTGCGTTACCTCAAGGGTATGCGTAAGTCTTGTTCTGTAATGATCACCCTCAGGTGAAAGAAAAACCTGTGTTTTATGCTTCAGTCTTCTAAAAGATTTACAGTATATTATCCTGTCCCTGTCGCGCTGAAACGCAGTACGAAGGTCGCATTCCTCTTCGTATTTTTCCCGTCCCTTGCTTTGTGAAGCTTTTTGAGCGTACGGTGATAATGTTTCGTGCTCAAATTTTTCAATTTCTACTCTCATAAAAATATCCTTGAATAAAAAAAATCTTTTGCCTATAAATATATATACCGCAAAAGATTCAAAAAACCTTTATTTTTATTTTAAAAAGACAATTTTTATTCTTCCTCGTCATCAAATTCTTCTTCGTATGCCTGCCATATCTCATCAAGAAGAACCTCATTTTCCACAGGCAGAAGAATTATATCATCCCCATCCTCCTGATACTCAAGAATGATAACCTGCGGTTCATCACTATCCTTTTCATCAACAGGTATGAAAAGGTTATAAATATGTCCGTCATACGAAATGCTGTCGATAAGCTCGGCATCAAAGCTCTCATCATTCTCATCAACAAGCGTTACTATTACATTATCCATTTCTTCACTCATAACATAAATCCTCCGTTTTTACTATCAAGATAATCCTGCAAAATAATTACTGCAGCAAGCTTATCAATATTTTGCTTACGCTTTTTTCTTGAAATGTCCGCCTCAAGCATAGCTTTTTCCGCAGCGGCAGAAGTAAGCCGTTCATCAAAATATTCTATTACGCAACCGCATTCCCTGAGTGCATCACACAAAGTTTCATTTTTTTCAGCCTGTTCGTGTGCATCACCGTTCAAATGCTTTGGTAATCCGGCAACGATAATATCTATTTTATAGCTTTTTACAAGTTCCATAATATGTAAGCAATCATGTTTTAACGAAACTCTATTATACGTTTCAACACCGCTTGCCAATATTCCGCTTGTGCTTACAGAAATGCCTATTCTTCTGTCACCAATATCAAGCCCAAGATAATTCATCAGCAGTTTTCAATATAGCACTTAACAAGCTCTTCCAAAAGCTCATCACGCTCAACCCTTCTGATAAGATTCCTCGCGTTATTATAACCTGTAATATAAGTCGGATCACCCGAAAGAATATATCCTACTATCTGGTTTACGGGATCATAACCCTTTTCCTGAAGTGCAGAGTACACCTGAACAAGAATATCCTTAATTTCAGTATTATCCTCATGTCTTGTGTATTTCATTGTATCATTAATATTAGTCATACAATACTCCTCCTTACTTATTCGTACTTATAGTATACTACAAAAAGGTGTATTTTTCAATACTATATTTAGGCAATTTCGTAATTTTTGCGATTTCTTTCACTAAAATATTTGTAAAATTCCTTAAATAGTATCCTAAAAACTATATAAACAGGAATTGCAAGCACCATACCAACAAAATTACCTATACTATTTCCTGCAACTACGCACAGTAAAACGATCGCAGGATGAATTTTTACGCTTACAGATATTACGCGCGGCTGAATAATGAAATTATCTATCTGCTGAACCAAAATAATAATTGTAACCGCAATAAGAATCCTATTCCAGCCGCCTGAAGCCGCAGTCAATACCACAGGTACGCTTCCTAAAAAAGGTCCTATATAAGGAATAACGTTGAATATTCCCATAATAAGTCCAAGTATAAGCCAATATTTAAACCCAAACAACGCAAGTGTGAACGCCATCATACCGCTTACAATCAATATGACGATAAACTCACCTATAACGTAATCCCTTAATTGCCTGTTAATGTCCCTAAAAACGTAAACCGACATCTTTCTAATTTTTACAGGCAAAATATACAGGCAAATTTTTTTAAGTTGTTCCCTTTCTTTAAGAATATAATACATAACAACGGGAATAAGAAACAGGTTTGAAATAACGGTAACAATCGATGACGGCGAAATGGCATTCAAAAAATCCGCAGCTCTTTCAAAAACAGCTTTATCGATTGAAATTTCATTAAATAAATTTCTTAATATGGGTACGTTATCTACATATAAACGAAATCTTTCACTAATAACCGATACATATTCGGGCAAAAACGCAAAAAAACCTTGTATCTGTTTAATAAATACAGGTACCAAAAACACAATAAACGTTGCACCTACGGATGCAAGTATAGTAATTCCTATTATTGAAGCTGCCGATTTATTAGTTCTTTTTTCAAGTGCCTTAATCAACGGTAACGCAAGGTACGCAAGCACAGATGCGAATATAATTATCGTAAATATTCGTTTTATAGTACCCTTAAACAGAATTCCCACCGCTAATATTGCGGCAATTACCATCATAACAACGATTATGCGTTTAAATTTCATTTAATCACCCTTTTATGTAGGGGCATTGCCCCTTGCTTTACATATTAAACATCTGCTTGGCAGCTCTTTTGCCATATCTGTATATCCTTCTTACACAAGGTTTACTCATAGCAAGATAAGCACCCGTTACCATTCCTGCCGCAACACCTGCCGCAACAGCAATTCCTGTTCCCATCATCTTCATTTTTCACACCTCCTCATTCTCTGTTTACTATAATAAGACCCTTATCGGTTATGGAAATGTCTTTAATACTTACAATATCTCTGCCAAATATAATATCGTCAATAAAGCCTTTTTTAATGCTGACACTTTCAATAGTTAATGATATCGGATCAAAGTATATATCGCCAAGACTTCCTGCAAAATAGTCCTTATCCCTATATATACCGAATCCGCTATCTGCATACTCTTCATTTAACGCTTTTTTATAACGAATTTTATTTTTGTTAATTACTGCACCGTTTCTATCAAGATGTGTTATTCCTGATTTATCCACGTAAAATCTGCTTCTTAAAATACCGGTATTACTAATGCAAGTAATTCCGCCTATATCTTTTTTTGAAACGTCTATTAAAAAATCGGAAATCCTGCCAATAATTTTTCCTGAACAGTATACGTCTGTTCCTATATAACTGCTTATTGCATCCATATTTTCACCCTTACTTTTTTCTAAATATATTATTACCGCCATCCTTCTTTTATATCACAAAAAAATAAAAAAAGAACGTTGGAAAAAACCAACATTCTTTTTTAACGCTTTCTTAAATTATTAACTGCATCAACCAGTGCATTACCTATTGCTTGCGCCTCATCACAGGTCGTAAGATGACTAAGCGAAATGCGTACTGTTCCGTATTTTTCAGCATCATCTTTTCTTATTGCCTTAATAACGTGCGACGTTTTTACCGCGCCTGCCGAGCAAGCCGCGCCTGCCGAAATGCATATTCCCTGCATATCCATTAAAACAAGCAAGCCTTCCGCCTGAATTCCTTTAAAGCTAAAGCTCTGGATACCCTCGAGCTTATCCGTATGCCCGTTAATTTCAGCATCGGGAACACCACGCATTACTGTATCCGTTATAATCTTTGCACGCTTTTTTATAATATCATTTTTCTCTTTATTTGAATAAGCTTTTTTCAGTGCTTCAGCCATTCCAACAATAAGCGGTGTATTAAGCGTACCTGCACGCTTATCACGTTCCTGCGAGCCACCGTGCATCATCCCTGCTATTTTCGTGCCGTTTTTAACGTACAAAACACCTATTCCTTTGGGCCCGTAAAATTTATGCGCAGACATTGAAAGAAGCGAAACGTTTGATTTCTTTACGTCTATATCTACGTTTCCCATAGCTTGAACTGCATCGGTATGAAACGGAATATTATATTCCTTTGCTATAATACCTATCTTGTCTATATCCTGCAGCGTTCCTATTTCATTATTTGCGGTCATTATAGAAATAAGCGCAGTATCATTTATTATAGAACCTTTTAACTGTTCTAAATCAACCTTGCCGAACTTATCAACATTCACAAGGGTAATGCGTTTTCCTTTGCTTTTTAATGCATCGCAACAGTTAAGTATCGCGTGATGCTCAATTTCTGAAGTAATAATATGATTCCCCATATTGGCTTCAATAATTCCGTTTATTGCCCAGTTATCACTTTCAGTTCCGCCTGAAGTAAAGTATATTTCGTTCTTTTCCGCATTTATTATATCTGCAATTTCACATCTTGCCTTTTCAATTGCCGCGGCACATTCCCTGCCCATCGAATGCGTGCTTGATGCATTAGCAAAGCTTACGTTAAAATACGGCATCATTTTTTCAAGAACGTCTTTATCCAGCGGTGTTGTTGCCGCATAATCAGCATAAATCATAAAATACTCCAAACATAATTTATATTCATTATGCTAACATAATATTATTTAAATGTCAATCACAACACCCACATTATTTGCTCGTTGTAACCGTTGTTTATTATATTATATATGCCAACGAAGCTTTGCGGCCGATGAAAGCTAACCAGTTCCTTCACATTATTCAAATTGTTTTTTTCAAATTTAATCGAAAGACCGCACCCCACCGAAATAGCGACAGGTGTGCTGTAAACCTCGCAAGGAATGCCTGAATTTACAAGCAATCTCTTAAAATTTAGCACCTGTGTTCTTGAACGAAAAACTACAATAAAATATTCTTCCACAATGTGACCTCCAATAACGTTATTTAATATAATATATTATGTGCTGCAAATAAAAGTGAACGGAGCATTTTATGATTTATCTTGATAATGCTGCTACTACGCTTTATAAGCCGCATGAAGTG
>JAZQTV010000021.1:0-13492 GCA_045630945.1 Clostridia bacterium
TAGCTCAGCTGGGAGAGCATCTGCCTTACAAGCAGAGGGTCACAGGTTCGAGCCCTGTTGTTCCCACCATCATTGGCCCGGTAGCTCAGCTGGTTAGAGCGCTAGCCTGTCACGCTAGAGGTCGTGGGTTCGAGCCCCATCCGGGTCGCCAAAATCCTGTTCGTAAGAACAGGATTTTTTTCATTTTCTCACCTTTTTCAGCATAGGCTTTCTTGAGGTGATTTTATGAAAAAAATGAATTATTTGGTCAACGTGTTAAAGGGAATACTTGTTGCTGTAGGTATAACGGTTATCGGTATTGCGTTGCTTGCACTTTTTGCAAAGGGCGGGGCAGAGGATACAACGGTAAGTGTAATATCATTTATTGTTAAAATTCTTTCCGTGATAGCAGGTACAGTTATAAGTGCATCAAAGATAATGAGGCGTGGCGCGGCGACAGGCGCAGTTGTGGGCTTGACGTATTGGCTTGTGTGCCTTGCGCTTTCAGTTCTGCTTGGTACGCCTGCGTTTTCGTTTGAAATGTTTGGTGATATTGCCTTCACGGTAATGATAGGCGCATTTGCGGGTATACTGACTGTAAACGTGCTTAAATAAGGTGAAATTTTGCAAAAATTTTCATAGCTCCTACAATGTTCATCTTGACTAATATTGAAACTTCATATATAATATAAAAAGATTTTTATGCTGTGTTATTATATGCATAAAAAGGAAGTTCTATATTAAGGAGTGGACTTAAATGAAGATAAAAAGTCTCATTAAGTTGATTTGCCTGATTTTGCTTGTGGCTGTTTTAGGCGCATGGGCATTCGGTGCAAACGTGACCGTGTTTACAAAGAAGTTTGTTGCATGGGATAAGAATATGTTTAAGGGTAATGACATTGGTATGTCACAGATAATGGTTTACACCATTTCCGCACCCGATAAGGCAGAAGGTTTTGATACGCATGCGGCGGCAATAAACGCTGTTGAGGTTTTCAAGACACGTGCTGAACTTATGGGTTATAAGGCGGCAGATATAAGGCTTATGGGCAAGGATAAGGTTTACGTTGCTCTTCCCAACGCTGAAGCAAGCATTATTCAGGGCGTAGGTATGTTCGAGTATAACGGTGAGCTTACTGTTGCACATAATGGAACAACCGCTTTCACAAATGCTGATATCAAAAATGCAAAAATCGTTGGCGTAAATGCTGATTATGATGCATACCTCGTTGATATCGTTTTCACCAAGGAAGCCGCACAGAAGATGCGTGAACTTTCTTCGGTAGGTGCGGGTACCTTCAAGTTTGCAATCGACAGCACTAAGATTACCAAGGAATATAAGTTTACGCAGCCTATCAAGGGCGATAAGATTACTCTTGAATTTGATCTTACCGAATCCAACATCAGTGAGTTCGTATATTGCATCAATTCAGGTAATATCGCAGGCAAGATTACGGCTTCTGACGGTTATTTAGTAGAAGCTACCGCAGGAAAGAACGCATTCCTTCTGATTGCTCTTGCGGCACTTGTTATGCTTATTCTTGCAGGCATTTATTTCGGAATTTCAAACCGTATGCTCGGTCTTGCGGCTTTCGTTTCAGCATTCATTGCAGTTATCGTTCTCGAATTCTTTGCGGCAACGTTCTCATGGATGGCTATAAACGCATGGTCGGTAGCAGGTCTTTTTGTAAGCATTGTGTTTATAATTATTGCGCACGCAGTAGTTCTTAACAGCATTAAGAAGCAGTATGCACTTGGCAAAGATGACGTTGTTTCCGCTATCGATGCAGGCGTACGCAACGTTCGTGCTGCTTTGTTTGAGCTTGCAATGGTAGCAGTTGTTATCGGTATCGGCCTCTGGGTAGTTGGTACGAATATGGCTAATATCGGTATGGCAATTATGGGCGGTTCACTTATCGCTGCACTTACCGCAATGTATTTAGTAGGTCCTATCGTGAAGATCTTTATCGGATTAGGTGCCGAAAGTGCATCTGCATTAGGTCTTAAAAGGGGTGAGTGATATGAAGAATTCTAAATTAATAAGTATTATTGCCGTTGTTGTTGCTTTAGCTTTACTTGCTGTTGGCGGATTAGTAGTTGGATTTGACCGTGCCGCAGATATCGGTGGTGCATACCTTATTTCAGCAGACTTCATTGAAGACTTTAACAGAAATGATATTGAAAGCATAATGAAGGAAGCAGGCGCTACAGGCGTTATCATTCAGGCACAGCAGACTGCTGTTATAAACGGTTACCGTGACGTTGAAAGCGTTGAGGTGCTTTTTGAGGTTGAAGGCGATGCTGACAACACAAGGGTTGATGCCGTATACAATAAGGCAAAATCACTTTTAGAAGCAAAGTACACCGTTATTAGCTGTGAGCTTACTTCACTTTCATCAACGTTCAATAAGCAAACTGCCATAAAGATGTGGCCTGCACTTATCGTACTTGCAATCTTACTTGCATACGTATTCATCCGCTTTGGTGTTAAAAATGCATTTGGTGTTATCTTAACTGCATTCGTTCCCACTGCGACAACTGCAGGAATCGTTGCTCTTACAGGTCTTAAGGTAACAGGCTTTACAATCCCTGCGCTTCTTATGATTGGCGCATTGGCATTAGCAATTGCAATATTCAATATGCTTATTGCAAAGGTTAATAAGGGTAGAATGGATGATTCTTCGGAATATGCATTAGCTCTTACCAAAAAGCTTACAATGGTTGCATCTGCAATCGCAGTAATTGCATTTGCTGTACTGTTTATAATCGGTTCAGCTATACTTCAGAACTTTGCACTTACCGCACTTATAGGCGTAGCGTTAGTTGCGGTAACAACAATATTTGTTATGCCCGGTGCGGCAAAATAAAAACGGGATCTTAAAAATCCGATACTCCCTTCTGCCAGCCGGAAGGGAGTTTTACGTATTATTGGAGGGTACAAATGCCACTTGCACTTAAACCGCAAAAAAGAATATCGGAAATAGACTTTGACGCGGTCAAAGTGCTTCAGGAGGCACTTGGGTGCGATCAGCTTATTGCACAGATTTTGTACAATCGCGGATTTAATACACCTGAAGCGGCTCAAGAATTTCTGTATCCCGATGAAAAATGTATGCTTGACCCGTTTTCAGTAAAAAATATGAAAAAACTCGTCGAGCGTATTGAATATGCGAAAGCGCAGAATAAACGTATAACCGTGTATGGCGATTATGACGTTGACGGTGTTTGCGCTACCGCTATTTTAGTGACCGCGTTAAAGGAATACGGTGTTAATGCTTTGTATTATATACCCGACCGACACAAAGAAGGCTACGGCTTGAACGATGAAGCGGTGGAAAGCATATTCGCAAGCGGAACGGATATTCTTATAACCGTTGACTGCGGTATTGCTTCGCAGGAACTTGTTCGTAAGCACTCTCTTCTTAACAGGGAGATAATCGTTACCGACCACCACAGTATAGGTAAAAGCATTCCTGAGTGCCTTGTAGTTAAGCCGGGTCAGCCTGGTGATGAATACGAAAATCCTGAGCTTTGCGGTGCAGGCATAGCGTTTAAGATAGCGCAGGCTATTTTAGGCGAAAAGGCGGAAAAACTAATAGATTATGCGTGTGTGGCAACCATTGCCGACGTTGTTCCTTTAAAAAAGGAAAACAGATATATTGTAAAAAAAGGTCTTGAAGCAATAAACAAAAACACACGTGATTGCTTTAAGGCGCTTCTTTACGATGCGGAATATACGGGCGAAGTAAATTCCCGTACTGTTGGCTTTACCATTGCGCCAAGGCTTAATGCGGCAGGCAGAATGGAAAGTGCTGAAATCGCATTAAAGCTATTGCTTGCTTCTGGGGACGAGGCGGTAGAAATAGCTAAAACCCTCGGCGAATATAACAAAAGAAGACAGGATGCGGAAAAGCGTATTCTTGAAGAAGCCGAAGCAGAAATAATTAAAAACGGTTATATAAGAAAGCACAAGGTGCTTGTTATTGCAGGAAAGGATTGGGATGACGGCGTTATCGGTATTTGTGCCGCAAGGCTTACTGAAAAGTACCGCAGACCTACCTTGATGTTTACCTATGATGACAGCGGTATTGCCAAGGGCTCGGCACGAAGCGTTGAGGATATTGATTTATTTTTAATGCTTTCTGCGGCAGAGGATATTCTTATTCAGTTCGGCGGTCATAAAATGGCGGCAGGAATGAGCGTTAAAATAAAGGATATTCAAAGGTTAAGGGAACGGCTTGACGAACACCTTATAAGCACCTACGATCTTAAGCTTTTATATCCTGTTGCACTTTACGATGCAAAGGCGCAGCTTAGCGAAATTGATATTGAATTTTGCAAGAGATTAGAAATGTTTGAACCCTGCGGTGCCGATAACCCCGAAGTAACCTTAAGGATTGACAATGCCACGGCTCAAAGCATAAAAAAGATAGGAACCCTAAAAAATCATCTTAGATTTTTGCTTCAGGATGATAGTGGCAGGCAGAATGCGGTGGCTTTTAATTACGAAAAGCACAACTGCGATTATTTTAATTTATCAAGCGGTACTGCAATAGTCAGGGCAGAGATAAATTCGTGGCAAGGCAACGAAAGCGTATCGTTAAAGGTTTCGGATTTTAAGGAAAAGGAAAGCATACATCCCCGATATAATGCAGAATTGCTTACGGCAATCTTTTATTCACGGCTTAATCTTCAAAAAACGGGCAAGGCACGGGTAGAGTTTATTGAGGACCCTGAAGATCTTCACTATATGATATCCGAGTGGGACAGTGACGATATTGCAGGTACGCTTATACTGTGCGATCATCCCGAATACAGCGCAGGCTGTGTGGGCGTGCTTAAGAACGAAGCACCTAGGTTTGACGTTTCCTATACTAAACCCATAAACGCCGCTTGCGGATATAACGCACTTGTTGTGGGAATGGATATTGAAAAGACTGATTTTACTGCGTATAAGCGGGTTGTGTTCTACGATATGTTAAATACAGGTTATGCTGATTTAATATACGAAAGGGCATCTTGGCTTGAAATGTACGCATTAAAGTGTGATCTTTCGCTTTTTGATACGTTGTTTGAGGAATATAAAAGGCTTTCAAGAAACGAGATAATACAGGCATATAGGGAAATAACACGCAAGGCAGGTAAATATACCGATAAAGAAGAATTTTTGCGCTTGGTCTGCGACGGAAATTCACTTAATATGCCTCTTGTGGCAGTTGCACTTCACGTGTTTGGTGAGCTTGAGTTTATCACGGTTCAGGAAGAGGAATGCTTTAAGGTTGCGGTAAACCGTGATGCGCAAAAGCGCAATCTTGAAGAAAGTAAGTTTTACAATAAAATTCTTAAATGTATAAACAGGAATATAGTATGATTGAAAAAATACTGAAGCAATATTCTGCGGAAGAGGCAGAAATAATCAGACAAGCCCACGCTATTGCAGTAGCGGCGCACGAGGGGCAAAAACGTGAATCGGGTGAGCCGTACGTGACGCACCCTGAAAACGTTGCGCTCATTCTTGCGGATATGGATATGGATTATGAAGCCGTATGCGCGGCGCTTCTTCACGACGTGGTTGAAGATACCGCCATCACGCAGGAGGAAATAACCGAAAATTTTGGTGCTACCGTAAGCGAAATCGTTCGCGGAGTAACAAAGCTTAATAAAATTCAGTTCGCCTCAAAGGAAGAAGCACAGGCGGAAAACCTGCGCCGAATGTTTCTTGCTATGGCGCACGATATAAGGGTTATTCTTGTAAAGCTTGCAGACCGCTTGCATAATATGCAGACTCTTAATAACTGCGAGGAATCAAAGCAAAGGCGTATTGCAAAGGAAACGCTTGATATTTACGCGCCCCTTGCAAACCGCCTTGGTATTTATCAGATAAAGTGGCGGCTTGAGGATCTTTGCTTAAAGTATCTTGAGCCTGAAGCATACAAATATATTCAAGGTGCAATAAACGAGGGACGTGATGAACGCGAACAGTTTATTGACGACATAATTTCAACAATAAACCGTAAGCTTGTTGAGGATACCATTCCTGCAAAGGTTTACGGCAGACCGAAGCATTATTACAGTATTTACCGCAAAATGCGTCAGCAGGGTAGTGATGACCTTGATAATATATACGATCTTAGTGCAGTCAGAATAATCGTTACCGATGTGCGCTATTGCTACGAAGCGCTTGGTTTAATGCACAGCGTGTTCATTCCTATGCCGGGCAGATTCAAGGATTACATTGCAATGCCTAAGGCAAACATGTACCAGTCCCTTCACACCACCGTTATCGGCAAAAACGGTAAGCCCTTTGAAATACAAATACGTACCGAAGAAATGCACGATACCGCTGAATACGGTGTTGCGGCACACTGGAAGTACAAGGAAGGCGTTAAGAATGATGTAACGTCAGGCGAAGAAAAGCTCAGTTGGCTTCGCAGAATGATGGATATTGAGCAGGATTCAAAGGATAGTGCTGAATTCCTTGATGCTGTAAAGACCGAGCTTTTTAACGATGAGGTATTCGTTTTCACACCCAAGGGTGACGTAAAAGGATTGCCTATGGGTGCAACACCCCTTGACTTTGCATATGCAGTACACTCTTCTATCGGTCACAGATGTATCGGTGCAAAGATAAACGGCAGAATAGTAAATATTGATACCAAACTTAAAAACGGCGATATTATCGAAATTCTTACCGCTTCCGTAAACGCAGGTCACGGCCCAAGCCGCGATTGGCTTAACATTGTACACACAAACGAAGCTAAATCCAAGATTCGTGCGTGGTTTAAAAAGGAATTAAGGGAAGAGAATATCGAAAAGGGCAAGGAAATGCTTGCACAGGAAGCAAAGCGCCAGGGCTATCAGCTTTCAGCGCTTACACGTCCCGAATGGCTTGATCCTTTAATAAAGAAGTATAAAATACAGTCTATGGAAGACCTTTATGCATCTGTTGGCTACGGCGGATTAAGGGTGCATCAGATACTTCCAAGGCTTGTTGAAGAGTATAAAAAAGAAACCCGTGTTGAAATGGAGGCTGAAAAGCCGAAGCAGGAAAAGAAAAAGGAGCATTCCAACAATGGTGTTATCGTTAAGGGCGAAAGCAATATGCTTGTTCGCTTTGCAAAGTGTTGTTCACCTGTTCCCGGTGACGACATAGTTGGATATATTACTCGCGGAAGAGGCGTTTCGGTGCACCGTCGCGATTGCTCAAACTTAGGCGGCTTTGAGCATGAGCGTGAGATAGAGGTGTGCTGGGATCTTGATGCAGATACCAATTACGTTGCCAATATTCAGATGCTTTGTTACGACCGTTCAGGTCTTGTGCTTGAGCTTTCTAACTGCATTTACAGCAATAAATCCGATATTGCGGCGCTTAACATTTCCACAAAAGAAGGCACGGGAACAATAACTGTGGGTATACGTATTTCAAGTGCACAGCAGCTTGAAGCTATCATTAAAGAATTAAAGAAGATTCAAGGCGTTATTGAAGTATACCGATTAAATAATTAGGGGTAAAAATATGCGTGCAGTAATACAACGTGTTAAAAATGCATCTGTGACGGTAGAAGGTCAGCTAGTTTCTGAAATCGGACAAGGCTTACTTGTGCTTTTGGGCGTAACTGATACCGATACCGAAGCCGATGCTGATTATATTGCAGAAAAAACGGTTAATTTAAGAATATTCACCGACAGTGAGGATAAGATGAATCTTTCACTTCAGGATATTGGCGGTGAAGTGCTTATGGTATCACAGTTTACACTTTACGGTGACGCACGAAAGGGAAGAAGACCTTCCTTTATCCGTGCCGCAAAAGGTGAGGTATCCGAGCCGTTATATGAGTTGGTATGTAAAAAAATAAGTGATATGGGCTTTACCGTAAAAAAAGGCATATTCGGTGCCGATATGAAGGTTGAACTTCTTAACGATGGCCCTGTTACCATTCTGCTTGAAAGTGACAGGAGCTTCTAAAATGGAAATTACAACAGTTGTCGTTGGCGAGCTTCAGGTTAATTGCTACATAATCTCGGAAGATAATGATGCCATACTTATCGATCCGGGTGACGATTATACAAAAATTAAAAATGCGCTTAACGGAAAAAAAGTGCACGCGGTGCTTCTTACACACGGGCATTTTGATCATACCGGTGCGGTGGGGGATTTCCAAAAAGAAGGCGCAAGGGTTTACGCGTCGGTTAATGATGCAAGGATGCTTAAGGATGGCTATACGTCCCTTGCACAACCGTTCGGCTTTCCCTTTAAGCCTATCGATGCTGACGTAACGGTCAAGGATGAAGACGTGCTTGAATTTTTCGGTATTAAGTTTAAGGTAATAGAAACACCCGGTCATACGCAGGGAAGCATATGCTATATGATGGGTGATATACTGTTTTCAGGCGATACCTTGTTTATGTCAAGCATTGGCAGAACCGATTTCCCCGGCGGAAGCTTTGAGATAATAGAAAAAAGTATTCGCGAAAAAATATATACCCTTAAGGGTGATACCATTGTGTATCCCGGTCACGGCGGCGCTACTACGGTAGAAGACGAAAAACATTCCAATCCTTTTGTGAGGTAAAATGAACTTAAAAACCAACTGTCCTGAATTTTATAATGACATTTCCGAAACGATTCGTGCGTTTATGGAGGTTGATTCCATAAATATGACCGACGATCAATGGGATATCTCGGTGCTTGAATCGGAAGAAAACGGCATTATCAAGGCAAAAAGTGAATATAACGGATATTTGGGCGGGTTTGAGGAAGCGCTTTCTTCAAATGACGAAATATCAAAAAAGCGTGTGCGTAAACACGTTGCAAAGCTTGCCGCCTACGACGTGTTAAAAAAAGCAACGGGAAAAAAATTGCCGTGGGGTTCGCTTACGGGTATTCGGCCTACAAAGCTTTTGCGTGATATGGGTGACGTTAGAATTCTTAACGAAAAGTATGATCTTCCCGTAAATAAAGGCGAGCTTTTGACACGCATAATAAATAATCAAAATGAGTTTTTTACACCCCAAAATGACGAGATAGATATCTATATAGGCATTCCATTCTGTAAAACAAGGTGTACCTATTGCTCGTTTTCTTCCACCGATTCCACTAAAGGCGAAAAACTGATGATACCCTATGTTGAGGCGCTTTTAAAGGAAATGAAGGACACCGCAAGGCTTATAAAATCACTAAATAAAAAAGTGCGGTGCACGTATATCGGCGGCGGTACGCCAACTGCGCTGACAGAAGAATTATTCGCACAAATGCTTGAGTGTGCAAGTGTGCATTTTAGTCCAAAAATAGAATTTACCGTTGAAGCGGGGAGACCTGATACCATAACTGAAGGCAAACTTCTCAAAATGAAGGAAGCAGGGGTAGGAAGAATAAGCATAAATCCCCAAAGCATGAATGAAGCCACCTTAAAAAAGATTGGCAGAAGTCATTCGCCCGAGGAAATACGGGAGTGCTTTTTAATGGCGCGGCAAATTGGGTTTAAAACCATCAATGCCGACCTTATAGCAGGCTTGCCCGATGAAACACCCGAAATGTTCTTCTATACACTTTCGGAGGTTTTAAAATTACAGGCAGAGAATATAACCGTACATACGCTTGCGTTAAAACGTGGCTCAAGGATGTTTGAGGATAACGTAAAATGTGCGAACGTTTCTGAGGTACAGCAGATGGTTGAGGGCGCACAGGAAGTGCTTACAAATGCTTGTTATGAACCGTATTACCTGTACCGACAGAAGTATATGACGGGTAATTTTGAAAATATCGGTTACACAAAAAGCGGACATACGGGCGTGTATAACATCGATATTATGGAAGAAACCACAGATATTATTGCGCTTGGCTGTGGTGCGGTTTCAAAGCGGTTGATTAAGGCGGAGGATAGGCTTGAGCGTGCGTTTAATTTTAAGAGCATTTACGAGTATATCGACCGTATTGAAGAGGCAAATTTGCGTAAAAAGCAGTTGTTTGAATCAAACTGATTGACTAAAATCAAAAAACAAATATAATTTATATGTAGATAAAAATTAGGAGTAATAATATATGCTTACACAGGCACCTAAAGGTACAAAGGACGTAACACCCTACGAAGCGTACAAATGGCACTACGTAGAGGGTATAATGAAAGAAATTGCAAGGGTAAACGGCTTCAGGGAAGTACGCACACCCGGCTTTGAGCATACTGAACTTTTCCTGCGCGGCGTAGGTGACACCACTGACGTTGTACAGAAGGAAATGTACACCTTTTTAGATAAAGGAGAAAGAAGTATAACTTTAAAGCCCGAAGGCACCGCAGGTGCGGCACGTGCGTTTATTGAGCACGGAATGTTCAATGATGCGCTTCCCCTTAAGATGTTCTATTTCACCCCTGTTTACAGGTACGAAAAGCCGCAGAGCGGAAGACTGCGTGAGCATCATCAGTTTGGTGTTGAGGCGTTTGGCGGAAGCGAGCCTACACTTGATGCCGAAATCATTATGCTTGGTTTTTCGGTGCTTAAAAAGTGCGGTCTTCAGGGCTTAAGCCTTAACATAAATAACATAGGCTGTCCCCATTGCCGTGAAAAGTACAATCAGGCGTTGAAGGATTATTTTAAGGATAAAAAGCTTTGTGCAACCTGCCAGAGCCGTCTTGAAAGAAATCCTATGCGTATTCTTGACTGTAAAGATGTTGATTGCGGCAGGGATGCTGATAATGCACCTGTAATCCTTGATTACATTTGTGATGAATGTAAGGAGCATTTTGAGCTTCTTAAAAGCATACTTACCGATATGCAGGTTCCTTTTAAGGTAAACCCCCGTATCGTGCGCGGTCTTGATTATTATACCAAAACGGTATTTGAAATAATTGCAACCGTTGACGGAAGCGACCTTACCGTTTGCGGCGGTGGCAGATACGATGGCTTGGTTGGTCAGCTTGGCGATAAAGAGGTTTGCGGTATCGGCTTTGGTATGGGTATTGAGCGTTTGCTTATTCTTCTTGAGGAGCAGCAGCTTATTCCCCAAAAGCCTGAGCTTTATAAGGTTTACGTTGTATCAGGCGCATCTAACGAAGAACGTATTGCCGCATTTAAGCTTGTTCAGGATTTAAGGGCAAACGGAATTGCCGCAGAAGGCGATCACAACAAAAAATCCTTTAAAGCACAGTTTAAGTATGCAGGTAAGCTTGACGTTAAATATACCGTTGTTATCGGCTCGGATGAGCTTCAAAGCGGTAAGTACGTGTTAAAGGATATGACAAGCGGTGAGCAGACTTCGCTTTCACATGAAGAAATCATAAAAGAGGTTTTAAACAATGGCTGAAGTATTGAACGGATTAAAAAGAACTGCTTTATGCGGTGAATTAACAAAAAATGATATAGGCACAACGCAAACCGTTATGGGATGGGTACAGCGCCGCCGTGACCTTGGCGGACTTGTATTTATGTGGCTTCGTGACAGAAGCGGTATTGTACAGGCTGTTTGGGACGGCACAAAAAATCAGGCGCTTTTTGACAGTATTCAGTCGGTACGCAGTGAATACGTGCTTGCAGTAACGGGCGTGGTTATTGCCCGTACCCCCGAAAACATTAATAAGGAACTTAAAACAGGCGAAATCGAAATAGAGGTTAACGCGGTTAAAATTCTTTCCGAAGCCGCTGTAACGCCCTTCGAGGTAAACGACGGTGTTTCCGTAAACGAAGCACTTCGCTTCAAGTACCGCTATCTTGACCTTCGCAGACCTTCAATGCAGCATAACTTTATTATGCGCTCAAAGGTAGCAAGTGCCGCAAGAAATTATCTTACGGATAACGGATTCCTTGAAATTGAAACTCCTATGCTTACAAAAAGCACGCCTGAAGGCGCAAGAGACTATCTTGTACCCTCACGTGTTCAGCCGGGTACGTTCTTTGCGCTTCCTCAGTCACCCCAGCTTTTTAAGCAGCTCTTGATGGTTTCGGGCTTTGACAGGTACTTCCAGATTGCACGTTGCTTCCGTGATGAAGACCTTCGTGCTGACCGTCAGCCTGAGTTTACACAGATTGATATGGAGCTTTCGTTCGTTGAAGAAAACGACGTTATGACCATTACCGAAGGCCTTTTAAAGAAGGTGTTTAAGGAAACACTTGGCGTTGAAGTTGCAACACCTATCCGTCGTATGAAGTACAAGGATGCAATGGAAAATTACGGCTCTGATAAGCCTGACCTTCGCTTTGGTATGGAGCTTAATAATATTTCTTCATTAGTTGAAAATTGTGAATTCTCGGTATTTACCGATGCAATCAAAAACGGTGGAAGTGTTCGTGCGATATTGGCTAAAAACTGTGCCGATAAGTTCTCCCGTAAGGATATCGATGCACTTCAGGAATACATCAAAACCTATCGTGCAAAGGGTCTTGTATGGATAATCAAGACAGAAGAAGGTTACAGAACAAGCGTTAATAAGTTCTTTACAAAGGAACAGTTTGATGAGATTGCTAACTTTATGAATGCTGAAAATGGTGACATTATCTTTGCCGTTGCAGATAAAAATACGGTTGTATTTGATGCATTAGGTCAGCTTCGTCAGGAAATAGCAAGAAGATTAAACCTTATCCCCGAAAATTCATTTGAATTCGTTTGGGTTACCGAATTCCCGCTTTTAGAGTATTCTGAGGAAGAAGATCGCTACGTTGCAGTACATCATCCCTTTACCTCGCCCATGGATGAGGACCTTGATATTCTTGAAACCGATCCCGGCAAGGTACGCGCAAAGGCTTACGATATCGTGCTTAACGGTTACGAGCTTGGCGGCGGTAGTATAAGAATTCATTCCTCCGAGATTCAGAACAGAATGTTTAACCTTTTAGGCTTTAAGCAGGAGGATATTGACGACCGCTTCGGCTTCCTTGTTGAAGCATTCAAGTACGGTGCACCGCCTCACGGTGGCCTTGCATTAGGCTTTGACCGCCTTGTTATGTTGCTTGCAGGCGCAGATAATATTAAGGACGTTATTGCATTCCCCAAAATGCAGAACGCATCCTGCTTGCTTACAGGCGCACCCGACGTGGTTGAGCAAAAGCAGATGGATGAGCTTTTCATTGTTTCAACTGCGGAAAAAGAATAAAAATAAAGATGCTGATAAAAATCAGCATCTTTTATTTTTGTGTTAAATTATCTGTTAAGAATAAGCTTTGTAAGCTCAACGGGTTCAACAATCTTATCACCTTTGTAAACACGCATATTGCCTGATGCGATTTCGTCGACAAGAATAACTTCACCGTTGTTATAACCAAACTCAAACTTAATATCCCAAAGATCAAGACCGATGGTCTTAAGATCGTCAGCAACAATCTTTGTGATTTTAAGTGTCTGCTCTTAAGTCGGATCGTAGCCATGTCGTTCTGTGAGCCAAGGAGTTGTACAAAAGGATTGTCTTCCTAAGACCGCTTGGCCTCCGACTTCCGTTGTTATAACCAAACTCAAACTTAATATCCCAAAGATCAAGACCGATGGTCTTAAGATCGTCAGCAACAATCTTTGTGATTTTAAGTGTCT
>JAZQTV010000022.1:0-29654 GCA_045630945.1 Clostridia bacterium
GATTTATTGAGCATAACTATATCCGCGTCAAGCATATGCCCTAAAACCTCATTCTGCGGCACACGGTCATTCATTTCAACCGTGCCTAATTTATCAAGTGCCGACCAATCGATTTCGCCCTTATTTTCGCGGGGCTTATCAAGAACAACTATTTTCATAACTTTTCTAAATCTCCGTAAAGCTTATTAAATCCTGCCATAAAAATGTTCATATCGGTGGATGCCCACAAAACGTTTGCGCCCATCTTATAGTATTTTTCTGCCTTTTCAATATCGTCGCAGAAAATACCTGTTGATACGTTATATTTCTTGCAGATATCAAAAACCTGCTGGAAGTAATCCATAAGCTCAGGGTTTTCAAAATCAAAGGGCTTGCCTACCATAACTGAAAAATCGTAAGGTCCGATAACGATTGCAGAAATAAACTCGCCGTACTTTTCAAGCATTGCCGGAAGATTTTTTACACCTGCAGGTGATTCAATCTGAAGCATAAGATATCTCTTATAAACATCGATCGTTTCACCATTTCTATACTGGCCGTGACCACCGCAACCAACCTTACCCACAGGTGCAAAGTTCATTGATTTTACTGCCTTATCAACCTGCTCGAGCGTTTCGATACGGGGTATCATAATACCGTCTGCACCCATATATAACGCGCGTGAAATAAGGTGATATTCGGTATCGGCAACACGAATGAACGATGGTACACCCTTAAGGCGTGCAACCTGAAGACATTCAACAAGCGATTCGTTATTATAAATACCGTGTTCGCCGTCAAACAAAACGAAGTCAAGGCTATCTGCCATTTTCTCAACCATAATAGTGCTTAAAATGTTTGAAATTGCAGGGCCTACGATTTTTTCGCGATTCTTTAATTTCTTGTCAAAAAGTTCATACTTATTCATACTAATTCTCCTCCAAATTAAGCCACAAAACTTCCTTTTCAGTAAGTTTGATTTTTTCTGCGGCAACGTTTTCTTTTATTTGTAATTCTGTTACGGGGCTTGTAAGCAGGAAGGTATTAAGGGGCTGATTGAATATCCACGCAAGACCTATCTGTGCAACTGAAACGTTCTTTTCCTTGGCAAGAATTTCTGCACGCCTTAAACGTTCAAAATTATCTTCTGACCAATAGCCTTTAACACCTGCTTCATCTAAAAATGCCTTTGCCTTATCCCTGTCATCGTGCTTAAACGCACCTGAAATAAATCCGCGAGCCAACGCTGAATATGCAAAAACAGCAATATTATTATCTAAATACCACTTTCTTGCCTTTTCGTTTGCCTTACCTGTCAAGGTTGTACAGGTACCTATCCAAGGATTATCCACCTGTTCTATTAACGAATAATTGGGACTTGTAACGGTAAAGGGCACTAAATTATGCTTTAATGCATATTCGTTTGCTTGTTCAATACGTTCGAAGCTCCAATTACTTCCTCCAAAGGCACCGATCTTGCTTTCATCAAAAAGGCGGTTCATAGTATCAACTATAACGTCTACCTTAACGGAAGGATCATCCCTATGAAGCATATAAATATCAACAAAATCAGTTTTAAGCTTTTTAAGTGCGTTGTGGATATCATATAAAATATCAAAGTCGGTCACTCTTTCGCGCCACTTGTTTGGATGTGCGCATTTTGAAAAAATAACCACTTTGTCACGCAATCCTCTTTCAAAAATCCAATCGCCTAAAATTTCTTCACCGTAGTGGTCAGAACAGTCAAAACAGTTGATTCCGTTTTCAAATACGGCATCAAGCAACTTGAATGCTTTTTCACGGCACTCTTTAATATCGCTTCGTGATTCATCAACCGCATCAAAAAGCGTTTTTGTTGCCGTGCCAAATACGATGGATGAAATCTCCTTATTCACGTATGGAATTTGCTTCATACAACTCCCCCTTTTTGTGCAACCGATTGCATACATAATACCTCTTTTTTGCAACTTTGTCAATACTATTGTGCTATGGGAGGACGGTGATTCAGCCTTAAACATTGCCACTATACAATTTGATTAACGGGAATGTTTGGATGTAATACAATATAAGAAAACGACAGGTCTTTCACATAGCCTGTCGTTTTTTGTATTTAAGCTGGTTGCTTCCATTTATTTTATCTGTGCACCTTTAAGTTTTTGCCGTCAAGGGCGCGGGATTCTTCTGCGGTGATGCCCATAAGGTGACATTCCACTGAGCGTTCAAGCGAGGTTATCATTTCGCTTGTGCCGGTAAGCATTCCGTAAAGTTCCTCAACTATTTTACTGTCACCACCGCCGTGCGCATGACCTCCCTCGATTATTGTACCTATTTTGATTACTTCCTTTTCCTTGCCAAAGGGCATTACGGTAATGGTATCGTCACGTTCCTCAAGCACTATCTCACCCAACGTGCCGTAAAAGGAAATTCTTCTGCCATGCTCGGCACTAAACATCATTTTAAGCGATGCTTTTACACCGTTTTCAAACTGCATTTGCACAAACTGATGGTCAACAAAATCAACTGTGCACTTATATGCACATATGCCGAATTCACCATATCTGAGACCTTCGTAAAGGCCTTCCTCTGTTATGGGGTCGGTGGTGCAGGCGCGATAGAACGGCCACATAAAGCGCGGTTCGCCCTGCTTGTGCCACGCATCGATATATATACGTTTTGCGGAATATGGGCAGTTTTCCATATGGGGACAATCTATACAACGCTCGGTAGAGTCAACGGGCGCATTTTCTTTTTTAAAGAAATCAAGACCGCCCACGGAAGAAAGGGTATCACACTTACTATCGGCATAATATTGCAAAAGATCAAGATCATGTGAGCATTTTGCCAAAATAGTGGGATGGGATTCTTCGCGGCGTGCAAAAATTCCCCTTACGTATGCCTGCGCCCAATGCCAATAGACAACACGTTCTGATGCATCAATAGCAAAAAGCTTGCCGATAACACCTGAATCAATAAGCTGCTTGCACTTTCTGTACCCTGCACCGTACCTTAAAACGTGGCACACCATAACCCGTGCGCCCGTTTCCTTTTGTGCCTTTAAAAGCATATCAAGCTCATCACGGTCATCACTTATTGGTTTTTCAAGCAATATATCACAGCCTAAGCGCATTGCTTTTACCGCCTGCTGAACGTGAGTTCTGTCAGGTGTGGAAATTATAACAAGGTCGGCTCTCCTTTCCTTAAAGAACTCATCCTCCGAAATAAATTGCGCACAGTCAAGACCGTAAAGAGTTACCATATTTTTAAGTTGTTCTTCTTTCATATCGCAAATGGCGGTAACGGTGAAGCGTTCCTTTTGCTCTAAAAGAAGTTCGGTATAGCATCTTCCACGGTTACCACAACCGATAACCGCAACAGAAATATTTTTCATTTATATCACTCCTTTTTTTATTATATCATTTATTTAGATTTATGTAACGTAATTCAACGATACATTTATATAACTTTTCGATACTTTTTGTTGACTTGCAATCGCTTATATTATACAATAATCAAAAAGAATAATGGAGCTTAATCAATGAATATTATACCTGTTTCCTCTTTATATGAATATAACTATTCGGTAGACGTCATTAATGCGCTGAAGCAGTTTTGGGCAAATAACAAATTCTTTTCGTGCATAGGTGCGCCTAAGAAAACAAACATGCTTGCGTATCTTGACGGCGTAAAGTGCGAATACACTTTAAAAAGCGGAAGAAAAATAATTGCGCCAAGGGGTAGCTTGGTATACACCCCAATAGGAAGCGAATATTCTATGCGCTTATTTGATTTTGAAAGCACAAATTCGAACACCGTTGGCATCAACTTTTTTCTTTTTGATAAGGACGGAAACGATTTTATTTTAGACGACGAAATCATTATTTTCCCCCCGCAGAACGTTAAGTATCTGATTGAGAAAATCGATCTTTCAAGCGAATCGTTATTGCCAAGTCCCCAAATAATGAAAGCGGGGCTTTACGATATTTTTACCTTGCTTTCTAAAAAAAGCCACGTGCTTGACAAAAAATTCAAGGCTATCGAAAAAGGAATCGAATACCTTGAAACAGACGTTTTGCAATCGCTTTCCGTTAAAGAAATAGCAAAAATATGCAACGTGAGCGAGGTATACTTCCGCAGACTTTTTAAGGAATATTCAAATATGTCACCTGCAGAATACAGACTTAATTCAAGGCTTGAAAAGGCGAAGGATTACCTTGTTTTCGATAGCCTTAACACTACGCAGATAGGTCAGCTTTTAGGGTTTACGGATACATCGTATTTTTGCAGGCAGTTCAAACGGTTCACGGGACTTTCGCCCCTCGAGTACAGACGGCAACACACAACAAATTGAAGAAAAAATACAACATTTAAGTGTTGAATCTCCGATAAGTTTGTGTTAAAATGTTATCATCCAAAGCACAAGGAGGGTTTATTATGACTGCACAAAAATGGGTTAATAAAGAAATTACTTTTTTTGCAACCGCTTCCGTTACTAATATTCATGAAGCGGCAATTGACGTTATTTTTAAAAGCGCTAATACAGGTACTGTGCTTACCATTCCCGGCTTTTGGGATGGTGGCAACACTTGGCGTGTTCGCTTTGCACCTACCGAAACGGGCGTATGGGAATACACCGTTACCGCCACAGGTAAAGATATAGGACTTAACGGAATCTCAGGTACTGTTATTGCAGAGGAATACACAGGCAACCTTGAAATTTATAAGCGCGGCTTTCTTAAGACCGAAAAGGGCGTACGCTATCTTATGTACAACGACGGTACACCGTTCTTTTATTTAGGTGACACACATTGGAACGTTCAAAAGGAAGAATTTGACGAGGCAGGTCCCCATGCCGCCGGTATAAAAACCGATTCGCACTTTAAGTATATCTGCGACAGGCGTTGGGAGCAAGGCTTTACCGTTTATCAAACAGAGCCTTTAGCAAGAAGCTTTAAGGTTGAAAAGGGTACGGTAGAGGAAGAGGATATTAAGGGATTTCAGCATTTTGACAAATATTTTAAGTATATTGCCGATAAAGGATTTGTTCACGCAAATGCCGAGCTTCTGTTCCCCGTTACGCAGGAGGCAACCAAGGAATTTATAGAAAACCTTGAAATTCTTGTGCGCTATTGGGTTGCAAGATACTGCGCATACCCTGTTTTGTGGACGTTGGGTCAGGAGGTTGACGACCTTTGGCACCGTGACGGATTGCCCGAGGTTTATAAGCGTATGTGTGAAATCATTACTTCTATTGATCCCTACCACCACCCCACATCAGCACATCAGGTAAACACCGCAGGCGTTGGTTGCTTAGGCAACGTACCCGTTGCACCTGTTGACGGCGGATACAACGATTACAATCCCACGCAAAACGAACGCACGGGTGGAAACCGTCCTTCAATATTTCGTGACGTAAAAGGACACACATGGTGGGCAATTCAATGGCGTCCATGTATTGATCAACAGTTTAACTTTGGTCTGCCAAAGGATTTTTGGGAGAACGGTCAAGGCAAGCCCATTGTAAACTACGAAGCAAGATACGATCACCTTTACACAAAAAACTTTGGCGCACGTGCACAGGCTTGGATTTCTTACCTTAACGGTCTTTCAGGCTACGCATACGGCGGCGCTGATATGTGGGTATATATCGGCAACTATGCACAGAACGCTGACGGCTTTGACGGTGTTGACGTTATAACAATTCCCGAAAAGCAAATAACCTGGGGTGAGCTTATCAACGCACCTATCAGCACAGAAATGACTTATTTAAGAAGGTTCTTTGAAAGCATTCCGTGGTGGCGGCTTACCCCCGATTACGATTACGGCAAGGTATTTAGCCATTTAAGTGGAAGAAATTACGCAGTTTCCCACGTTGAAGACCAGCTTTACGTTGTTTACCTGTATGACCGTGATACCGACCCTGTCGGCAAAATAATAAATATGGACGAAAACGCAACCTACACGGCAAAATGGTTTGACACCGTTACAGGCGAATACAGCGTAATTTCCAACAGCCTTAAGGGTAAAGAATTTATTATCCCCACAAAGCCGAAAGCACTTGATATGATTCTTATTGTATCTAAAAACTGATTTTAAAGGTCTGCTTTATGCAGACCTTATTTTTTCGGAAAATTTCCGAAGTAACGCTTCAATATTGACATTGGATTATATATATTTTATAATATAAAAAAATAATTAAGTGAGGTATTGTTTATGGGTAAATTATTTATTGGATGGGCTGAAAACAGTATTGTTCCCAAAAACAAAAAGGTTGCGCTTGCGGGACAGTTCTATGAGCGCATTACCGACGAGGTTGAATCGGATATTACCGCCACTGCTATGGCTATTGAAGCAGATAGCGAGCAGGCAATTTTCGTTTCGGTTGACCTTGCAAAAATCTGCGATGTTCTTTTGAACAAGTCAAGAGAATATTTTAAGGAATTGGGCGGTGAAATCGATCCTAACAAGATCATTGTTACCGCAACGCATGCACACACTTCATTAAAGGCTATAGCCCCGCCTGCAGGCACCATAAGCACAATAAGTATTCTTAATGAGTTTATGCCTAACGGCAAGAAATACACACCCTTGGTTGATTCCACTACCGAAGACGTTATTACATCTGAAGAGGCTATTGAGCTTGTTTCGCGCAAAATTGCACTTTCAGCATATCAGGCATGGAATAACAGACAGCCTGCAATGTATAAAAACGCATTCGGCCGCGCAGTTGTAGGCTTCTGCCGCAGAGTTGCTTACGATGACGGAACTGCACAGATGTGGGGTGACACCAATACCGCTAACTTTGTTTCAATGGAAGGCGGAAACGATTCGGGTATTGAGCTTATATATACCTTTGACAAGGACAAAAATCTTACCGGTGTTGTTGCAAACATTGCTTGCCCTTCACAGATACTTGAGCATCAGAACTTTATTTCATCAGACTATTGGGGCAAGGCGAAGGAATATTTGCGCAAGAAGTTTGGTGACCATATCTTCCTGTTAGCTCTTGGCGGTGCAGGCGGTGACCAGTGCCCCCGTGACCTTATCCGTTGGGTAAGCACTGACGTATGCTCAAAGGATCCCAACATCCACCGTCCTAATTACATTGAGCGTGTTGCAGATCCTTCAATGTTTGACCTTGAGGGATGCAGGCTTGCAGGTAAGCGCATTGCAAACGAAATAATCTCGGTTTACGAGGAGCTTACTGACCTTAACGACGAAGCTGACCTTACACACAAGGTATTTACCCTTGACCTTCCCTTAAAAAAGGCTACCATTACACAGTACAACGATTCGGTTCGTGAGATCGAATACTATATGAACAAGAACAAGGATAAGGAAGTATTCAATTACGAGGATAATGCCGCTGTTTACGTGCACGCAGGCAACATTGCAAGATACCGTCTTCAGCAAAAGATGGAGACCTTCCCCATTGAAGTACACATTCTTAAGCTTGGTGACGTTGCATTTGCAACCAACCCCTTTGAGCTGTTCCTTGATTACGGCAACCGCATCAAAGCACGCAGCCTTGCAAAACAAACGTTTATTCTTCAGCTTACCTGTGGCGGCAGAAGCTATTTACCCACCCTTAAAGCTGAAAAGGCAGGTCATTACAGCGCATATATTTCAAGCGGCTGGACAGGTCACGAGGGCGGCGACATTCTTACAAGAAGATCTATCGACGAAATTAACGAAATGTTTAAATAGGAGTATAGCATGAACTGTCTTGGTGTTGATTTTGGAACAACCTCGGTTAAATCAGCTTTATATAACGAAAAACTTGAGCTTATCGCTTCAACAAGTGAGGAATATACCTTAAAGACCGCAGGCGATATAGTTGAGGTTGATGCACAAAAGTATTGGCTTTTGATGCAGAACGTGCTTGAAAATATTTCAAAAAAAGCCACCGTCGATGCTATGGCTATCGATACCCAATGCGAAACCCTTATTCTTTGCGACGAGAACGGCAATCCTTTAAGGGACGCTATCGTATGGCTTGATAACCGTGCAACCGAAGAAGCGGAAATTATTGAAAAGCACTTTGGCAATCAAAGGATATACGAGGTTACAGGTCAGCCTGAGGTTACGGCTACCTGGCCCGCCTGCAAGCTTTTGTGGATAAAGCGTCACGAGCCTGAAATATGGGCAAAAACAAAAAAGATATTCCTCCTTGAAGACTATCTTTTATATAAGCTTACGGGTAATTTTGTTACTGAAAAAACCCTTCAGTCTTCAACCATTTACTTTGATATAAAGGGCAACGTTTATTGGAAGGAAATGCTTGATTTTATCGGTATTTCTGAAGATATGCTTCCTGCACTTACCGACTCTGCAAAGCTTGTAGGAGAATATAACGGTATTAAGGTTATAACCTCTGCCATTGACCAGATAGCAGGCGCTATCGGCGCAGGTGTTGTAAAGGAAGGCATTATCAGCGAAATGACGGGTACCACCATGGTTATTTACGTGCCCTCAAAGACTGTTCCGCCCTTTAAAAAGGACAGCATTGTTCCCTGCCATTACTGCTATGACGGCAATTATTGCCTGCTTTCGTGGAGTCCCACTGCAGGTATGGCGCTTAAGTGGTTCCGCGATGCATTCTTGAAGAATGCAAGTTTTGAGGACATAGATAATATGGCAAAGGAAATTCCCGTAGGAAGTGACGGTGTTACGTTCCTGCCCTATCTTTGCGGTTCCACAATGCCCAAGTATAATCCCGATGCACGCGGAAGTTTTACGGGCATTACACCGGAGCATACCCCCGCGCACTTTGCACGAAGCATTATGGAAGCAATAACCTGTATGCTTAAAAGCAATCTTGATTACCTTGACGTGCCTGTTGACGAAATTCGTATTATGGGCGGCGGTGCAAAAAGTCCCTTATGGTGCAATATGAAGGCTAACCTTACAGGCAAAAAGCTGATTACCTTAAAGAATAAGGAAACTGCTTGCCTCGGTTCTGCAATTCTTGCAGGTGTTGGCGCAGGTGTTTTTGAATCAGTTGAAAAAGCGTGTGAGGGCATTCAGACAGACAAGGAATACGTGCCCGACGGTACTGATTACACCAAGGTTTACGAGAGCTTTGTAAAATATGATAATATACTTAACGTAAGAGAGGAAGAATAATATGATTAAAGCAGCATTTATCGGGTTTGGTGAAGTTAACACCCCCATCGACATCATCATCAACAAGGTTAAGGCAGCAGAGGCCGCACTTAAAAACGAGGGACTTGAGCTTGTAAGCGTTTACCCCGTTACCGACGATTACGAGGAAAAGGACATAAAGAAAGCCGTTTCGATGCTTGAGAACGAAAGCTTTGACGTTGTTATTGCGTGCATTGCAGGCTGGATACCGACCCACGCAGTCGTAAAGGTTACCGAACATTTCCGCAATAAGCCTATGGTACTTTGGGGTCTTTGCGGTTGGATGGAGGGCGACCGCCTTGTTACCACAGCCGATCAGGCAGGTACTACCGCACTTAGAAAAACGTTCTATGATCTTGGTTACGATTTTAAATACGTTTATGATATTATCGGCTTGCCTACCAATTCCAAGAAGGTATATAACTACGCAGTTGCGGCAGGTGCGGCAGCAAAGCTCCGCCACGCAAGAAGCGGTATGGCAGGCTACCGTGATATGAATCTTTACGGCACGCTTTACGATGGCGGCTCACTTAAAAGACAGATCGGTCCTGAAATTGAGACCTTTGAAATGCTTGAAATTCAGCAACGCTTTGAAAAGATAACCGATGCCGAAAAGCAGGCTGTTATTGATAATGTAATGTCAAAGTGGAACTTCTTAAAGCCCGCTAACCCTGAAAGCATGAAGCTTGCCGCAGGATATTATCTTGCAATCAAGGCTATTTGTGACGAGCGTGGCTATGAAGCTATTTCCCTTAAGGACGTTGACGGTATGAAGAAGCTTTTAGGCTTCCCACCTGCCCCCATCTTTATGCTTCTTGCAAATGAGGACGGACTTTGCACTATCCCCGAAAACGATTCATTAGGTAACATCACACAGCTTATGGTTAAATATCTTACAGGTCAGTGTGCGTTCTATCTTGAGTTCTACGAATTCTTTACAGACCGTGTGCTTGCAGGTGTACCCGACTACATTCCTGCCGAGGTTACCGATGGCCCCGTTACCGTTATGCCCGCCGCATTCGGTGAGCTTTCAGAGGGTATTCTTAACGTAAGCAAGGTTAAAACAGGTAAAGTAACAATGTGCCGCCTTACATATGACGACGGAATATATTATATGCATATGGTAGTTGGCGAAGGCATTACGCCGAGAAAGTGGGAGGAAGCCGGTTGGACACAGCCTGCCCCCCAACTGCCCGGTCTTGAAATTCTGCTTGATGACGTTCCTGATTTTGCAGATAAGGTTATGTGCCAGCACTACATTATTTCTTACGGTGATAACACCGAGGCTATTAAGAACCTTTGCGACATACTTGGTATTCAGGTTGTTTAATAAAAACGTTCCAAAATAAAACGCACCCCAAAGGACATTTGCCTTTGGGGTGTTTTTTATATGGGACGTTCTTTTTTCAGTTTAATTATTATTTTATAAAGCCTGATGCTTAATATTATTTCGACTATCGCTATGCTCAAGGTTATCGTCATTACCATCCACATAGGATTGTTTAAAAGCACAAGCGCGTATATAAGGCTTGTTGCCGCAGTACCTATTTTTACGCCGAATTCCATTATGGTAACAAGCGTTTGATGATGCTCCTTAGGTGTGTAATCAAACACCACGTCCTGTATATATAATTTATACGGGTCACGCAAGAACAAAATTATAATGTAGCCAATGGACATAACCATTATTTTTAATATAAGTGACGGAATAAACGAGCCAAACAGCAAAAAGCCTATTGATGCGGCAAGTAATACCGTAAGCAGTATTCCCGTTTTTGACTTACATTTTTCATAAAGCTTAACAAAGAACACGTTTGATACCACACGCACTATTCGTGAAATGCAGATTATTGCACCGATAATAAGTGCGGTGCTTTCATTTGAAAGTGCGGCATTGACGTGCTGTTGAATAAACAGCTTACCTTCGCTTTGCCCCGATGTTACAACGGGATAGAACAAGCCGAATACCACGATGGCAAGCAATACGAAGCCACCGTAATTTATCTTGCCTGCGCTTTTTTCTTCCTTTAAGCTTATGCGGTTATACTTGGTGTAGTCCACAATATAAAACGAAAGCACAAAGCCGATAGAGCAAGTGATTATACAACCTATCATAGGCAGATAATTATAAAGGTTAAACATAAGGCTTGCAACAAACGATATAAGCATTGTAATAATTGAATATATGGTATTTCCCTGCGCACGCACGGATACAAACTTATTCCGCCAGCCTACCGCATCAAGATTATTTTCAAGGGAAGTGATACACACGTTTCTGAATACCGCCGCCATATCGTGAAACACACGCGACAGTGCAACAACCCAATAGCTTTTTCCCACAGTCATCAATACGGCAGACATCAGCAGAAAAAATGCGCCAAGCCTTACCGATGCAGTATTGCCTATTTTCTTTATTGCCCACAACATAGGCAACTGCAAAATTATAGCGGTTACGGTAGAAACTGTTGTTAGGGACACTATCTGTGATGCAGAAAATTTCTTAACCATTTCAAGAAACAACGTGTCAACGGCAATATAGAAAAGAAGATCGCCAACCATACCCCAATACCATGGGTATATCTTCATAAAGCGTTTGACCTTGTTTTCCATAATCATCCCACTTTCAACATAAACGCGTTGATGATTATTATATCACACAATGTGTACCTTAGCAAACCAAATTTAAAAAACCCCGCAATTGCGGGGTTTTTTGCTTATCAACTAACTTTACCACGTGCAGCTTATAAGGCCGTCAGCCTCAAGCTTAAGTTTTGTGCCGTAGGGCTCACACATTTCCTTTAAATATTCGTATATGGAAGTATCGTAGCTTCTGCGAGGTAATCCTTGTTCGGATTTATTCCCATCCATTTTCATTTCAACAGGCATAAGAGTAAGCTTTGTCATTACTCCGTTTTCCGTTTCCCAACAAGGAATAACAGTAATAAACATACGCTTATCAGTCATAAGCCCTACCTTAAAATCCTTTGAGCGTTTTTTAAGCAACTCGTGCACGGTAGCCTGTGACGTAAGTGACTGCTTGTTATAGAATTCCTCAGGTGCGAATTCAATACTGTACAATTCAAGCACAAAATCACCAAGGGAATAGAATATGGGGCATCCCTTATATACCTCAATAGGTCTTAAAAGATGCGGTCCGTGACCAACCACCGCATTTGCACCCATATCGATACAATGGCGCGAGAAATCCTTTAAAAATTCAGCAGGATTTTCCTTTTTATCTCCGCTTATCTGATGTGAATGCACGGAGATGATTATATAATCCGCCTGAAGCTGTGCTTCGTAAATGGCTTTGTCAACACGCTTTACGTCTTCGGGATTTACCTGCATAATAAACTTGCGCTCATCACCAAGCTTAAACAGCATTTCACCAAGCTCACACTCGGTTTCATCAAGCTCGGCAAAATAGCCTTCCTTACGGGTTATTTCCTTGGAAGCGTTTATATTGGTATCCTTTGCAAGCTGTCTTATATACTCAAGATCCTCTTTGGGAAGCGTAACGTGCTTCTTGATTCTTAAACCGTTTACACCGGGTCTGCCGGGCACACGGGGTGATTGCTCGCCTGCCATTATGGAAGGATCAAAATTAGTGTTTACGGATATTAACGCAACTCTGCCGTTTTTGGTTTCAAGATATCTAGGTGCTGAAGCCGCCGCAAGATTTCTGCCTGCACCGCTATGAACAAGCCCGCTTTTTTCAACTGTTTCAAGGGTTGAAAGAAAGCCGTCGTAAAAGAAGTCGCCTGCGTGGTTATTGTTGAAGCTTGTCATATTAAAGCCAAAGCCCTTTAAATCGTCAAGCACCTCGGGCGAGGTACGGAGATACGTACCGCCGCTGTACTGTGATGCATGCGCCTCACCCTCGCGGTTAAGTGTGGTTTCAAGATTAAAAAATCTTGCATCGCCTTGCATAATGAAGGGACGGAGCTCTTCAAAACCTTCAAAATCAGAATGAATACGTCTTTGAATTATCGCATCGCCTGCTGCAGTAAATTTCATATTTTATTCCTCCGTTAATTTTGTGCCCACTCTTATTGCGATCTCAAGCCCCGGTACCAGCGATTCCTTATCCACCCATTCCTCGCGAGTGTGGACTTTTGCGTGAACGTTTGTACCGATACAAAGTGCTTTTACGCCAAGCGAAAGCGGAATATTACAATCGGTAGAGCTACTTTTAAAATTCACCTGCTCGCCGATGGTTTGTTCTATTTCGGGGACTACAAGCCTTTTAAGTTCTTCTATTTGCTCAGGATCGATATTGGCACTTGGACGGTTACCTACAAGCTCAACGGTAACGTCGTAGCCCGCATCGGTCTTTTCCTTAAAAATAGCCCTAAACCTTTCTTCCATATATTTAAGACATTCGCTGTCATCTGAACGGTATTCACAAAGCATATTAGCTTCCTGCGCAATGGTGTTCACGCTTGTTCCGCCGGAAATTGTACCAACATTGTACGTAGTACGTGTACCTTCCTTTTTTGGCACATCAATGCTATAAATGCTATTTACGATTTCAGCAAGCACATTGATTGCATTCTTGTTACCGAATGCGCCGTAGGAATGACCGCCCTCGGTTTTAACCGTTACGTTATAACGGTGCGAGCCAACGCATCTGTCAGCAACTGAATTAAGCACGCTGTCAAAGGTAATAAACTGCTTGATGCGGTTTTCGTAATCCTTAAACAGCTGTCTTGTGCCCTTAAGGTTACCAAGCCCCTCCTCACAGGAATTGCATACAAACATTATTCCCTTTTCTGCCTTAAGCTGATTTTCGATGTAATATTTAGCCATAAGAAGAAGCACCGTTACGCTTGCAGTATCATCCGATGCGCCTGGGCAAAAAATCTTTTCTCCGTCATCAAAATACGGCATTGGCTCCATATCCGGAAACACTGTATCGGTATGTGCCGCAAACACAGTGATCTCGTTACTGGTTTCACAGTTATAAGGAAAAATAACGTTAAGCGCATCATCGATATATACACCCTTTGCGCCATATTTTTCAAGCCAACTCTTACAATATTCCGCACGCTTTTCCTCGTGATGTGAGGGTGCAGGTATATGACAAAGCTCTTCAAGAGTTTTAAGCATCAGCTCTTTGTTATCAGCAATATATTTTTTCATCATACCTATACCTCTTTCAAAATATACAAAAATAGCACATTACTGCGCTATTTTTAAGTTGGTTATATTATATCATTTTATAGTGGCGTTTGTCAATATTATTCCCAGAAAGGAACACTTACGCCCTTGTTTGTTTTTAACGCAGTTTTATAACAGCGCGCAGTAACTGCAATGTCAAGAATTCCTGCGCCAACTGCGTTAAAGTAGATTATTTCGTCCTCACTTTCTCTTGGTGCTTTAATGCCCGAAAGTATCTGCCCAAGCTCTGCATGGATCTGCTCATCCTTAAAAAGTCCGTCGCGCCACATAAGTGCAACCGTGCTTATCATACGGTGTTTGATATTTTCCCAATAATCAACAACAACCTTATCGGCACGGGTTACGCATTCGTTATCAACCTCGTAATCAGCCATATTCATAACAAGTGCGCCCTTTTTAAGCCATTCACCCTTTATAAAGGGTTCACTTGCAAGGGTAACACAGTCAATAATATCACTCTGTCTTGAAGCCTCTTCAACATTTTCAGTAACAATTACGTTAAGCTGAGGATACTTTGCATTCACCCACTCCTTAAAGCGAAGTGCGTTTTCCTTGCGAATATCATAAATATAAAGGGTGTCAAGACTGCTTCTTGCAATCATTGCCGCCTCAAGCTGTGTGGGTGCCTGTGCGCCTGCACCGCATATGGTCATTACACGTGCTTCCTTTTTGGCAAGCAATTCAATCGCAATACCGCCCGATGCACCTGTGCGCATTGCGCTTACTGCAGTACCGTCAGCCACACAAACAGGAAGCTTTGTATCAGGATCGTTAAGAATCATTGTAACACTTGCACGTGGCAACCCCTTTTTATAGTTCATAGGGCCGCTTCCTATCCACTTAATGCCTGCCATACCATATTCGCCGCCAATGTAGCCGGGCATTGCGTTTATTCTGCCAAGCATATTTTCATCCTCAACCGTCTTACCCCATCGAAGTACGCATTTGCCGGGATTTATAACATCACCTTTACAATTGAGCACATATGCATTTTTAACGTCATTTATGACTTCGTGCATATCGTTTACGCCGCATTCTTCCATCGCCTTGTTGCTTAAAAACAAAATATTTACGTTCATTTTACTTATTCCTCCTAAAATCATACAACTACTATAACACACCGCATCATAACTGTAAATAATCATATAAAATGGAATTGCTATAATTTTAAAAGTGTGGTAAACTGTAAATAAGGAGATGTTGCAAATGGAAATACTTCAGCTTAAATATTTTTTGGAAAGCGCAAAAAATGAAAGTTTTACCCAAACTGCGCAAATGTTTCAGGTGCCCACCACTTCAGTTTCGGCCTCGGTAAAGCGGCTTGAGGGTGAGCTTGACTTTCAGCTTTTTGACAGAAACAAAAACAAAATTGTGCTTAATGCCAACGGCAAACGCTTTCAGCAGGCAGTTGCTTCCGCATTTAATTCTATTAACAGTGCTATATCCGAAATTTCTGCCCACGGTGACGATAAGCGTGAGATCAAGCTTCTTGTAAGAGGTATGCGACGCAAAATAACAGACCTGATAAGCGAATACAGCTCAAAATTCCCCCACGTATCGTTTAAGATTTCATTTGATTTTAACGAAACCGATTACACCGATTACGATATTATTATTGATGAAATGAAGGATACGTACACAGATTTTCAGCGGATTGAGCTTTTTAGCATCCGCTTGTATTTTAAGTGTGCACAGGGTAATCCCCTATTATCAAAGAAGCTCACCGTTGCTCAGCTTTCGGAGCAGCCCTTTATTACCATGGGCACAAACAGTAATATGCACCGTATTCTTTCTTCTACCTGCCTGCGTGCAGGCTTTACACCGAAAATATCCGCAATATGCAATGATATCGAATGCTACGAAAAGCTTATTCTTTCGGGAATGGGCATCGGAATTGTGCGTGGCACCGACAATAAGCTCATCACCCTTGAGGTTGCTGATTTTAACGAAAAGTATACGGTGTTCGCATATTACCGCCAAGCTGAATTTTTTGGCAATTTAAAAAGCTTTGTTGAATTTTTAAGGGCAAAAAATGTATAAAAAAAGCACTTATCATTAAGTGCTTTTATTCTCTATCTTGTTCAAATACAGAATTTCCGTTGCAAAGGCAAGCTTGGTGATAACGTTTTCCTTGGTGGGACGGCAGTAGAAAGAATCGTTTTCGGTCGAAATATCTACGAAATCGCATCCGTCGATAGGCTTGAAATTGTATTCAACGTGAAGACTGTTGGTTTGAAGGGGTGTACGCTCAATATGATAATCCTGACCACGATAGTGACCGTGAAGCGTAAAGCCGCTTTCAATATTGTGGGTAAGCTTTGCTTTACCTAAAGGAATGTACCTTAACACTCTTGGAAGTGAGAATACCTCAACCTCATCCTCAAAACGATAGGTGCCGTTTTCTATTTCTTTTTTAACTTCTTCCCTCTCCCAATTAAACCAATCGGGAATATGATCAAATTCCGTTTCACCTTCAAGTGCCTTAAGATATCCGTCCTCTTGCCAGAACCAGCGCTTGTTACATTCTGTACAGAATATTTCCGCACCCTCTGACGCCATTTTTTCCGCTTTGCAATGCGGGCATTTATAAAGCACCTTGTGAAGACCTTCTGCACGGTATTCTTCCTTTATAAGAATTCCGTTATCCTTCTGATATTGATAATCATCATACCAAAGCGCATCCTTTATGGCCTTGTTGATTTCTTCTGCCGACATACTTTGTACCTGCTCAGCAGTAAGAATCTGCGTAAAGGTGGTGTGCATAGGTACGTTGCGCTTTTTGCTAACGTTCCAGAACGGTGCGTAAAGGTGGTTGCCCCTATGCAGTACCGCAACAACGGGCACCTTATTTGAACGCACAAGCTTACCTAACGCATCAGGCAAAAACGAAGTAGTTCCACAGGGCGTGTAGCGGGCTTCGGGATACATTGCCAATATGTCACCGCGTTTTATTACCTTGCGTATTGATTTTATAAGCGCAAGATCGTTAGTATATTTTCGTGTGCATATTGCGCCTATCCACTCAAGTAAGAAGAATTTTATAACGTATCCGTCAATGCTTACAATATTGCTTACGGGATAAGGATAGGTTGCCATTGCGGCAAGCTCAAAATCAATAAAGTGCATATGGTTAGAAAGCATAAAATACGGTGGTTTAAGACCTTCCATATTTATTTTTTCTACCTTGAACTTTTTGCCCCTCAACATAATTTTTGACAAAAACCATATAAGCCACACCCAGAACTTGCCCTGATGAAGCGGCGGCTTTGCAGTATTATAACGCATTTTGTTTTTATAATTTACTTCTATATCCAAGCATTTCACACTCCGTTTCCCTGTAATTTTACCCTAATTTTAAAAAAAATGCAACAACAATGTTACAAACGGCTGTACACTAATAAAAAACAGTGGTATAATCCTTTACGGAGATGATAATATGTTATTCTTATATATTGCGCTCGGCTTACTTATATTATTATGTGCCGCGTATTTTATAATTTCATACGTTTGCTTTCGTATGACCTTTTATTCGCCCGACCGCGATCTTACAAAGGAAACCGACGTTATTCCCGAGGGTGCTATTTACGAGGAATTCCGTGACGTGATGGAGCAATGGGCAAACGAAACGAAGGCGCTTGAGAAGCAGGAATTTTCAATAACGTCCTTTGACGGACTGACGTTATACGGAAATTTTTACGAATACCAAAATGGTGCACCCATAGAAATAATGTTTCACGGTTACCGCGGAAGCGCATTGCGTGACCTTTCTGGCGGTGTACAACGCTGTTTCAAGCTTAAAAGAAGCGCACTTATAGTTGACCAGCGCGCCGCAGAAAAAAGTGACGGCAACGTAATTTCATTTGGTGTAAACGAGCATAAGGACTGCCTTAAATGGATAGACTTTGCCATAAATCACTTTGGAAGTGACGTAAAACTTATTCTTACGGGTATTTCTATGGGCGCTTCAACGGTTATGATGGCGGCAGGTCACAATCTTCCAAAAAACGTTATCGGTGTGCTCGCCGATTGCGGATACAGCAACCAAAAACATATTATTCAAAAAGAAATTGAACGCAGAAAACTGCCTAAGGAAGCAAGCTATTTCTTTGTTAAGGCAGGCGCAAAAATATTCGGGCATTTTGACCTTGAGGAAATTACGCCTGAAGCGGCATTAAAAAAATGCACCGTACCCGTTATATTCTTCCACGGTGAGAACGACCAATTCGTCCCCTGTGAAATGAGCCGCATCTGCTATGATGCCTGCAATTCAAAGAAAATGCTTATTACAATAGAAAATGCAGGACACGGGCTTTCCTACCCCGTTGCCCCCGAAAAATACGTTGCCGCGCTTAAGGAATTCTTTGGTGAGGAAGCATCATATCAAGAAAAAGAGTCACTTGCGTGACTCTTTTATATATTGTCTTAATAAAAAATTCATTTGCAATATACGGCATTTTATGATATTATACATACGCTAAAATCGTTGATGTCTTCAGGATTGGAAAAGACTGAGGACGGAGTAACTCTGGAGAATCTCCGTTTGGGGTGCCGAAGGTGCAAGGCATAGTATGCCGAATCTCTCAGGCAAAAGGACAGGGCTAAAAATATTGCTTACCGTCTTTTATTTAAGAGTTGCCTTCTGATTTCGGCAACTCTATTATTTTTTAAGGAGAGCATTATGGAAACAATTCTTAAGATCGTTCAGACGATCAATGCTTACATGTCAGACTATATTCTTATTTTCCTGCTTGTAGGTATAGGTCTTTTCTACACAATCCGTACAAGATTCGTACAGGTTCGTTGCTTTGGCGAGGGTATGAAAAAAGTTTTCGGAAAAATCTCATTCCGCGGTGGAAAGAACAAAAGCGGTCTTTCTTCATTTCAGGCACTTGCAACCGCTGTTGCCGCACAGGTTGGTACAGGTAACATCGTAGGTGCTTGCGGCGCTATTCTTTTTGGTGGCCCCGGTGCTATTTTCTGGATGTGGGTAATTGCATTCTTTGGTATGGCAACCATCTACGCTGAAGCGGTGCTTGCGCAGGAAACAAAAATAGTTCAGGAAGACGGTACTGTTTTAGGTGGCCCCGTTTACTACATCAGGCGTGCTTTTAAGGGCAGCTTTGGTAAATTCCTTGCAGGCTTCTTTGCCGTTGCGCTTATCCTTGCATTAGGCTTTATGGGTACAATGGTGCAGTCAAACTCAATTTCACAGGCTATCAATACTGCAGTTCCCGGCATACCCACGTGGGTTATCGGTATAGTTCTTGCAGCCATCTGCACCTTTATATTTATCGGTGGAATACAGCGTATCGCTTCCGTTGCAGAAAAAATAGTTCCCGTTATGGCAATAATTTATATCTCTCTTGGTCTTATTATCCTTGGTATCAATATTAAGAGTATTCCCGAAACCTTCGGTATGATATTTAAGTATGCGTTTGTTCCCCAGGCTCTTCTTGGCGGTGCTTTCGGTGCGGCAATCAAGAGTGCTATAAGTCAGGGTGCAAAGCGCGGTCTTTTCTCTAACGAAGCAGGTATGGGTTCAACCCCCCACGCACACGCACAGGCTAACGTAGAAAAGCCTCACGACCAGGGTGTTGTTGCTATAGTTGGCGTATTTATCGATACCTTCATAGTGCTTACCATCACCGCACTGGTTGTTATTTCTACCCTTTATACAGGTGACGGTCCCCTTGCAACCGCAGAAGGTCTTGCCGCAACCACGTTAACTAAGGCTAACCTGATGCAGACCGCTGTTGGTACCGCACTTGGCAATCAGGCACTTGGTAATATCGTTATCGCAACCTGTCTTACGTTCTTTGCTTTCACCACCATCATCGGTTGGAACTTCTTTGGTAAGCAGAACGTGCAGTATCTGTTTGGCAAAAAAGGAACTGTTGTTTATTCAATAATTGCTATCGCATTTATTTTCTGCGGCTCACTTTTATCAAACGATCTTGTTTGGGAGCTTGCAGATATGTTTAACAACATAATGGTTATCCCTAACGTAATCGCACTTTCGGTGCTTTCGGGAATAGTTGTTTTATGTACTAAAAAGAAACAGGATAAATAATAGCGAAACATAAAAAATCAAGCGTGCAGTTTTGACTGCACGCTTTTTTATTTTTAAGCATATAAAACAAACCACACATAGAACCAGTTTTCACCATCTGCCTTTTTAGTTTCAAGCTGAAGATAACACTTTTTGTCATATTCAAGCACTATATGCTTTTCTTCAAGGGGTTGGGCTAAAAGCTGGGTAAGTGAAGAATATTCCGTATTACCGCATTTTATTTTGTTTAGCTCACCTTGGGTAAACTGCCTCATACGTTCATTATCACGCAGTATCGCTTCCTTTACCGTATCAATGTTTTTATAAGGAATTCTGAAATAAAAAGAAAAGTCGTTGAATTTCTCTTCCCCGCTTTCAGTAGAAGTTCGTATTTCGCTTTCATAAACGTCGATGCCTGATTTATTAAGAACGTCATATCCTAAAACGTTAAACTCATCAAAGCCCTTGCTTAAATCATAGCGCAAGGGGTACGGCTCTGCTCCCCACGTTTTTTCATTTAGTGAAACGTGTTGGTCGACCGCCCATAAAAATGCCGAATACGAAATCTCGGTATCCTTGTTTTCTATATTTTCAAGATACGTTTTAGGCTTAACAGTTGGTGTTGGCGTTGGCGTATTTGTGGGCACGTTAGATGCCGTAGGCGTATAGCATTCTACAAGCTGAGGCGTTATTAACGGTGTTGCGATTACGTTTGACGGTGAAATACTAACCATGGGCACAGGCTGACCTTCGTTTTTATTTATATCCACAATCGTTACAGTTGCAACCGAAGCACCTATCAAGGCTACCGCTACAACGGAAGCAAATACTCCGTTTACTGTTACCGTATTCATAGTGCTTGCCGCTGCCGAAAATATAAGCTCAGAGGTCTTCTTTCCGCCTAAAAGCACCCACCTGATAAACGGAATAATCATAACCGTTGCAATACCGTAAAGCTTAATGCCTTTCTTTTCAAGGCTTTGCGCCTCTTTTTCGATTTTTTCCTTACCGTATTTAAGTCTGCTTTTCACGGTAGGCAGGCTTGTGCCCGTTTCCTTGGCTATTTCCTTTAGTGACATACCGTTTGCGTATCTTAACCTGATACACTCCCGTTGTTCATCGGGAATGCCCTCGATAATTTCCAAAAATATTTTTTTAGATTCTTCGTAATTATAGCTCTCCTCGGGCTGAAATTCAAGATACTGACTTTCAATACCCTCGCCAAAGTCATCCTCATCCGAAAAGGAAAGCTCTGAAAAGCTTACGTCCTTACGCTTACGCAGTACATCGATTGCCTTGTTCTTCGTTATGCGAAGAAGCCACCCTTCAAATGCATTGGGATTTTTAAGACCCTTCAGCTTTTTGGGAAGCTGAATAAAAACCTCCTGCATAACGTCCTCGGCATCAAATTCATCCTTAAGCACCCCGAATGCAACCGAATACACCTTGCCGCAATACTTATCGTACACCGCAGTAAACGTTTTTGCATCACGTGATAAAATTTTTTCAATCAACTGTTTTTCCATATCAGCTTTTCTCCCAACCAAGAAGCTCAATAATATGCATCAAAATGATTCTTGTCCTGAAATACGTTATCTTTTTTCCGTTCTTCTTCATTTTTCCGCCCCTTGAATAAGACGAAAAAGTATGCTAAAAAGATTTATTATTCTTCACTTTCTCTCACTTTTTTGTAATTAAGAGGTGTTATTCCCGTTTTTCTTTTGAAAATTCTTGAAAAATAGGAAGCATCCTGAAAGCCGCATTGCATTGCTACCTCGCAAACCGAAAGATTGGTTTCCTTTAATGCAACCTTGGCTTTTTCTATCTTTGCCTTTAATATATATTCTTGGGGTGTAATGCCCGAATATTCTTTAAATAAACGGCAGAAATAGTTGTGGCTTACGTTAGAAAGTGTTGCTATTTCCTTTATGCTTTTTTGCAATACGGGATCGTTTTCAAGATACCGTATGCCTGCTTCTATGACCGAATACCTGTTTATATCCTTATTTTTTACATTTTCGCTTAACGCAACTATTATTCCGTAAAAGCCTGCCTGAAGCTGTGCGTAGGAACGCAATCCGCTTTCACTTATATCGCTCATTTCTTTGAACATATCAAGCATACGCTTTGTATCCGAATACTGTATCACCTTGTTATTTTTTAGAATCAGCCGTTGGTTTTGCTCATCAAATATCAAAAAATTTATGCCGTACGTGCATCCGTATCGTTCATCGCGTTCGTTTATTGTTAAAACATATTCCTTGCCGCTTGGAATATAAACTATATCACCGTGTTCCGCAGAAAAAACTTCGCCATCTTTCATTGAATACGTTATGCTGCAATGATTGACAAAAAGCAGCAAATCGTTTTCCTTTGGGTTTTTAATGCATGAGAAGCTTTTACGGTTTTCCCACGTCTGAAGCACGCATACGCTTACCTGCGCATAACAATTTCGGTTACACAAAAGTTTTAAAAAGTCCTGTTTTTCCATTATCTCACCCAAACCTATTTCTTGAATAAATTATACATATTAAGATTTATTTTGTCAATTCTTGTGTGAAAAAGTCCTGTTTTTGTACTTATATATCCATTGCAATAATTGAAACGTTATGATATACTTTCATAAAAGGAGTGATTTTTATGGCATACGAAAAATTAAAGGAATATATGCTTGATTTATCTCAAATTCTTTGGGCAGAGCCTTACGGTGATTTTAAGAACCACTGTATTGTAGTTACAAAAAACAGCAGTTATCCTTCTCAGCTTTGGGACTGGGGCAACTGGGCGAACAATATTGCGTTAAGACAAATAGCAACCTTTCAGGGCAAGCAGGACGAGCTTATTAAGCATGAGCTTGGTTCGGTAGAAAACTTTTTAAACGAGCAGCACGAGGACGGCAGTATTGAGATTGCCATTTTCAGCGAAAAAGAACACGATTTTGTTTCTTTAATGCCCCACAGAAACGTGCATAAGCCCGTACTTTGCCAGCACGTTGCATTTATTTTAAAATATACCAATGACGTTGAATGGGCAAAGAAGATATACCCCAACCTTAAGCGTTTTGTAAACTTTTACGAAAATAACGCCAAGCACGAAAGCGGCCTTTTCTTCTTCTTTGACGATTTTGCCATCGGTGTTGATAACGATCCTTCAACCTTTTATCGTCCCGATAATAGCTCGGCTTCAATATTCCTTAATTCCTTAATGTATATGGAATTGGGGGCAATCAGCCACATAGCAAGCCTTACGGGAAATATCGACGATGCTGAATACTTCAGCGCACGCCAGCAAGAATTAAAGGATGCCATTAACACCCATTGCTATGACGAGAAGGACGGTATGTATTATAGCTGCGATATCAATTTGCGCGCTATACAACCTGAAGTGCTTTTACATTCGGGTGCACCAAGGCATTATTCAACACTTATTCAAAGACTTGGATGTTGGAGCTCGTTTTTACCGCTTTGGGCAGGCATTCCCACAAAGGAGCAGGCAGAACGCATAGTTAAAGAAAACCTTCTTGACGAAAAGGGTTTCTGGGCGCCCTACGGTGTACGTTCACTTTCAAAGTACGAAAAAATGTACCGTTTGGTAGGCACAGGCAATCCTTCAAGCTGGCAAGGCGGTGTGTGGATTCTTTCAAATTACTTTGTATTTAAGGCACTTCTTCGCTACGGCTATAAAGCCGAAGGCGAGCAGTTAGCAAAGGCAACACTTGACCTTCTTGCAAAGGACCTTGAGGAAAACGGTGCTTTCCATGAGTACTACGATCCCGAAACAGGAAAAGGCTTGTTTAACAAAGGCTTCTCAAGCTGGAATCTTCTTGGCTTTAATATGCTTGAATATTTTGATGGCAAGGAGCTTATCGAAGAATTTAAAATGTAAAAAACCGCGGCATTTGCCGCGATTTTTTTGCATTATTGACATTTGCATTATTTTTTTGTAAAATATCATAAATACGTAGGAGGATGATTTATGAAAAAACTATTTTCAATTTTACTTTCGCTTTTACTTATCCTGACCTTATGTGCTTGTAACAATTCAAGCACCGTGGCAGACGCGCCTACGCCTACACCCGAACCCACACCAATCGTATGGTACACCGAAGACGGAATAACCATTACTGAAGAAACTGTTAATTCCATAATAAACGGTGAATTTGAAACACCTAAAAACGTCATACTCATTATCGGTGACGGTATGGGCCCCAATGATATTGAAATAACCGAAAAGCACAGCAAGGACGTTTATTCCTTCGGTCTTGTTTTGAACAAGATTAAAAACCACGGTCTTGCAAAAACACGTTCAGCAAATTCTTCAGTTACCGATTCGGCCGCTTCTGCTACCGCACTTTCAACAGGTGTTAAAACAAACAACGGCTATATCGGCAAGGATACCAAAGCTAATGACCTTAAAACAATGGCAGAAATTGCCCGTGAGCAAGGCAAAAAGGTTGGTATAATCACCAACGAATACATCTACGGTGCAACCCCCAGCGCATTCGGTGCGCACAACATTTCACGTAATAATTCTTCAGAGCTTATAAGCGGTCTTTTGGCATTCAAGCCTGACGTGCTTATGGGTGTTGATTTTACTAAGACCTTTGAGCTTGCAACTAACACCGATAAAGCATTGCTTTTATCCCCTGATTTTACAAGCGCAAAAAAATTCAGCGAGTTCAAAACTGTTCTTGAGGCAGACCCGAATTGTGAAAAGCCATTCATAGGCTTTATTGAGCAGTATTCAAGCAAGGCATCAGATAACCTTGCACAAAGCGCACAGGTTGCGTTCAACCGCCTAAAAAACGATAACGGCTTCTTCCTTATGATAGAAAGTGCAGGAACGGATAAGTACGGTCATTCAAACAGTATGACAGGTAAGCTTGCGAGCGTTGTTACCCTTGACCGCACCGTTGCCGCTGCATTGCTGTTTATGCAAGAAAACCCCGACACGTTACTTGTTATTACGTCTGACCATGAAACAGGAGGTGTAATGCTTCCCGGTGAAAACGTAGCACCCTCTAACGATCTTTTCACTTCAACCAACCACACCGCAGCAAACGTAAGAGTTTTTGCAGTTGGTAAGGGTAGTGAATATTTCAGTAACAAAATCGTTGATAACACAGATATTTCAAAATACCTTATCAGCGTAATCAAGGGTGAATAAGCCTGCGGTATTAAAATGATTAAATAACAAAAACCTCTCTGTTTAGAGAGGTTTTATTTATTTTAACGTTATTCATATAAGCTTTTCAGCTTACTTGGCGTCTTTATTTTCCTGTTCTATCCAAACGCCTGTTTTATCCTGATAAACTGCATACTGTTCAGAATCAGCAAGGTTATGTATTATGCGGCTTAACGCTTTTCTCTCAATAGAAAGCTCGTACGGATACTTTATAAGCTCATTAAGTATCTCCTGCTGACGAAGATGCTTCTTGCTGTTTGATTTTTCCTTAAGAATTGAATACACAAACAACGGTGCCAAGCTTTTACGGGAATTCATTTTTTGCGGACGAAACAATTCATCAAGCTCATCATCGTCCATATTTTCCATTTCTTCGATGCGAAGACGAACGTTGTCATCCACAACCTCTCTTGAAACGCCGTATTCGTGAAGAACAAATGCCGCTGCAAGCGTGCATGCTTCGTTTCTTACAACTATTTGCGGCGCCTGCAGTTCAAGTAGCTTGCAAAGCCTTCTTGAGCCTATAACAACCCTGTATGCGCAGATGTTTTCGCCTACTCTGCTTTCACATTCTTTTATGATAGCGTCGTTATAACTATAAAAATATTCCTTTTCTTCCTTGGTAACGGTAATATCAAAATATTCCTTAAAGAATCCTTTATCGTTCTCCTCTAGCTCTTCACCCTTTGAAAATTTTGAGGCGATATACCTTACGCAAGCAAGCGTATCAAGGCGATCGTCGATATCATTGATTTTATCCATATCAAACGCCGAATCATCAAACGGTTTTAAATACTTGTTCCAAAAATCAAGCATTTCGCCTTTAAATTCAGGTTCAATATCATTCTTATTGGCTTGAATGATTACTTTGGCAATCTGCTCAATCATTTCACAATGCTTATTAAACCTTTTAAGTATTTTTTCGTAATCGAAAAGTCCCCACTTAATCTTGCACCTGTAGCTGTCATTTTCATCAGTACTGCCGAGCACACCCCATCCAAAACCGTGACCGTCACGATGCCAACCGGGGATATAAAGTACGCCGTCTTCGCTTGTACGTTCAAACATAAGAGTAATAAATTCATCGGGAGAAAGTTCAGTATCACGCATTTTGTCAAAAATTTCTTTTTTCATAAATTCTACCTCCAAATTTTTTTATGCTTATATTATACCAAAAAATGCACCATTTTTAGTACATAGGGCGTAAAAGGGCAAATTTTTATCAAAAGATAAAAATTATTTTTTCTATTTTATATTTATATTGTAGCACTTAATCGAAAAAAAGTTAACTAAATCAGGGGGGGTTGAATAAAAAATTTTTTACCGTTATTAACGCGCACTTTTTATATTTTAAAACAAATTGCGTTAATTTTTAAATAGTGATATAATAAACAAAATTATCAGGTGCGTTGTTATGCGCGCCCAAAGCAACGGTTTTTTATATGCTTTAGCCGTTGTTTTTTTGAACGGAGTTACGAAATGTATACAATAGTTGACAAAAAAATACTTAATCCTACCGTTATTCAGCTTAAAATAGAAGCACCCCTTGTTGCCGCAAAAGCAAAGCCGGGACAGTTTATTATCCTTCGTATTGATGAGGATGGCGAACGCATCCCCCTTACCATTGCAGGTGTTGACAAGGAAAATTCGACGGTAAAAATAATTTTTCAGGTGGTAGGTGCTACCACTAAAAAGCTTTCTTTTAAGGAAGCAGGCGAAAAAATTCAGGATTTTGTAGGTCCCCTTGGCACGCCTACTCATCTTGACGGGCTTAAAAAGGTGTGTATTGTAGGCGGCGGTGTAGGTTGCGCTATTGCTATGCCCATTGCCGAGGCACTTCACGCTTCAGGTGTTGACGTTACAAGCATTATCGGTTTTAGAAGCAAGGATTTGCTTATTCTTGAAGAAGAATTTAAGGCATGCTCTGATAAGCTGTTTATAATGACCGACGATGGCTCGTACGGCGAAAAGGGTAACGTTACCGTTCCATTAAAGAATATGCTTGAAAATGGCGAAAGTTTTGATATTATTATCACTATCGGTCCGCTTATTATGATGAAGTTTGTAGTTGAAACGGCAAGACCGTTCGCCACACCCGTTACGGTATCAATGAATCCCATAATGGTTGACGGCACGGGTATGTGTGGTGGTTGCAGGCTTACGTTAAATATCGACGGCAAAAGAGTAACAAAATTCGCTTGTGTTGACGGCCCCGTCTTTAACGGCTATGAAGTGGATTTTGACGAAGCAATGTCCCGTGGAAGAATGTATTCGGGATTTGAGCGCCACGCATACGAAGAAACCTGTAACCTGTTTAAAAAGGAGGTGCGCTGAAATGGCAGAAATAAACGCATCACTTACACGCAACGTAATGCCCACACAGGATGCCAAGGTGCGCGCACGCAACTTTGACGAGGTTGCTTTAGGTTACAGTGAAGAAACCGCAATAAACGAAGCAATGCGTTGCTTAAACTGCAAGAATATGCCCTGCGTTTCAGGCTGTCCCGTAAAAATACATATTCCCGAATTTATAAATAAAATCAAAGAAGGCGATTTTGAAGGTGCATATCAGGTAATAACAAAATCGTCCTCGCTTCCTGCGGTATGCGGCAGGGTTTGCCCACAGGAAACGCAATGCGAATCAAAGTGCATACGCGGCATTAAGGGCGAATCGGTAGGCATAGGCAGGCTTGAACGCTTTGTTGCAGACTGGCACAACACATTTTCCACCGAGGCACCGAAGCTTCCTGAAGCCAACGGGCACAAAGTTGCAATAGTAGGCTCGGGTCCTTCAGGCTTAACCTGCGCGGGCGACCTTGCAAAGAAGGGTTACGACGTTACTGTTTTTGAAGCGCTTCACACCGCAGGCGGTGTTCTTGTTTACGGAATCCCCGAATTCAGACTTCCTAAGGCTATTGTCAAAAAGGAAGTGGATACCCTTCAAAAGCTTGGTGTAAAAATTGAAACAAACGTTGTCATCGGCAAAACCTTGACCGTTGACGAGCTTTTCGAAGCAGGCTTTGAAGCAGTATTCATCGGCTCGGGCGCAGGACTTCCCAACTTTATGGGCATTCCCGGTGAAGCACTTAACGGTGTATATTCAGCCAACGAATTTTTAACAAGAAGCAACCTGATGAAATCCTACCTCACCTCTCCCCAGACGCCTATTATGAAGGGCGGCAAGGTTGCGGTAGTTGGCGGTGGAAACGTTGCTATGGATGCCGCAAGAACGGCACTTCGTCTTGGTGCAGAGAAGGTGTATATTGTTTATCGTCGTTCGATGGAGGAGCTTCCTGCAAGGCGTGAAGAGGTTGAGCACGCAGAGGAAGAAGGTATTGAATTTATGCTTCTTTGTAACCCCGTTGAAATTTTGGGTTACAAAAATCCTAACAATCCCAGAGATGCTAAAAACGGCTTTGTTACAGGCATGACCTGCGTTAAAATGGAGCTTGGCGAGCCTGATGAGCGTGGCAGAAGACGCCCCGTAGAAATTAAGGGTAGCGAGTTCTCCCTTGAATTAGACGCAGTAATAATGTCTATCGGAACATCCCCAAATCCCCTTATTAAATCAACAACAAGCGGTCTTGAGGTAAACCGTTTGGGCGGTATCGTGGTAAACGAGGACGGATTAACCTCACGCATTGGCGTATACGCAGGCGGTGACGCGGTAACAGGTGCTGCAACAGTTATTTCTGCAATGGGTGCAGGAAAAACAGCCGCTAAAGCTATTGACGAATTCTTAAACAAATAAGATCATAACGTTATACAAAAAAGCAGTTTCTTAAATAGAAACTGCTTTTTATTTTTATAACCAACCGTTGTTTTTTAAAGCATCTATACTTTTTTTCATTTCATCAAAGGGTTCAAAATCAACACTCAATGTTTTTAAGCGAAAAATTACAAAAAAAATATAAAAAATCAACAACAATTTAAAAGACCGATTCAATACGAATCAGCCCTAATAAAATCAGTATAAACGGTTCGCTTTTTTGTATGCCAAACAACGTTTAATTTTGTGTACTTCTTGACATATTATACGTTTTATGATATATTATAATAAATGAATATTCTGTCACCGGAGGCTGTGTACCGTAGTACCGTAAAGCCGGATTAGGTGTCC
>JAZQTV010000023.1:0-6598 GCA_045630945.1 Clostridia bacterium
ATTTAAGCGGTCATCCCCTTGAAAGATATTCTTCAAGCATCAAATCTATGGGTTTTGACCTTTCAGAAATAAGGCTTGAAACCGACGATGACGGCGAAAGCATCGTTTCCGACGAAATGATGCGCCTTGATAACAAGGACGTTAAGTTTATCGGTATAATTACGTCCGTGCGTAAAAAGGCAACAAAAAGCGGCTCGATGATGGCGTTTTTAACCCTTGAGGATCTTTACGGCAGTGTAACGGGACTTGTGTTTCCGCAAACGCTTTTAAAATGCAATAACTATATTCACGATGATGCCATTGTGCAGGTTATGGGCAAATTAAGCATACGTGATGAAGAACAACCCACCGTGCTTATATACAGTATAACGCCCGCAGTTGAGGATGGTGAAGCTTCTGACGTTGAGGTATGGATAAGAATAAACGATTCCAATCACAACGCAGTGGATGAATTCAAGAATTCCGTTCAGCAATTTGCAGGCACTGCAAAGGCAATTCTTTATTATGAAAAGGAACGCCTTAAGGAGCAGTTGGGTCAAGGAATAGCCTTTGATGAATCAAGTGTGCAAGCGTTTGAAAAGATGTTTGGTACAGGAAACGTTAAAACGGTGAAAAAATAGGATAGTAAAAACACCGTAAAAATGGTATAATAAATTAGTTAACATATATAAGGAGTACAAAAAATGGAAAAGAAAAGAATAGCTGTACTTACAAGCGGCGGCGATGCACCGGGAATGAACGCTTGTATAAGGTCTATTGTCCGTCACGGCATATATCACGGATTTGAGATGGTTGGCGTTGTAAAGGGCTATAACGGTCTTATCACAAACGAAATGATACCGATGGATAATCGTTCGGTAGGTAATATAATAAACAGAGGCGGTACAATACTTCGTACTGCGCGCTGTCTTGAATTTAAGACCGAGGAAGGTCAGAAAGCGGCACTTGAAAACATTAAAAACAATAACATCTGCGGCGTGGTTGTTATAGGCGGTGACGGCTCATTTAAGGGATGCCGTGCACTTACCGAGTATGGAGTTCCCGCAATCGGTATTCCAGGTACTATTGATAACGACCTTGCTTATACCGATTATACGTTGGGCTTTGATACTGCGGTTAATACGGTAGTTGATGCAATAACAAAGATACGCGATACTATGGCAAGTCACGACCGTGTAAGTATTATCGAGGTTATGGGTAACAGATGCGGTGATATCGCACTTTACGCAGGTGTTTGCGGCGGTGCTGAATATATAATCGTTCCTGAAAAGGAATGGTCGTATGAGGAACTTTGTGAAAAACTTGAGCAAAGCAAAAAGGCAGGCAAGACCTCAAGCATCGTTGTTGTTGCCGAGGGTGCAACCAAGGGGGCGGCACTTGCTGAGGAAATTAAGAAGAGAACGTCAATGGATACAAGAACCACTGTTCTTGGTTATATTCAGCGTGGCGGCTCACCGAGTGCGTCTGACGTGCTTCTTGCAAGCCGTTTCGGTGCATATGCTATCGAGCTTGTTTCAAAAGGAATAGGCGGTAGATGCATAGGTACTAAAAACAATAAGCTTTTTGATATGGACATTACTGAAGCATGCGCAATGAAAAAGGAATTTGATAATAATCTTTATACAATTTCCGAAATTCTTTCAAGGTGATAAATATGAAGCTTATTATTGATGCAATGGGTGGCGATAACGCGCCTGAAGAAATAATCAAGGGTACGATAGAAAAACTTAATACAAGAAATGATTTTTCCGTAATCTTCGTAGGTCCTGAAGAAGCCGTCAAGCAGGAGCTTTCAAAGTACACCTATCCTGCTGATAAGGTAGAGGTATATAACGCTACCGAGGTTATCGGTATGGAGGAGCACCCCGTTGAAGCAATCAAAAAGAAAAAGGATTCTTCAATGGTGGTAGGTCAGCTTCTTTTAAAGGAAGGAAAGGGCGATGCATTCGTAACCTGCGGCTCCACGGGCGCTTGTCTTGCGTGTGCACAGCTTCGTCTTGGCAGAATTAAAGGTATAAACCGTCCTGCACTTGCACCGGTACTGCCAAACGGCGGTAAGGGCGTCATGCTTATTGATTCTGGTGCTAATATGGATTGTAAGCCGATAAACCTTGCACAGTTTGCGGTAATGGGAAGCATCTATATGGACAAGGTGCTTGGCATTGAAAATCCAAGGGTAGGTCTTGCAAACGTCGGTACTGAAGATACCAAGGGCAATGAGCTTGCAAAGGCATCGTTTGCGCTTATAAAAGAGCAGAATCTTGTTAATTTCATCGGTAATGCCGAAGGACGCGACCTTTGCGATAAGGTTGACGTTATGGTTGCTGACGGCTTTAGCGGAAACCTTATGTTAAAGGGTATGGAAGGCTTTGCAGCCTTTATGGTTGGTACTATGAAGAAAAGCTTTAAAGCTTCCTTTATCAGAATGCTTGGTGCAATGCTTCTTAAGCCTGCCATCAAGGATATTAAAAAAGCGATGGATCATAACGCTTACGGTGGTGCGCCGCTTCTTGGCGTTGACGGTGTTGTAATTAAAGGACACGGTTCATCAAAAGCAAATACAATGCACGCCACTATCGATCAGGCGATAAAAATGGTTCAAGCGGATATTGTGGGAATAATTAAAGAAAACATTCCCAAAATGACCGTTAATGAATAAAAGTCTTTATAATTTATATTTTTAGGAGGAGAACTTATGTTCGAAGAAGTAAAAAATCAAATTGCTGAGCTTTTAGGTATTGAAGCAGAAAAAATCACCCGTGAAAGTAACCTTATAACTGATCTTAGGGCAGATTCAATGGATATCGCAACTCTTCTTTTAGAGGTTGAGGAAGGCTACGGCATTGAAATCGATGAAAATGACCTTGAAAATCTTAAGACAGTTGGCGACATCGTTGACTACATAGAGGCAAAAAAGAACTAATTTATTAAGGATGTGCACAGGCTTTTTTATAAAGCCTGTGCCTATACAGTTTTATGACAGAGTTGGAAAATAAGATCGGGTATAGCTTCAAGAACGAAAAATATCTTATCAATGCGCTTACTCATTGTTCTTACGGTGCGGAAAACAACGTGCCTAACAATCAGCGCCTTGAGTTTTTGGGTGATGCTGTTCTTGAACACGTTATAAGCGATTACATATATGAAAAATTCAGCGATTACGATGAGGGAAAGCTTACGCGGTTGCGTGCATCCATCGTATCGGAGGAGCCTCTTTCTGCCGCGGCGGAAAGAATAGGGCTTAACAAACACGTGCTCTTGGGCGTGGGTGAAAGGGCATCGGGCGGTGCAAATAAGCCCAGTGTGCTTTCAGATACGCTTGAAGCATTGTTTGCCGCAGTATATCTTGACGGCGGATTTTCAGAAGCTAAAAAGGTAATTCTTCAGGTGCTTGAAGAAACCATCAGTGATCCTAAAGAGCGTCCGTCGGATTATAAAACAGCCTTGCAGGAGGTACTCTTCCGCAATGGTGAGGTTAATATCGAATACAAGCTTCTTTCGGCTGAAGGTCCCGCACATAATATGCTTTTTACGGTTGAGCTTTTGTTTAACGGTAAATCACTTGCAACGGGAAAGGGCTTAAGTAAAAAGCGTGCCGAGCAGGCGGCGGCGAAGGAAGCATTAAATAAAATACAAAAGTAACTTTGGAGGAAATATGTTTCTCAAAAGATTGGAAGTTTTCGGCTTTAAATCGTTTGCCGAACGTCTTGATATAAGCTTTTCTGACGGAATAACCGCAATTGTCGGTCCTAACGGAAGCGGAAAAAGTAACGTAAGTGATGCGGTGCGCTGGGTTCTTGGTGAGCAGAGCGCTAAGCAGCTTCGCGGTGCCAATATGGCGGACGTTATATTTAAAGGTACCGAAGCCCGTAAGCCGTTGTCATATTGCGAGGTTTCACTTGTTTTTGATAACGAGGATAAAGGACTTGATATTGAGTATTCAGAGGTAGTTATTACCCGTAGGCTTTACAGAAGCGGTGAAAGTGAATACTATATCAACCGCGCAGGCTGCAGGCTTAAGGATATCGTTACGCTTTTTCAGGATACAGGTATCGGTAAGGAAGGCTATTCTATTGTAGGACAGGGTAAGATAGAAAATATACTTTCCGGCAAGCAGGACGTTCGCCGTGCAGTATTTGAAGAAGCCGCAGGTATCGTAAAGTACAGAACACGCAAGGAAGAGGCGGAGCGCAAGCTTCAGCATACCTCTGATAACCTTATGCGCCTTAACGATATTATTGATACGCTCGAGGAACGTATTGAGCCTTTATCTCAACAGGCTGAAACGGCAAAGGAATATCTTCAGCTTCGTGAGCAGTTAAGGGTTATTGAGGTAAACTTCTATCTTGTGCAGAATGAGCTTGCGGCACAACGCCGTACGCAGTTCAATCTTCAGCTTGAGGGCATAGATCAGGAGCGAACTGAAAAGACCGAGCACGTTGCAAAGCTTACCGAGGAAAACACTCTGCTTGAAACACAGCTTAGTGAAAAGGAGCAGGAGCTTGCGGAAATTCGTGCGCAGCTGCTTGAGTTAACAAAGGGCAACGAAAATCTTTCCGGACAGATAAGCGTTCTTGACGAAAGAATACAGAATATTCAAAGCGGAATCGTTCGCATACAAAACGAGCTTGAAAGCAATGAAAAGCGTAAAAAATCAATGGAAGACGCCATAAACGGTGATACAGGCGTTGAAGAAGAAAAGCGCAAGACCATTGAAGAGAAAAAAGAAGAGATATTAAATCTTGAAAACGATATTCTCCAAAGAGATAAAATGCTTCAGGAGGAAAGCGAAGCACTTGAAAAGCTTAAGGCTGAGATGCTTCAGAATATTAACAAGCTTTCAGATGTAAAATCAAACATAAGCCGTCTTGAAGCAATGAAGAACAATATCGGTCAGCGTAAGGAAAGGCTTTCCTTAATGGCTGAACAACAGAGGCTTCAAAAAGTAGGTATCGAGGAAGCACTGAAGGATCAGATGTCCGATACCGAGGAATACGATAAGGAAAAAACAAGGCTTGAGGGCGAAAAGGCCGCATTAAAGGAAAAATGGCAGCAGCTTTATTTTGAACGTGATAATGCTTCTGAAAATCTTTCCAAGGCAAAACAGGAACTTAATGGTGCACAGTCAAGGCTTCGCGTGCTTGAAGAACTTAAAAGGGATTTTGAAGGCTTCAACTTCTCTGTAAGAAAGCTTCTTACAAAGAGTGAAGAGGATCTTCAGATCAAATCACATATTTCGGGTGTTGTTGCGCAGATAATATCCGTTCCCGAAAAATACGAGGTAGCTATTGAATCGGCACTTGGCTCTGCAATGCAAAACATTGTTACGCCTACCGAAGAGGATGCAAAGGCACTTATTGAGTTTTTGCGTTCGACCGATTCAGGACGCGCTACGTTCCTTCCTATCTCTGCAGTTCATGCAAGGGCGCTTGATGCAAATGAAAAGAGCGCAATCAAGGTAAACGGATGCTTTGGTATTGCAAGTGAGCTTATTACATATGACGGTATTTATAAAGAAGTTATCGGCAGTCTACTTGGCCGCACGGTAATTTGTGACGACCTTAATACAGGTATATCCATTCAGCGTAAAACAGGTCATTCGCTTAAGGTTGTTACCCTTAAGGGTGACGTAATGAACGCAGGCGGTTCAATGAGCGGTGGCAGTCTTCGCCAGAAGACCAACAGCATCTTGGGCAGAGAGCGCGAAATTGAAGCACTTAATGCGGTAATAAAGGAAAAGAACGACGAAATCAAACGTATTAACGAGCTTGTTGAAAACTTTGACGTAAGCTATCGTGAATTTGAGCAGCGCGTAAAGGAAAAGGATGACGAACTTCATTCACTAGATATCAAGTTCGCTCACGATATTGAAAAGCTTAATAAGCTTAAGGCTGATCTTCAGGCAAGTGAAGAAACGGAAAGCGAAATCAAACTTGAGTGCGAACAGCTTGATGATACCTTTAAGGAGATTTGCACGGAGCTTGAAAGCATCAATACAATGCAGGGCAACTTCGAAAGCGATAATACCGATGCACAGGCAAGTATAAGTGCACGTCAGTTTGAATATAATAAAAAGCAGCTTGAGCGCGAAAAGGTATCCCAAAAGCTTACGGATGCCCGTGTTGAGTGTGCAGGTCTTGAAAAAGAGCTTGATGCAATCGTAAACAACGCACAGCGTATGGGCGAATTAATCAAGAACCTTGACGAAGCACGTACAAAGCTTCTCGGTGAAGGCGTTGAGCTTGAAAAACAGCTTGCGTCCGTTACAAAGGAAAAGGAAGAAAGCATCCAAAAAACAGGCAGTATGCAGGGCGAATTGCTTCAGACACAGGAAAAGGAACGTGCTGAAGAGGGTACAAGGGAGCAAATCAACGCACTTTTGAAGGAAAATGAAGAAAAACGTCGCCGGTTCGAGCAGGAAATTTATGATGCAGGCGAAAGACGTCATAAGGTTGAAATGCAGGTTGCCAAGGTTGATAACGATCTTCAGTATCTTGAAAACAGGATATGGGAAGAATATGAGCTTACCGGTGCAACTGCTGAGGAATTCCGTGACCCCGAGTTTAAGGTTACGGGCGCACAGACAGAGATAAATAGG
>JAZQTV010000024.1:0-6643 GCA_045630945.1 Clostridia bacterium
GTTCCCACACCGACAGGTTCAACAACTCTTCTTGTTGTTGTTGTTAAGGGTAAGGACATCACAGTTGACGGTATCAATGCTGCTATGAAGGCTGCTGCTAACGATTCATTCGGCTACAATGACGAGCAGATCGTTTCTTCAGACGTTATCGGTATGCGTTACGGTTCACTCTTCGATGCAACACAGACAATGGTTGCTAAGATCGACGATGACACATATCAGGTACAGGTTGTTTCTTGGTATGACAACGAGAACTCATACACCAGCCAGATGGTTCGTACCATTAAGTATTTTGCTGAGCTTTAATTTAAAGGTAAACAGATTAAGAGAGACGTTAAATGTCTCTCTTTTTTTATTGACTTTTGAAATAGGATGACCTATAATGATTGCGAAATGTTGAAATGAAGTTGACGGGAGATATCGCGTATGAAAACCGCATTTGAAAATACAATGGAAATCCTTAGAACCGTAAAGCCCTCAATGACATATGACGGCGGTGACGTTATTGCGTGGCAGAAGCAAGCAAGGGTTAAGCTTAGTGAGCTTCTTGGAATGGATAAATTCACAAAGGTTGAGCCTGAACTTGATATCGAATACGATACCGAACTCGACTGGGCGAGGGAAATACGTTTTACGTATAAAAGTGAACGTGATTACCGTGTGCCTTGTCACCTGTTCTTACCTAAGGGTGTTAAAAATCCCCCTGTTATAATTACGTTGCAGGGACATTCAAAGGGTATGCATGTTTCTATGGGCAGAACAAGGTATGAAGGCGAGGTTGATTCCTCGGCAAGCGGTGACAGAAACTTTTGTGTGCGTGCAGTAAAGGAAGGTTATGCCGCTGTTGCGGTGGAGCAACGCAACTTCGGTGAGTGCGGTGGCGATGAGAGGGGACCGCGTTGTCAGGAATCCACAATGACGGCACTTTTGATGGGCAGAACCACAATAGGTGAACGCGTGTGGGATGTTATGCGCCTTATAGATTTATTGGAAAACGATTTTTCACAGTTTATTGATAAAGAAAGTATTTGTTGTATGGGTAATTCAGGTGGCGGTACTGCAACCGCATACGTTGCCGCACTTGAAGACAGAATCAAGCTTGCGATGCCTTCGTGCGCAATGTGCACTTATAGGGATTCTATTGGCGCAATGTGGCATTGCACCTGCAATTACGTGCCCAATATTGCAAACTACTTTGATATGGGTGATTTACTTGCGATGGCATATCCTAAATTCTACGTTCAGGTAAATGGTGATAAGGATCCCATTTTCCCCATTGGCGGTGCGAAGGAAGTGTTTGAAAAGGGAAGCGCCGCATATAAAAATATGGGTATAGGTGAAAGATGCGTGCATGTTATCGGTGACGGTGAGCACCGCTTCTACGCGGATGATTCGTGGCCGCAGGTTCATAAATTCATTAAGTAAAAAAGAAAGGAACGAAATTTTTCGTTCCTTTTTGCTTTTTACTTTTTCGCATATACTTCAAGGCGAGATATCTTAATAGGCGTCTTATAGAAGTTGGATTCGATGTAGAAGCGCAGATGCTTATAGTCGCCTGTAAGGGGAATAATGCGTGAGGGAGTCTGCTCGGTGGTTACGAACGAGTTTGCCCAACCGCCTGAGCAGTCTGAAAGCAAGTCGTAATTCTCGCCGTCGTTGGAACCCCATATGCGCAGGTTGTACCAACGGTATTCGGTGTTAAGAACCTTCATATAAAGGTAGCCGTTGTCAAAGGACTTATCAAGCTCCATATCAATGGTCTGACAGGTTACGTCAGAGTAAGGCTCCCAATAAGTATCCTCCTGTCCGTCGATAACGTTTGCAATGGGATGTGCACTGTTAAATGAAGATGCCTTTATGCGCTTTGTATAAATGCGTTCGCCAAGAACCTCGCTCTTAAGGTTTTTGGGTGTGGGGTTGACCGGCGGAATTTCAAATTCAACGTCTGTAAGCTCATTTCTTGTGGCAACGAATACCCAGTCACGAATAACGGGTCTTTCGGGAATGGCTACGGCACCGATTTCGTTTGTAACAAGCTTTCCTACGCTTATGTACTTGCCTGTAATAACGTCAAACCAATAGCCGAAGTATTCGGTTTCGGGTAACAAGCGTCTTAATACACCCGATTCCTTAAGCTCGTCGTAGAAGTACCAAATCATAGCCTCATCGCCTAATTTTGCGGCACAGGCAAATTTACGCTGTTCAAAGCAACCGATATCGTCAAATATGGGCTCAAGCTGCCAGAAACGGAAGCGGGTAAGGAATTCCTTCATATATTTAAGCTCAAGCGCGCCGTGCTTATCAACTCCTATGTACCAGGGCTCAGGATTATAGCTGTCAAATGGCGATTTTTCACCATCGCCCCAAGAAAGCGCCCAAACGCCCGTTACGCCGTATGTGAAGCCGGAAGCACCTGAAAGCATTGCCTGCCATGCGCCCTTACGGTTGTGGCTTGCATCATTCTGAAGCTTGTAGTAAATATCTTCGTACTGACATTCACCCTCGATATATATTTTCTTTTTGGGATCGTCAAAATAGGATTTATAGAAGAATCTGTCCTTAAAGCGTGCGGCAGCACCGTGACCTGCTTGAAGCATATAATACTGATGCCACGGCTCCTTGCCTAATTTTTTAATTGAGGGATAGTTTGCATCCAAAGGATACATATGCGCACCGCGTGGGTGCTTGTATCCGTCGAGCTCACCGATATATGCACCTATTTTTATCCAAAGGTCAAGGCTTGGTTGATGGAAGCTTACTATTTCCTGACCCGTTAACCAAATGATAGGATATGCTGAATATCTTGCAACGATATACTTTGTAATAAGGCGCATTGCTTCCTCATTACCCTTCATCTGATTATAGGTCTGGGAATGAAGACCTAAGCCAAGTGCGATAGTCATACCAACGGAATCAAGGTATTCGAACATATAGTCCGATTTTTCAAAGGCTTCGGTATTAATGGTTTCGTAGTTATCCTTCCACCAAGGCAGAACCTCCTTTTCGGGATCAGATGTGTTTCTGCCGGAAGAAAAATATGTCTGATAAACTGTAAAGCCCTTCTTTACACGGTCGTCAACTACGTGCTTAAATTGATTTGAACAGGTACAACCGGGATAGTTGCACTGATGTATTCTTTCGTAGTCAGGCCCCTGCCAATGGGTATCGCCAAGCCAGAAGAACGGTGTGCCGTCCTCATATATAAAGTAACGCTTATCGCGCTCAAGTTTTACCCAACCGTGATTATCAAGTGCGTGTCGTGCCTCTGCTTTTAAGCCTTCAACAGTGCCTTCAATACCGTTAAGACCGTTATCGTCGGAATAAGTTTTGAAGGACCACGTGCCTGTTTTTACAGGTGAAAAACGTATGCACCAATCGTCGCCGCCATTCCAAAAGCCGTATTGCTTCATAGCGGTACCATCTTCGTGGGTGAAGATGGCATAAACCTCTGTTTCCTTAAAAGGATTTGCATATTCCTTTTTTGCGGTAAGGGGGATATTGACTCTTTGGTATACGGGAATTTTATAATCAACCATATTAAATTTCTCCTTTTTGTATTAAAAAAATTATATCATAAGCAAATACCTATTGCAATACTTTAATATAAAAACTCAAGCAAATATTGAATTTTGGTATATACAAGCCTGTCGGTGAATATATCTATATTATTTTGTTAAAGAAATCTCACAAATTGCTATTGAAAAACAGAAAGAGATGCTTTATAATAAACTCAATAATAAAAAGGAGTGATATATATGATAGTAAAAACACCGCCTATGGGCTGGAATACATGGAACACGTTCGGCCATAACATCAACGAACAACTTATAAAAGAAACGGCTGATACAATGGTTGAATCAGGCCTTCTTGCTGCAGGATACAATTATCTTGTTATTGACGATTGCTGGTCGTTAAAGAAGCGTGACGAAAATGGCAGACTTGTTGCCGACCCCGAAAAATTCCCAAGTGGAATGAAGGCTGTTGCGGATTATGTTCATTCAAAAGGACTTAAGTTCGGTATGTATTCCTGCTGCGGCACACTTACCTGTGCACAGTATCCCGGTTCATATGATCATGAGTTCATTGATGCACAGACCTTTAAGGAGTGGGGAGTAGACTTCTTAAAGTATGACCATTGCTTCAAACCCCGTCACGAGCCCAGTGATCTGCTTTATCGTAAAATGGGTCTTGCGCTTGCTAGCTGCGGCAGAGATATTCTGTATTCAGCTTGCTCATGGGGCATTAACGAAACACATAAATGGATTAAGAGCACAGGCGCACATATGTGGCGTTCAACAGGCGATATATCAGATAAGTGGGAAAGCGTTAGAGATCTTTATATGAAGAATATTGATCTGCAGCCTTTTAACGGACACGGATGCTTTAACGATATGGATATGCTTATCGTTGGTATGCACGGTAAGGGGAACGTAGGTCTTGCAGGCTGTACCGATGAAGAATATCTTACTCACTTCTCTATTTGGGCAATGCTCAACTCACCCCTTATGGTAGGTTGTGATATTCGCAGTATGGATGAAGCAACAAAGAGGGTACTTCTTAATAAGGACGTAATTGCAATAAATCAGGATCCCCTTGGTGCACAGCCCTATAAGATTGGTGATGACGTTTGGATAAAGCACCTTGATAATGGTGATATTGCCGTGCTTATAGTAAACGTTATCGATAGCAAAATCAGATGCACAATGAACCTTACCGATATCGGTATTGATGTTGATGCAGGCAAAAAGCTTGTTTGTAAAAACGTATGGACGGGCGAGGAGTTCGATGTTGATGACGTATACGTTACACATGTTGAGCCCCACACCTGCGAGATGTTCAGATGCCGCATAGTTGACAGGTAATTAAGAATGCAGTGCATCGTTTGCGGAAAAGACCTGACGTATAATGAAATAGGTCTTACAAAGAAATTGATAAATCGGGGCGCCGAAGAATTTCTTTGCATAGAATGCCTTTCAAAACGGTTTAACGTTCCCGTAAAAAGACTTGAAGAAAAGATAATCGAGTTCAGGGAACAGGGGTGTTCGTTATTCACGTAACAAAAAAGCGGATTTTTTAATCCGCTTTTTCTTGTTTTTGGTACAAAACAACGAATAAAATCTACTTTTTGTTGGGTTTGTGTAAAAATTCTTTGGGTTTTTGGGTAAAAATTACTGTTTTTTTCTGTTTTTTGTATTGACATGGGGCACGTTTTATTATACAATAGTAAGTGAAATAATGGGGTGTAGTATGTGAATGCCCCGAAAGTGAGTATTTTATGGCAAATTACAACGATACAAACGAAGGAAAAACAAGAATAATACAGGAATTGGTTCCAGGTAAGCAGATAACGCTTTCGCATATCATTGCTAATCCTGATATTGAGCTTTATGAAAAACTTGGTCTTGATCCTGCGGACGAGCATACGGGCGCTATCGGTATAATTACTATGAGTCCTGCTGAAACCGCCATCATTGCCGCTGACCTTGCTACTAAGGCTTCGGGGGTTGAGCTTGGTTTTGTTGACAGGTTTTCAGGTACGCTTATCGTAACGGGAACGGTTTCACAGGTTGAAGCTTCCGTTTATGCGGTAAACGAGTACGCTGAAAAAACACTTAATTTTTCTGTTTGCCCCATAACCAAAACATGAACAAGCTTATACTTATAGGAAGAAGCGGTGCGGGAAAAACAACGCTTACGCAGGCGCTTAAGGGCGATACTATCCGTTATGCAAAGACGCAGGACGTTAAAAACGGGCACTTTATGATAGATACTCCCGGTGAATATATACAGGAAAGGCATCTTGGCGGTGCGGTGGCGGTTTACGTTTATGAATCGGATATCGTAGGGCTTCTTATGAGTGCTGATGAGCCGTACAGCTTGTTTTCACCAAACATTACGGGAATGTGTAACCGTGAGGTTATAGGCATCGTAACAGGCATAGATAAACCTAAAGCCAATATCCCCAGGGTAACGGGTTGGCTGAAGCTTGCAGGGGTAAAAAGGATATTCTATCTTTCAAGTATAACGGGTGAGGGCGTTGCCGAATTACGTACGTTCCTTGAAGAATTTGACCCCAAAGCAGAAAAAACACGCAAAAAAGCAGAATTAATGCGGCTAAAATATCCAAATAAGGTCTAAAAACAGAAGAAAGTCGGTAAAAAGTTGGCAAAAAACCACAAAAACCAACATTTTCTATTGACGGAATTCTGTGTTTATGATACAATTAAAGCATAAAAAATGTGTAATCACATAAAAAGGAGAGAAATACAATGACAGAGTACGAGATCAAAAAACAAATTTGCGACATCGGCAAGAGAATTTACAACCAGGGCATGGTTGCAGCTAACGATGGTAACATTTCCGTTAAGCTGAATGACAATGAGTTCCTTTGCACACCCACAGGCGTTTCCAAGGGCTTTATGACCCCTGAATTCATTTGTAAGGTTGATGCTAACGGTCAGGTTATTCAAGCTAACCCCGGCTTCAAGCCCTCAAGTGAAATCAAGATGCACATGCGTGTTTATAAGCAGAGACCTGACGTTAATTCAGTAGTACATGCTCATCCCGTATATGCAACAAGCTTTGCTATCGCAGGTATTCCGCTTACACAGCCCATCATGCCTGAAGCAGTTATCGCACTTGG
>JAZQTV010000025.1:0-5169 GCA_045630945.1 Clostridia bacterium
GGTCACAAATATTTTAATCAGGCGTTGCTTTCAAACAACACGTCGGTACTTACGGTAAACTTACAGAACGAGCCCTATACGCTTGATCCTTCCTTTGATAGCTCTATGCACGGTGCGACAATTGCGGTTAATTCATTCGCAGGTTTATATACCTACAACGACAAAGGAAAAACCTTACCCGACCTTGCAACAGGTTACACCGTAGCCTCCCCCGCGCCTGACGGCTCCGTTACCTATACCGTTACACTTATAAGTGATGCAAAATGGTCTGACGGTTCTGTTCTTAATGCAAATGACTTTGTTTATTCATGGAAGCGCACAGCAAACAGTAATGCTGATTATTCAGAGCATTTTTCTTTATTCAAGGGATATCCTAACAATTTGCAGGTTATTGCAGTAAATGACACTACACTTGAATTCACGCTAATTAAACCCTGCGCATACATCGAAAGCCTTTTAGCTTCGCCTACCTTCTTCCCCGTAAAGCAAAGTGAGGTTGAAAGATATTCCGACGATCAAATTTGGTGCGAGCGCCCCGGCTTTGTATCTAACGGTCCATTCAAGTGCGTATCGTGGGATCACGGAAAGTCAATGACTTATGAAAAGAATCCGTATTACCACAACAAGCACAATGTAAACATAGAAAAAATTAAGTTTGTTTTTGCACAAGAGGATTTAGGCACCTATAACGATTTTAAATATAACAAGATAGATTTTGTAGATAGCCTGCATCCTGATGCAATTTCTTCGCACACCGATAAATCCGAAATGCGAAGCGTTCAGCTTTTTAGCACCACCTATATTTCGTTTAATACGCAAAGCGACGTATTTAAGAACAGGACCTCAGAAGAAGCAACTTCCATACGTCTTGCAATAAATGCGCTTATAGACCGCTACTATCTTGGCAAAAACGTTGCAAACAAAAATCAAACTGCCGCAAATTCACTTATTCCCATGGGAATAAGTGATGGTAACGGAAACAGTTTTAAGCCCGACTTAACGGCAAATGCATATTTTAACGAGCACTTTATAAGTGATAAGCGATTTGATGCCCTTGAAGCCGCAACAAATTATTTAAAGGCAGGCGGCATCAGTATTGACGGAAGCGGTCGTGTTGCCGTAACAACACCGGTTTATTTAAAGTATATTATGGTAAATAACAATACGAATCATCTTATTGCGCAAGCACTTAAATCTGACCTTGAAATTCTTGGTATAACGCTTGATATTGTTGCAATGGATTGGACTGAATATTTAAACGAACGTAAAGCAGGTAATTACGACCTTACACACGGTGGCTTTATTGCAACCTACGATGATCCTTCCGCTTTTCTTAATGAATTTACAACCGATTCATCGAGCAATCATTGCCGCTTCGGTAATACGTCCAAAAACTAAAAAAGCCGCATATGCGGCTTTTTTTATTTAACCTTCGTAGTTATATCCTGCTTCGAGAGCTTTCATATTCATTTCAACAAGCTCAGGACGCTTTGCAGAAACCATTTTCTTTACTGTGTCAATCATATTCTCAAAGGAGAAAAGACCTGTTTCCTTAAGCATTTTCCCTACAAGAATCATATTTGCAAGTGTGGGAACACCCGCATCGATTGCCATCTGTGTTGCAGGAATATAGTACGCATCAACGTCGGTACGTACAACCTTGCGGTCGATAAGTGTGCTGTCAACAAGAATCTTTGAACCCTTAACAGCTTCATTTTCATACTTATCAAGTGAAGGAAGGTTCATTGCAATAAGCACGTCGGGATTTGAAACAATAGGCGAACCTACGGGTTCATCACTTAAAATGATACTGCAGTTAGCTGTACCGCCACGCATTTCGGGACCGTATGAAGGTAACCAGCTTACCTCTTTATCTTCAATAAGACCTTTATATGCAATAAATTTGCCAGCGAACAAAACACCCTGTCCGCCAAATCCTGCAATAAGAATTTGTGTAGTCATACTATTAGTCCTCCTTCTTTGCAGCGCTTCTATCCTTATATACGCCTAAGGGATAATAAGGAAGCATATTTTCTTCGAGCCAATTAAGTGCCTTTGAAGGTGTCATACCCCAGTTTGTAGGACAAGAGGAAACAACCTCGATAAGAGAGAAGCCTTTGCCTTCAACCTGATTTTTAAACGCCTTTAAGATTGCTTTTTTTGCATTTCTAACGTTCTTAACGTTATTAACTGCTACGCGCTCAATGTACTCAGGACCGTCAAGCGAAGAAAGAAGCTCACTTACCTTGATGGGATATCCCTGATTGTTGAGGTCTCTACCGTAAGGAGATGTCTGTGTAACCTGTCCGGGAAGTGACGTAGGCGCCATCTGACCACCAGTCATACCGTAGATTGCATTATTTACGAAGATAATGGTAATATTCTCGTTTCTTGTTGCCGCATGAACAGTTTCTGCCATACCGATAGAAGCAAGGTCACCGTCACCCTGATACGTAAAGATAATGTTTTCGGGCATTGCACGCTTAAGACCTGTTGCAATTGCAGGTGCTCTTCCGTGTGCAGCCTCAACCATATCACAAGCAAAATAATCATATGCCATAACAGCACAACCAACAGGAGCAACACCAACACATTTTCCTTCAATCTGAAGCTCATCAATAGCTTCAGCTACAAGGCGGTGAATAATACCGTGTGTACAACCGGGGCAATAATGAAAAGGTGCGTCTGTAAGTGCATGTGGTTTATTAAATACTTTCATTATTTATTCTCCTTTGCAAGATTTTCGATGGATTCCAATACCTGCTCAGGCGAAGGAATCATACCGCCGGAACGGTTGCAGAGCACAACAGGTCTCTTGCATTCAGTTGCAAGCTTAACGTCTTCAATCATCTGACCCATTGAAAGCTCAACAGATATGAAGCCCTTAACCTGATCAGCGGCTTTCTTAAGCACTTCTGTGGGGAAAGGCCACAAGGTTATAGGTCTGATAAGACCAACCTTAATGCCTGCTTTTCTTGCCGCTGTAACAGCATTCTTCGAAACACGTGCGGCTATACCGAAAGCAACAACGCAGTATTCTGCATCATCCATCATGTATTCCTCATACATAACCTCGTTTGCTTCGATTTCCTTATATCTCTCATAACGCTCAAAATTAACCTTTTCAAGAATTTCGGGCTTAAGATAAAGTGAATTGATAATGTTGTGCTTTCTTTCCATATTGGTACCGCGAACAGCCCAAGGCTTATCAACAGGCTTTTCTTCGATTTCAGGAAGCACTACCGGCTCCATCATCTGACCCATTGTACCGTCAGCAAGAAGCATTGTGGGCACCCTATACTTATCTGAAAGATCAAATGCCTTAACAGTAAGGTCAGCCATTTCCTGTACGGAAGCGGGTGCAAGAACTATCAAGCGATAATCACCGTGTCCGCCACCCTTCGTTGCCTGAAAATAGTCAGACTGTGAGGGCTGAATACCGCCAAGACCGGGGCCGCCACGCTGAACGTTAACGATAAGCGCAGGAAGATCAGCACCTGCAATATAGGAAATACCTTCCTGTTTAAGTGAAATTCCGGGGCTTGATGAGGACGTCATAACCCTGAAGCCTGCACCTGCTACACCGTATACCATATTGATAGCGGAAACTTCACTTTCTGCCTGAAGGAATATACCGCCGATTTTGGGCATTCTTTTTGCCATATATGCCGCAATTTCGGTTTGGGGAGTAATGGGATAACCGAAGTAATGACGGCAACCTGCCTTGATAGCGGCTTCAGCGATTGCTTCATTACCCTTCATTAATACCTTTTCTGCCATTTTATTCACCTCATTTTTCAACGGTAATTACACAATCGGGGCACATTGTTGCACAGAATGCGCAAGCAATACAGCTATCCTGATCGGTAATCTCTGCCGGAGAATGACCTTTCGCATTTAATTTGTCTTTTGCCAAAGCAATAATCTTTTTGGGGCACGCATCCACACAAAGACCGCAACCCTTGCATAAATCGGTTTTAAAAGTAACCTTTGCCATACTAACTCTCCTTTATATCAAAATACTTTTCCTGTAAGTTAAGAGGAAGCTTGTTTTCCTTATCAAGCTTTATATCTTCCCTCACGCTTGTATATATCACAGGTAAACCTGTTAACTGTGAAAGCTTTTCTGTTTTTTCAAACGATGCTTTAATGGTTTCGGCATCAGTATCATTGCCGATGTTTGAATTATTAATAATTGCAGTAAACGGAATTTTACAAGCCGCTTCAATTTCGCGCATAACCTCTACTGCTTCTTCGGGTGTACGCGTAAGCGGACGATAGCAATTAAAAACAAAGCACATTTCGTAATTGTTTTCTTCTAAAATATAAGGTGCGTATCTGCCAAGTGCATAAGCGCCTCTGTCATCACCGCCAACGTCAAGCACGGCGTAATAATCGTTACGCTGAACAAGGCTATATGCTTCAGGCGGCAACGCAGGAAGATCAACGTTAGTGTTGGCAAAAGCAGGCGAAATAAGCTGAACACCTGCTTCTGTCAGCGTTTTTAAGCTATCCTTTGTTCTGAAATACGGATTAACAATATCAAGGTCTGCTATTTTTACATCTAACCCATCGTTCTTCATTTTAAGGGCAAGATTTACAGCAACGTTTGTTTTTCCACTACCGTAATGGCCTGCAAGAATATATACTCTTTTATAATCAGCCATTGCAAACCTTTTCTATCCAACCGTACTTATCTTCAACCTTACCCCACTGAATACCCGTAAGGTTATCGTAAAGCTTCTGTGTAACCTCACCGATAAGGTTGTTTGAAACGGTATATGCTTTGCCGTTATAGAAAAGCTGACCGATAGGCGAAACAACTGCCGCAGTACCTGTTCCCCATGCTTCCTCAAGTGTGCCGTTTTCAGCTGCCTCGAACAGCTCATCAACTGAGAAAAGACGCTCTTCAACCTCGTATCCCCACTCCTTAAGAAGCTCAATACAAGATTTTCTTGTAATACCGGGAAGAACGGAGCCTGTAAGCTCGGGAGTAATTATCTTACCGTTGATTTTGAACATAACGTTCATACTACCAACCTCTTCGATGTACTTTCTGTGTACACCATCAAGCCAAAGAACCTGTGTATAACCCGCTTTCTCAGCCTTTTCGCCCGCACGAAGACTTGCTGCATAGTTACCGCCGCACTTTGCATAGCCTGTACCGCC
>JAZQTV010000026.1:0-7860 GCA_045630945.1 Clostridia bacterium
GCTTATCGCGGTGTTAAAAACAAACACATCAAAGAAGAATTTGAATTCACATTTTCTGATGTGTTAAACGAAATAAACAAGAACGGAATAGAAGTTTATTGTAAAAATAATTGATTACAAAAGCGAGGTGAAGATTCACCTCGCTTTTACTATATCAATTGACAACGACAAGTTTTATATATATAATTAATACATCTTTTGAAAGGAAGTAATAATATGAAAACAATAACAATTATCGGTGCAGGTATGATGGGTTCTGCGTTGGCATTTCCCGCAAGAGAAAACGGCAATGAGGTTCGCCTTGTTGGTACACATCTTGATAGAGAAATAATCGAGAATTGCAAAGTAAACAATCAACATCTTAAGTTTAATAAAGCCTTCCCGAACGGTGTGAAATATTATCAGATTGAAGAATTAAATAAAGCTATCGACGGTGCTGACTTTATTATTTGCGGTGTAAGCAGCTTTGGTGTTGAATGGTTCTGTAATGAAATTTTTCCCGTTCTTAATGAAAACGTTCCTGTAATTTCGGTTACAAAGGGTCTTATGGATACTTGTGATGGAACACTTCTCACCTATCTTGATATCTGGCAGAAAAAGCTTGATGAATTAGGTAAAAACATTCCCTTAAACGCTATCGGCGGCCCTTGCACAAGCTATGAGCTTGTAGCGCATGATCAAACCGAGGTAACGTTCTGCGGAAGAGATATTTCAATTTTAAAGATGATTAAAAACGCAATGGCGACAGATTATTACCATATAAGCCTTTCTACCGATATAACGGGTGTTGAAAGTGCCGTTGCACTTAAGAACGGATATGCATTAGGTATTGCTCTTACTATCGGTTTAAATCAGAAGGCATTTGGTCTTGATAGCGAATTGCATTACAATTCACAGGCGGCAGTATTCGGTCAGGCGGTAAGAGAAATGCGCAAGCTCTTGTTAATTCAAGGCGCAGGTGATTTTGATAATCTGGTGCTTGGTGCAGGCGATCTTTACGTTACCGTATACGGCGGAAGAACACGCCTTGTTGGCATTCTTTTAGGCAGAGGGCTTAATATTGATGAAGCTAAGGCAGAACTTAAGGGCGTAACCCTTGAATCACTTGTTGTTGCTGAGCGTGTAGCAAGAGCCATTAAAAAGAAGGCTGAAAACGGTCTTGTTGATATAAGTGAATTTCCCCTTCTTATGCATATTGATGAAATTATTACGCAAAAGAAGCCTGTTAATATTCCATGGGAAAAGTTTACGTTTGAAGAATAAAGAAAACGGAGTGAAATCACTCCGTTTTATTTATTTAAAAATTATCTCGTTTAAGATACCTTGCAAATATTCTTGTCTTCCGCTTATAGGAAGTTTTGGTGCAGACATTTTTTCTGCATATTCGCTAAGCTCTGTAAGTGTTACCTCGTTATTTACGATCTTCTTTCCTATTTTGCTTTCAAATGATGCGTAGCGTTCTTTAATGAAATTATCAATTCTTCCGTCTTCAATAATTTCAGCGGCCTTAATTAAACCAAGCGCATATGTATCAATTGCAAGGATGTATGCATAGAACATATCTTCGGCAGTATAGCTTGGACGGCGGGTTTTTGCATCAAAATTGAAGCCGCCCGTTAAACCGCCTGCTTTTAATACTTCGTACATACACATTGTAGCTTCATATACGTTTGACGGGAATTCATCGGTATCCCAACCAAGCAATAAATCACCTTGGTTTGCATCAATTGAGCCTAACATTCCGTTGATTGCTGAAATACGCAATTCGTGTTGGAAGGTGTGACCTGCAAGTGTAGCGTGATTTGCTTCAATATTAAGCTTAAAGTCTTTATTAAGACCGTATTCCTTTAAAAATCCGATTGCAGTTGCCGCATCAAAATCATATTGGTGTTTCATCGGCTCCTTAGGCTTGGGTTCAATGTAGAAATCACCCTTAAATCCTATTGAACGACCGTATTCTACTGCCAATCTCATTAAGCGCGCAATGTTTGTCTGCTCAAATTTCACATCAGTATTTAAGAGGATTTCGTAGCCTTCACGTCCACCCCAAAATACGTATCCTTTGCCGTTGAATTTAACGGTTAAATCTAATGCTTTTTTAATCTGTGCCGCCGCAAAACAGAAAACGTCAGCAGAATTTGTTGAGCCTGCACCGTTCATGAAACGTGGGTTTGAAAACATATTTGCAGTTCCCCACAAGCATTTTATGCCCGTTGCGTTCATTTTTTCTAAAATATAATCAGAAATTTCGTCAAGACGCTTGTTTGTTTCTTTTATATCATCAGCTTCAGGAACTAAATCAACGTCGTGAAAGCAGAAATATTCAACACCAAGCTTTTGCATAAATTCAAAGCCTGCATCAACCTTTGCTTTCGCGTGCTCCATAGTGCCTTTTTCTGTACCGAATGATTTATCTGCAGTATCTCTGCCGAACATATCTGTACCTGCCGCGCACAGATTATGCCACCAAGCCATTGCAAAAGGAAGGTGATCTTTCATTTTTTTGCCCATTATTTCACGTTCAGCATCATAGTACTTATATGCAAATGGGTTTGTGCTATTCTTGCCCTCGTACTGTATTTTTTGAATGTTTTTAAATATTTCACTCATTTTTTTAGTTCTCCTTAAGTGCTTTAAATATGTTTTTCATTTGAGGATATATAACCTTAAATTTTTCGTATTTTTTCTTATAACGTTCCGAAATATCTTTATCGGGATATATTGAGGATTCTGTCTTAATAAGTTTTTCGCAGCATTCTTGTACGCTGTTATATTCACCTGCACCAACCATTGCAAGCATTGCCGCTCCGTATGAAGGTCCTTGCTCTGTTTTCTGTGTGTAAAGCGGTATATTCAAAACGTTACACATTATTTTTTTCCATAATTCAGATTTAGCACCGCCACCGCATATAGAACTGCTTTCAATTTTTATGCCTAACTCTTTAGCAATCTCAATATTGTCCTTTATTGCGAATGCAACGCCCTCTAAAACGGCTTGAAGCATATCGTAACGCGTTGTATCAATGCGAATGCCCGTAAACGTTCCTCTTGCATCAGTATCGTTAATTGGACTTCTTTCACCCATTAAATATGGTAAAAAATACACGTCGTTATTTCCAAGCATTTTATCGGTAATGTTTTTTTGCAAGTCGTCGTAATCTTTTATATTAAGTATATCGCTGCTAAACCATTTATTGCACGATGCCGCTGACAGAATGCATGCCATAAGATGAAATTTTCCGTTAGAATGACAGAAAGAATGCAGTGAATTGTTTTCATCAACGGAAAACGTATCTGATGATATAAAGACAGTTCCTGATGTTCCTAATGATATATTACACTTTCCGTTTGCAACGGTAGCGGTACTAATTGCGGCTGCCGCATTATCGCCTGCACCGGCAACAATAACCGTATCTTTTGTTAATCCTAATTCTTCTGCAATGTTAGGTAAAATTTTACCTATAACCTCATAACTTTCATAAAGCTTAGGCATAATATCGTCACTTATACCGCATATTTGAAGCATTTCTGATGACCAGCACTTATTCTTAACATCAAGAAGCAACATCCCAGAAGCATCAGAATAATCCGTTGAATGAACACCGGTAATACGGTAGTTTAAATAGTCCTTGGGTAACATTATTTTCTTTAAACGCATAAAATTTTCAGGCTCATTATTCTTCATCCACAAAATTTTAGGAGCAGTAAAGCCTGCATAAGCAATATTTGCAGTTAATTCTGAAAGCTTACTTTTGCCAATAACCTTATTAAGATATTCTGTTTCGGCGCTTGTACGCGCGTCGTTCCATAATATAGCGGGGCGAATAACGTTGTCGCTTTCATCTAAAGCTACAAGACCGTGCATTTGCCCACCAATACCGAGCGCCTTGATGCTTGATGCATCATAACCGCAAACAAGCTCTTTAACGCCTGAAATCAAGGCATTCCACCAATCTGACGGATGTTGTTCGCTCCACGTTGGGTTAGGATAATAAACGTTATATTCACGAACAACCTCGTTTATAATATTTCCGTAGTTGTCTGTAAGTAATGCTTTTAATGAAGAAGTACCTAAATCTATACCGATATAATAACTCAATAATATCACCTCAATTAAAAAGAATAACAAGTTTTACTCTTTAAGCATAAAACAGTATAGTTTATTTTGTTTGACTTTTCAAGTATAAAACAGTATAATATATAGACAATAATTTACTTTTGGAGTATTTTTATGTTTTATCAACAAGAACATATAGGTTCACCGAACCATATTAAAATAGAAGAAAATGAGAACTTCTCCTTCCCTACGCATATCCATCAGTGCTATGAGTTTATATATTTACATCACGGATGTATGGATGTTACGATAGACGGAAAATCATTTACTCTACACGGCGGCGAAAGTGTTCTTGTGTTTCCTAATCAGGTGCATTCCTTGGAATCTGAAAACAGCAAACACACTCTTTGCATTTTTTCTCCCGAATTTGTTAAATCCTATTCTAAGATTGTCAATGACAAGATACCCAACGATAACAAATTTGTTCTTGACAGTGAAACATTAGAACTGTTTTTTAAGATGAAAGATAATTCTACCGAAATATTTAATAAGGGTGTTTTGTATCTTATATGTGATAATTTTAATAGATTTGCCACCTATTCAAAAACAAATGTAGATAAAAAGAGCTTGCTTCATAAGATGTTCGATTTTGTTGAAAAAAGCTTTGATGGTGATTGTACCCTGGTTGCGCTTTCTGAAGAGCTTGGCTATAATTATTCTTATTTATCAAGATACTTTAAAAATTCAGTAGGAATGTCGTTTAATAACTACGTAAGCAATTATAGATTAAACCATGCGTGCTATTTGTTGAAAATCAGTGATAACAACATTATACAATGCGCTTTTGACAGTGGTTTTACATCGTCAAGAAGCTTTAACCGAGTATTTAAGCAATGCTTTGGTATGACGCCGTACGAATACCGCAGTACGTATATAAATGAAATTTAAAGATTAAAGACGCAGTTTTTCTGCGTCTTTTTTTCTTATATAACCGTTGTGATGCCGTAAATATTTAGCGCTACACCGAACAAGCAAACGAAGGTAAGCACAACACTTCCCCGCTTTGCATTGATATTTTTGTAAGCAATATAAAAGGAAATATACGGAATAAAATCAATAAAGTACCTTGCACCAAATTGAAATCCGCCCAACGTTTTATGCATACAAGTAACCAAAATAAACGTTATAACTGCAAATATCCACGTAATGTCCCATAAATTTACGTCATTAAAAACAGAACGCATATTAAAATATAAAAAAACGGCTATTATGGGGTTAAAAACGTAAAATATGTTTGCAGAAAACGTATCAATACTTAATTTAAATTCGGGAATAAATTCAAACGGAAGCTTAATTGCTTGGATAAGGTTATCCAATATATATGATAAGTGAAACTGCCCGTTTTCTTCGCGTAAAAATTCGGGTAAATAATTATGACCGAATTCAAGCGGATTGCCAAATCGCATTATGTTATAAATCATTAACAAAAGTGCAACCATTGCCGGTGCTATAAGATACGGCACGAATAACCTTAATGATTTAATTAAACCGAGTTTTTCGGGCTCACCGCTTTCATTATTTGCATTCTTTTTATATAGAACGTACAATAAAAACGGTATAAAAATTACTGTGAATGGTCTGCAACCAACCGCAAGTGCGGCAAAAAACAAGGATAATCCTTGAAGCACTTTTTTATTGGACGTAATGAACAGTACTGCGAGCGAGCAAAGCATAAACGAAAGACATTGCGCTTCGTGCCAGACACCGCCAAATGCAACGAGTGACGGAAGATTTGAGCCTAACGTTGCCGTTAAGCCAAGTATAACGGATAAATATACGTTATGTTTTTTATTAAAAAGAAGCGTTAACGCCATACACGATATGATTGTGTACATGTATAGCATAAATTGGTTTGGGGTGTTTTGACCAAAGAAAAACGATAAAACCAATTCAACAAAGGTGGGCACAGGCGGAAAGCTTACGTAATATTTATCTTCGTATATTGCAAGCTCAAGATAGCTTAAACTTTCAGGATCGTCATTAAGATATGTTCTTCCCTCTCTCCAGGCAAGTGCTTGCCTTGTGTAGCTATCATAAGGATTATGTTCAAAGATATTTACGTTAAATATAATTGCGGCAGAAAATAGAATAATAATGCACAGTATGCCGGCAATTAAAGCAGAATAAATTTTATCCCTTAATTTCAACATTGGTTGTTCCTAAAGGTCTGATCGAAAGTTCAACACAAGCATTTTCGCCAAATATCTTTTCCATTTCTTCAACGTAGAACTTCTCAATTTTTTCAGGAACAAAAGCAAGAATGGTTCCACCGAAGCCGCCGCCGTGAACGCGGCATGCACCTTCACCGTCAAGAAGCTTTGATGAGATTGCAAGTGCAAGGGTCATTGCCTGTGCAGTGCTTCCTGTTGCGTGTGTGTTTTGTAAAAGCTTCCAGCTTGATTCACCGGATTCGTTTATGCATTTAAAGAACGAAGAAATATTATTCTGTTTTACTGCTTCAACTGCCTTAAGAACGCGCTTGTTTTCTTCGTAGAAATGGATTGCACGCATTAATGCACGGTCGGATACAACCTCACGCAGATTGCTTAAGCTATTGTAGAAATGGCTTTCGTTTACGTCACGAAGAACCTCTTTGCCGAAGAATTTTGCAACTGAACGCATTTCTTCCGTGATTGCGGCATATTCCTGTGTAAGATCAGCGTGGTCAGCGTGAACGTCAGTAATTATTATGGAATAACCGTACTTTTTAAAGTCAAAATCAATGCCCTCGATAATGGGCTTTGAAGGATCGTTAAAGTCGATAAATACAAGCTTACCTAATGCACAAGCAGTTTGGTCCATTAAACCGCAGGGCTTGCCGAAGAAGTTATTTTCTGCCCACTGGCTTGTTTTTGCACCTTCTACGTTATCAAGTGCGCCGTCATTATAAAGATAGTTGAATATTGTGTAAATTAAAACCTCGATTGCGGCAGATGATGAAAGACCGCTTCCACGCAACACGTCACTTTGAACGTAAGCGTTAAATCCACCGATATTCATATTAAGATCTTCCTTCATGTGATATGCAATACCGCGAATAAGTGATTTTGTGGTACCTCTTTCTGAAATCTGCATAGTAAGATCCGAAAGATCAATTACGTTTTCGTCAGCATATCCTTCCGAAATAATGCGTACAACGTTGTTATCCGTTTTACTTACGGCAGCAACTGCATCAAGGTTTATACCTGCAGCCATAACGCAACCGTGGTTGTGGTCGGTGTGATTTCCTATAATTTCGCTTCTGCCCGAGGTTGAGAAGAACATTATGTCGCCTTTTCCAAAAATCTCTTCAAATTTATCTTGTATTTTCTCGTAACGCTCAAGCTGCAACTTTGCGTTTTCACCGTATACCTTCTTAAGAACCTTTGTGTTTTTGATGTCGTCAATAAATTTCATTGTATTTTATTCCTCCAAATATTTTTTATAGTATAACACGATATTATGTAAAAAACAACAATTTTATTAAACGATTTTCAAAAATTAACTCATTTAATTGACAAATAATATTAAATAAATTATTATATATACATATTAATTTGGAGGCCGAAGAAAATGAACGATATTAAAAAGTTAATTGAAATTTGCACACAGTTTGCCGTACAAAAAGGCATATGCGAAAGCGTTGATGCACCGCTTGTTCGTAATAGACTTATGTCACTTTTTAAAGTGGATTCAATGTATGAGGGGGCAGTTGACGTTCCGGATAATATTCTTGACGTTTTAGAAGAAATGGTTGATTATGC
>JAZQTV010000027.1:0-2412 GCA_045630945.1 Clostridia bacterium
ATGGAAAAGAATATAAATATTACGAGGACGATATTGTATCTTATGACGACGTTTGGGAGATACCACACCTTCAGCAAAAGCATCCCGAACGTACGGGGTTTGGTACACAAAAGCCCTTAGAGCTTCTTGATAGAATAATTCGCTCCTGCTCAGATAAAGGTGATATAGTGTGCGATTTGTTCGCAGGAAGCGGCACAACGCTTATAAGTGCAATAAATAACGGAAGGCAGTACGTTGGTGTTGATAAGGCTTCGTTAAGTTTGTTGACGTTCAGACGCAGGTTAACTGCAAGAAACAACGTTGACGTTACAATATTCCATACATCTGTGGCTGATGATAAAGCGGGAATAACGCTTCATAAGTATGTTAATGAAGATAACATTACCGTGACCTTTGATGCATACAGAACGTTAGATGTAGGTGTTGATTTACCCCGTTATTCTGATGGCTTACAATATTTGACGTACGTTGCAGTAGGGCGGATAGAGGACGGTATGTTTATTACGGAGGATTATTCTGTTCGTACAGCATCAATGCCAAGGCTTAAACAAAGCTTTACTGTTAAAAATCAAGGTGGTAAAGCAGTATATTTTTGTGATTGTCTCGGAAATCATCGTTTCGTAAGGATATAATTATTGTTATGTTACTTGATGTTTTAAAGGGTGTTGGACCCAAAAGGATTGAAGCACTTAATAAACTTGATATTTTTTCTGTTGAAGATCTTATTGCGTATCTTCCTGTAAGGTATATGGATCTTACGGTTATTTCTAAGCTTAATGCGGCGGCAGTTGATACTCCGTCGCTTTTTAAGGTTAGGTGTGTTCAAAAGCCTGTTGTTAAATATCCAAGAAAAAATTTCAGCATAACAACCTGTGAGATTGAAGACGTGTCAGGTCGTGCGCAGGCAATATGGTTTAATCAACCATACGTAGCAAAGAATATTGAAGAAAATACCGATATTTATTTATATGGAAGTATACAAATAAAACAGGGCAGAAGGCGTTTGATGAATCCTATTTCTGAGGATGAAAATGAGCTTAATATAACTCCGGTATACCGTTTGCCTGCATCGTGCGGTATAAACCAAAAAACTATGCGTGGGTTAATAAAGCAGGCAATTGATTTTTTACTAGAAAATGACCTTGAAGTTTTTGATGAAAAATTTCAAAAAGAACATAATCTTTGCCAAAGACGTTATGCGCTTAAAAATATTCATTTTCCTGAAAACGAACAGGCGTTATTAAAAGCAAGGCGCAGACTTTGCTTTGAAGAGCTTATAAATATTCAGCTATATATCAAGCTCAAAAAGAAGCAAAATGAAATCGAAGCAGGTAGGATATTTAATATACCCGAGGAAGAGGTTAAAAAATTTGTTGAACGTTTATCTTATAAGCTTACGGGTAAACAAAAAGTCTGCATAAAAGAGATATATAATGACGTAGTAAGTGGTAAGGCAATGAACAGGCTTGTTCAAGGTGACGTTGGTTGCGGAAAGACCGTTATTGCCTTTATTGCTATGCTTTTTGCTGTTTTAAACGGTGGACAAGCCGCGTTGATGGCACCTACTGATATACTTGCAAGACAGCATTATATTCAACTTGCCGAAATGTTTGGCGAGGAAAACGTTGCGTTTTTATCAAGCTCCATTACAAGTGCGCAAAAAAAGGAAACGCTTGAGAAAATAAAGAACGGAACGGCAAGATATATTGTAGGCACAAATGCGCTTATTCAAAAGAATGTTGAATATAACAATCTTTTGATGGTTATAACTGATGAACAGCATCGCTTTGGTGTTGCGCAACGTGCAAAACTTTTTTCAAAGGGGAATTCTCCGCATACGTTAGTAATGTCGGCAACGCCTATACCGCGAACTCTTTCGCTTATAGTGTTCGGCGATCTTGATATATCCGTTATTGATGAATTGCCCGCAGGCAGACAACGTGTATCTACTTCCGTTATTTCAAAATTACGTGAAGCAGATATGTTTAAGTATATAAAAGAGCAGCTTTTAGCGGGAAGACAAGCGTATTTTGTTTGTCCTTTGATTGAGGAAAACGAAGAAAGCACTTCTGTTTCGGCAGAAGGCTTATATGAAGAACTTTCAAGCGGTGTTTTTTGTGACGTTCCGATTGAGCTTTTGCACGGAAAAATGAGTGCGGAAGAAAAAAATGCCGCAATGGAAGGCTTTGTTAAAGGCGATATAAAGGCGTTAATATCTACCACGGTTATTGAAGTTGGCGTAAATGTAAAAAATGCTACAATTATGGTTATATATGGCGCTGAGCGGTTTGGTCTTGCGCAGTTACATCAGCTTCGCGGAAGAGTTGGTAGAGGTGAATTAAAGTCCTACTGTTTTCTTCTTACCGATACAAGCAATGCTGAAAGCCTTGAACGCTTAAAAATATTAACAAA
>JAZQTV010000028.1:0-1974 GCA_045630945.1 Clostridia bacterium
GACATGGCTACGATCCGACTTACGTTGTTTGGGATGTTGGTAGAACCGGTAAGGTAACACCCACTGCTGAACTTGAGGCTGTTGATATAGGCGGTGCAACTGTAAAAAGAGCGACGCTTAACAATAAATGGGATATTCTGCGCAAGAAGGTTAAGTTGAATGTTGACGTGTGGGTGCGTAGATCTAATGACGTTATACCCGAAATTATGGGTGTTGTGGATGAAACGCAGGTTGGGGAAGAAATAGAAATACCGACCATTTGTCCTGCTTGCGGATCTTTACTTGAAGAACGTGGAATGCTTCTTTTTTGTCCGAATAAAAAGGACTGCAAGCCGCAGATTGTTGCTAAAATTGCGCATTTTGCATCAAGGGATGCTATGGATATTGAATCTTTAAGTGATAAGACTGCAGTGCAACTTGTTGATGCGTTTGAAATTAAGGACGTATCGGATTTGTATAGCTTGAATTTTAATGAGCTTGTTAATTTAGACGGCTGGCAGGAGAAAAAAGCACAAAATCTTCTTGAAGCAATTGAAAAAAGCAAAAACATTAACCTGTCCTCGTTTATATATGCATTGGGAATTCCTAACGTTGGCGCAAAAACGGCTCGTGATCTTGCAAAACGGTTTGTTTCGTTAGAAAACTTTAGAGGTGCCGATAAAGAAACACTTACTCTTATTGATGATATCGGTGATATTGTTGCAGAAAGTATTGTTGATTTTCTTGATAGTGAGTGCGGCTTAATTGATGCGTTAATCGGTAAGGGTGTTGTTCCCGAGGATGAAACGATCAATACGGTCGATAGCTATTTTAGCGGCAAAGGCGTTGTTCTTACCGGTAAATTGGAAAAAATGACACGCGATGAAGCAGGCGATATTATTATTAAGTTAGGCGGCGAGGTGCAAAGCTCTGTAAGCAAAAAAACAGATATTCTTGTTGTGGGCGAAAAGGCAGGAAGCAAGCTTGATAAGGCAAAAAAATTAGGGATAGAGATTATTGATGAAGAAAAATTCATTAGCCTAATTAACGTATAAAATGCTTGAAAAATGACTTAATATGTGTTAAAATATACTGAAATAGTTTTTTGTGGAGGAAGAATAAGTTGAACAGTATGACAGGCTACGGAAGCGCAACGGTTGCTTTCGATGGACGTGAGGTAACGATTGAGTTAAAAACAGTCAATCATAGGTTCCTTGATATAAATATCCGTATGCCGCGTGTTTTGATGTATGCAGAGGATGCAATAAGAAAAGCAATTTCAAATTATATTGCACGCGGTCACGTTGAGGTTAATATAACGTATCACAATACACGTGAGGATTCAAAGCAGATTATGGTTGATCGCGCACTTGTTATGCAGTATGCAAATGCGTTTGAAGAAATCAGCGGTATGGGTTTTGAAAATAATATTCGTGTTTCTGACGTTGCAAGACTGCCCGACGTGCTTACGGTTACACAGTGTGATGAAGATAATGAGGCAGTTTTAGCACTTTTACTTCAAACACTTGAAATTGCCGCGTTTAAACTTAATACAACACGTGCAACAGAAGGCGAAAAGATAGGCGAGGATCTTAAAGCAAAGCTTAGGACGATTCTTGAAACATCAAAGGAGATTGAAAAGATATCCCAAGGTAATCTTAAGGACTATGCTGATAGATTGCAAAAGCGCCTTGAAGACTTGCTTGGAGATAATAAACTTGATGAGCAAAGACTTTATCAGGAGGTTGCAATTTACGCAGATAAAATTGCAATTGATGAAGAACTTGTAAGGTTGGAAACCCACGTAAATAATATGCTTGCATATATGGCTTGCGAAGGTGAGATGGGAAGAAAACTTGATTTCTTTATTCAGGAGCTTAACAGAGAAATAAATACTATCGGTTCAAAATCTGTTAATGCTGATATTGCAAAGCTTGTTGTTACCGCGAAGGGTGAAATTGAAAAATTGCGTGAGCAAATACAAAATATTGAATA
>JAZQTV010000029.1:0-13355 GCA_045630945.1 Clostridia bacterium
CTCTTGTAACCTTACCTGAACGAAGGCAACGAGTGCATACGCAAATCTGCTTGGGTGAGCCATCAACAATAGCTCTTACTTTCTGAACATTGGGTGCCCAGTATGTTCTTGTGCGACGGTTTGAATGGCTTACCTGGTTGCCGGACATAACGCCCTTCTGGCAAATTTCGCAATACTTTGCCATGAATGCCACCTCCTTTTAAGGATGATAAAAAATTTAGAGCATTGCTCGTTGGTGTGCGTGGAGGGACTCGAACCCCCGACCTACTGGTTCGTAGCCAGTCACTCTATCCAGCTGAGCTACACACACATTTTATAGTCATTTTCAAGCAACAAACATAGTATATAACAACCTTTCGATTTTGTCAAACATTTTCTTAAAAAAATTTTTGTTTATTTTATTTCGTAAATGTGATAAAATATTTTCAATGATAAACAAATCTATCATTAAGCTTTCACAATCAAGTAGTAATATATAATAAAGGAATAAAGTTGCGCATATAACATATTAAGGAGGAAGAACTTTATGGCAAGAGTACTTATTGTTGATGATGAAGAAAATATAAGAATCGGTTTAAGAGAGTATGCTGAATTTGAAGGTCATACTGTAACTGAAGCAGTTGATGGAATGGATGCTGTCAATAAATGCAAGCAAAATGATTATGACGTCATAATTATGGACATTATGATGCCTCGGCTTGATGGTTTCTCAGCTTGTAAGGAAATAAGAAAGAGTAAAGATATTCCTGTTTTAATGCTTTCTGCACGCGGCGAAGAATATGATAAATTGTTTGGTTTTGAATTGGGAATAGATGATTACGTTGTTAAGCCTTTTTCACCTAAAGAGGTTATGGCAAGAATTAACGTTATCGTGTCACGCCGCGAAGCAAGCGTTAACGTAACGGAAAATAAGCATATCATTATAAAGGGTATAGATATTGATGTTTCTGCACGTAAGGTGTACATAGACGGTAAAAGAATTGAGCTTACACCCAAGGAATACGATCTGCTTACTTTTATGATTAAGAATAAGAATATAGCACTTTCGAGAAATCAGCTGCTTTCTGAGGTGTGGGGATATGAGTTTTTTGGCGACGACAGAACGGTTGATACACATATTAAGATGTTAAGAAACAGTATTGAACCGTATCGTGATTTAATTTCCACAGTTCGAGGGGTAGGTTATATTTTTGAAACGGAAGAATAAGCACGGCGTTAAGCTTAAAATATGGGAATACTTCTGTATTTTTGCCGTTCTTTTATTAATTATTATTTGGCTTTTGCAAATTGCATTTTTTCAGTACTACTATGTAGGTGCAATGGCTAGGGAAACAATAAATAACGCGCGTGAAATAGTTTCTGATTATAAAAGAGGGTATCTTGATGAGGAAACGGTTGCTGAACGTGCGATGGAGAACAACATTGTTATTGTAATTACCGACCGTAACGGATACGTTATTAATGCATATGACGATATGGGGAAAATGGACCGTCAGCGTCTTGATGATTTGAATAACTACGGTAAAACGCTCGGCAATCTTCATGAAGCAATAGCACAAAGTAAAAATAATGAGGTTTACTATCGTGTTGAAAATAAAAATAACGATAGTCACGCTATTTTCTATGGTGCGTATGCCCAGATAAACAGTAAAATTGATGCAACGGGCGCATATTTCTTTGTGCTGTCGTTTCTGCAACCCATAAATCCTGTTGTTGCGGTTGTTCAAAGGCAGTTTATAATAATAACGTTGATTGCGCTTATTATGGCTGCGATCATTGCGTACGTTATTGCACGAAGGTTCTCAAGGCCTGTTGAAAAGCTTACAAGCTCGGCACGAGAACTGGCATTTGGTAATCTTGACGTTGATTTTGAATGCGAAGAAGCTTTTTATGAGATTTCTGATCTTTCAAAAGCGCTTAATTATGCATCGAAGGAATTATCTAAATCGGCAGAATTCAGGCGAGAGCTTTTGGCAAACGTTTCTCACGATTTACGTACACCGCTTACAATGATAAAGATGTATGCTGAAATGATACGTGACATTTCGGGAGAAAATAAAGAAAAACGCGAAAAAAATCTGCAGGTAATTATTGATGAAACTGATAGATTATCGTTGCTTGTAAACGATATTTTAGAGCTTTCAAGGATTGAAAAAACAGAAAATGAAAGCTTTGAAATTAAGGTGTTCGATATTTCGCGTACGGTGCAAAACGTTCTGGAACGCTTTTCTGTAATGACGCAACAAGGATATAATTTTATTCTTGAAGCGCCCGAGCATGTGTACGTTGTGGGTGATGAATCCCGAATCGTGCAGGTTATATATAATCTTTTAAGTAATGCAATAAACTATACCGGCGAAGATAAGAAAATAACTGTACGTATTACACAAAAGTTTGATAGTGCCAAAATCGAGGTAATTGACACGGGAGAAGGAATACCGAGAGAAGAACTTGCTAATATATGGGATAGATACTACCGTGCCAAAAATCATATTCGCTCACATATAGGAACAGGATTGGGGCTTTCTATTGTAAAGAAAATATTGAAGGCTCACGGTGCTGATTTTGGTATTGAGAGCACAATTGGCGTTGGTTCTGATTTTTGGTTTGAATTAAAATTACCTGAAAATTCATATAATAAAGTTTTGCGTTTGACAGATAATAATAGTGCAAGTGAGGCTGAATAAGCTACTTGCAAAAAGTTAAACGGAGATAATTTATTATGGCAAAAATGTCAGAGGCACTTAAGTATGAGATAGCAAAAGAATTGGGAGTATATGACACGGTAAAAAATTCAGGCTGGGGCGATGTTTCGTCAAGAAACTGCGGTCACATGATAACCAAAGCTATTGAAATTGCTGAACGCAATCTAAAATAAACACCTTAAGCGGAGCGCAATATGCGTTCCGCTTTTATCATATTTTCAGGATGTCTTTCATATCATTTTATAAGAGGTGATATGATGTATAAAACGGGAAAATATATTTTACATAAGGAACATATGAACTTAAGGGATGCACCGAGAGTAAGTGCCAAAATCATTGGTGTTGTGCCGTGTGGGGCGTGCATTGATATCGAGGAGATTTATAATAATTGGGGCAGGACAACGTATGAAAATAAGACAGGCTGGTGCTGCATAAGGGAATGCTTTGCAAAGCCTGTTTGTATGTGTGAATTTTGAGAATGCTGTTACTACGAACGATATAATGAAATCAGTGAAAAATATGAGGAATTAAAGCGCGATCTTGATAAAATTAAAAGTATTTTAAAATAAAAGATTTGCACGACAAGGGCATGTGTGGTATAATATTCACGAAGTAATTCGTTCTGATTATTACGGAGTGATATTGTGAGTTTTAAAAACTTTTATTTACGGTATATAAAGACGGGAATGTATTTTCTTCTTGCAATCGCACTTGTTGTGATGCTTGTTGTAATTGCATTTACAGGCTTTAAGAGTGATAATGATTACGTTGTTGTTGAAAGCACGCCGTCACCGACTGCTGCAATTATAGAAAATAAAACTAATCGTGTCAAAATTCAGTTGACAGGGGACGTGGTTTTATATAATAACGTTTTGCGTAATAATAGCGATGCATACGGAAATTACAGCTTTGATGGATGTTTTTCGGATATAAAATCTAAAATTGACGGTGACGTTGTACTTTTTAATCTTGAAGGTGTTCTTGATGCTTATAATGACGGAACTCAAATTGCGGGAGCACCTATATACAATTATCCGCAGGAAATAGCGAATTCAATTAAAAGAGCAGGCTTTACACATTGTATTACAGCTAATGACCGTGCAACGTATTTTTCTGATAACGGTATAAGGAATAACGCATTGAACGTGCAAAAAAGCGGACTTATTCCTGTCGGTACATCAGTTGAAGGTGAATTTAATTATTCCGTTGGTGAATATAATGGAATAACCGTTGCTGTTCTTGCGTACAGGGACAAGCTTACGAATAATGAGAATATAGATACTTCGAGAATTGCAGTTGTTGATTTTAATGATATCGAAGGCACGCTTGACCGTATTTCGTTAGACGTTAATGCGGTTAAAAAGCGAGGTGCTGAAATTATAATTGCTTCGGTTCATTGGGGTGATGAAATGGCTGCAAAACCCACGGATCATCAGGAAATGCTTGCCGACAGAATGGTGAAGTGCGGTGTTGACGTTGTGTATGGCACTTTGCCGCATTTGTTTCAGCCTGTTGAATTTCGCAGTATTGTAACAGAAGAAAATGAAAGTAAAAATGTTGTCGTTGCGTATTCGATGGGTAATTTCTTTGCTCAACCCAGTGTAACGACGGGGGAATTAAGCCAGCAAAGCGGTATACTAAACATTTTCGTTGAAAGAGATTTAAATGGAAAAGCATACATTTCTTCAGCTGAATGCGTGCCGATTTATATATATCAATCTTATGAAAACAGCAATAATCAAACGGTTTATCGGGTTATTGCGGCAACAGAAAACGCTACGTGCGATGAAAGACCTTCAATATTTATTAGTGATGAAGAGTGGAAAAAGTGCAAGGATTCGTATGAGAATATAAAAAAGATCATTGAACAAAGTGCTTTAAACGGAATGCCGCTTGGTTTAAAATAAATAAAGGTCACGTTACGTGACCTTTTATTGATATGTTAAGGAGGAAATAATGAGTTATTTTGATAACTACCGTCTTCATACGGATTGTAAACGTAAATATCTTGCAAAGGGTGCTGATTATATCACGTTTGACGAAGTTTGGTCGGTTAAATGTGAGCTTGATGCAATTTCCTTTGCGGTTGAAGATTTTAATAAATGCTTGAACCAATCGTTTGGTGTGAAGCTTGGCACGGATACTGAAAAAAATATACTTTTTTTAACTAATGATGCACTTGAACCTCATTCGTTTAATATTAAGGTTCAAGCTGAAGGTGTTGTTTTTGAAGGCAGTGATGCTTCTGCGCTTGTTCAGGCAATATATTACGCTGAAGATGTAATGAAAAACTTTGGCGATGCGTCTATTAAAATAGGTGAATACAATATAAAGCCTGCGGTGTGGCCGCGAATTGCAACTTCCGCGTTAGACGGAGGTATATATACTGAAGAATATATTGATATATTGTTGCACTTTGGGTATAACGGAATTGTTTTTTATGAACATGATGAAGCTATGCTTAAAATTGCAAAAAATATGGGTATGCTTGTTTATATTAATGCTGATAGCACGTCTGATGCATTTTTATACGATGGTATTGTAGTAGAGAATATTCCTGAAAATAATGATTTAAAGCTTGATAACGTCATTTATTCATCACTTTATTGGGACGTTCCTTTAAACAAGAAGATTGAAATTATTGATTCGTTACCTGAAGGCTGTTCCTTGATATTAAGCTTTGATGCTGATCAAGTAATTTCACGTGACGGTATTGAATTTAATACTGCTTCGGGTTCATTGGTTATGGCGCAATGCTCCGATGCGTTTTGTTCTTGTATTGAACTTGCCCAAAAGAAAAATATTAACGTTATTGCTTCTACCTGTTTAGCGGGAAGAACAAATGAATTTTCCACCGTGCCGTATATTCCTGCAATGATGCAGTGGTTTATGCGTATTGAATCGCTTAAGGAAATGGGCATAACTGCAACGATTGATACCGAACGTTATGGATTTTTGCCGTCGATAGTAGGTGAGTTTTCAAAATCACAGCTTCTTTTGCCGTGTGATGAAGGTGGTATTGCGGTTCAAAAACTTGTAATAAGGCATTATGGTGCTGAAAATTCAGAAAAGATTATGATGGCGTTTAAGAAGGTTACTGACGGTGTTAATTGGCTTATTTATAACCAAGCTGATAAAGAAGGCCCGATGCAGTTTGGTGCGGCATATCCGCTTATTAATGGTGACTTGTATAATTACGATTTTTCTGTTGGTGACGTAACGTATGAAACTGATATAAATTTAAAGGCAGCCGATGCGTTTAATAAAGCAGCAATGATACTGAAGCATATTGAAAATGATGAGATTCGTCAGGTCGAGAATATACTGCGCTTTATGGTAAACACTTTAATAACCTGTGCAAACACAAAGCGATGGTACAGAAGAATTTATACGCTTAAAAATATCAATGACGATTATAAAAAGAAGTTTTTACAGGATCAAATGATAAAAATAGGCGATGATGAACTGAAAAATGCAAACGATACTGCTGATATAATTATAAATGCGGAGTATTTGTCGTACAATAATTTTGATGGTTTTGTAACACCTAATGCGCTTGATGCAAAAATTAAGCTTACTCAGGCGGCCATAACGGAAATTAAGAAAAATTCATAATAATATGTAGCATTTTTTTTAGAAATATGATAAAATATCATAAAACATAACGGAGGATCGGCAGATGCTTGAATTACAACACATTTCTTATACCGTTAAGGATGAGAATAATGATAAAAAAGAAATATTGAAGGATATTTCCGCTAAAATAGATGATCGCTTTGTAGCGGTAACAGGCCCTAATGGCGGTGGAAAAAGTACGCTTGCCAAAATTATTGCAGGTATTTATACACCTACAAGCGGTAGAATTTTGCTTGACGGAAAGGATATTACGGATCTTTCTATAACAGAAAGGGCAAAGTGCGGAATTAGCTTTGCGTTTCAGCAACCCGTAAGATTTAAGGGGATTACGGTAAAGGACCTTATTTGTCTTGCGGCAGGCAGAAATTTAAAAATTGCAGAGGCTTGTGATTATTTATCTGAGGTTGGGTTGTGTGCAAGAGATTATATTAACCGTGAAGTAAATGCATCGCTTTCAGGTGGTGAGCTTAAGCGTATTGAAATTGCAATGATAATTGCTCGCGGTACTAAATTTTCAGTTTTTGATGAGCCGGAAGCAGGTATAGATTTGTGGTCGTTCAATAATCTTATACAGGTTTTTGAAAATATGCATAAAAAGATCAATGGTACTATTTTGATTATCTCGCATCAGGAAAGAATTCTTGATATAGCTGATAAAATTCTTGTTGTTGCAGACGGACGCATTGCTGACTTCGGCGTTAAAAAGGATATTTTACCCGGTCTTTTGGGCGGAAAGCAAATAGCGTGTAAAACACTTATAGACAAGCTTTAAGGAGTATATAATGAATCAGATTCAAAAAGATCTGCTTGAACAGATAGCAGGTATTCACGAAGTTCCGCAGGGAGCGTACAACATTCGTATGAACGGTGAAGGCGCAGGAAGGAATACAACTGAAAATATCGATATTGTTACAAAGGAAGATGGTAAGCCGGGTATTGACATAATTATTAAGCCCGGTACAAAAAACGAGAGTGTGCATATTCCTGTTATTTTAAGTCAGACAGGGCTTACTGACCTTGTATATAATGATTTTTATATAGGCGAAGGGGCAGATGTTACCATTGTTGCGGGATGCGGTATACATAACGGCGGTGATGAAAAAAGTCAGCACGATGGTATTCACACGTTCCACGTAGGAAAGAATGCACGACTTCGATATATTGAAAAGCATTACGGTGAGGGCGACGGTAAGGGGGAGAACGTTATGAATCCAACAACTGTTGTTTTTATCGATGAAAATGGATATATGGAGATGGAAACCGCACAAATTAAGGGTATTTCGTCAACAAAGCGTGATACCACGGCAACTCTTGGTGATAATGCTACGCTTATTGTTAAAGAAAAACTCATGACGCACGGTACACAGTATGCAGAAACGGCTTTTAAGGTTGAGTTAAACGGCAAGGATTCATCAACACACGTTATTTCACGCGCGGTTGCAAAGGATAACTCACGTCAGCTTTTCTTGTCAAATATCGTTGGTAATAATAAGTGTAACGGACATACTGAATGTGATGCCATAATTATGGATGATGCTGTGGTTAAAGCGGTGCCTGAAATTGTTGCGGCAAACGTTGATGCAAGCTTGATACACGAGGCTGCAATTGGTAAGATTGCGGGAGAACAGCTTATTAAACTTATGACGCTTGGTCTTACCGAAAAAGAAGCTGAAGAACAGATAATAAGCGGATTCTTAAAATAAAAAACTGTGGCTTGTGTTTTTTCTACATAAAGCCACTTTTTGCAGTTTTATAAAATCAATTGACTGAAAAATATAATGTTTTATTGTTGAACCAAATTATTTTATATTGGATTTTGTGAGATATAATTCATTAAAGCAGGTGTAGTTTAATGCAAACAGTTGTAAAATCGGGAAAAAGAACAGGTACGGTTGATATTATAGCATCAAAATCACATATACACAGATTGCTTGTTTGTGCGGCATTAGCCGATAAAAAGACCGTTATAAAGGGCGTTACGTTTTCAAAGGACATAATGGCAACGGTAAGCTGTCTTAACGGATACGTTGCAGATATATTCGTTGAAAGTGATTATATAACCGTACAACCATATAAGAATGCGCTTGATGACTGCGTTTTAAACCTTAATGAAAGCGGCTCAACGTATAGATTTCTTGTGCCCGTTGCTTGTGCAATAGGTGTTGACGTTAGCTTTATTGGGGCAGACAGACTCGCAGAACGTCCGCTTTCACCGTTGTATGAGCTTTTGAAAAAGCATGGTTGCTCACTTTCTGAAGAAGGTGTTTTTCCGTTGAAATGTTCAAAAAAACTTGAGCCTGGTGAGTTTATAATTTCAGGCGAAGTAAGCTCGCAATTTATAAGCGGATTGTTATTTGCGCTTCCGTTGCTTGAGGGCGATAGTGTTATTCATGTAACGGGAAAAATGGAATCATATCCTTACATAAAAATGACGATTGATGCTTTAAATGAGTTTGGTATTCAGGTTGATGAGGATCAACAGTCTTTCTATGTAAAAGGAAATCAGCGATATATAAGTCCAAGAGAAGTATATGCTGAAGGCGATTGGTCAAATGCTGCGTTTTTTATTGCGGCAGGTGCGTTGTCTGAAAATGGCGTAACAGTTAACGGTGTTAATTCTCTTTCGTTGCAAGGCGATATGAAAATGCTTGAAATTGCACGGTGGATGGGGGCAACGGTACAACAGAGAGAAAACAGTGTTTTCGTCTCAGGGAAACAGCTTGTCGGTACACGGGTTGATGCTGCGCAAATCCCCGACCTTGTGCCTGTGGTAGCCGTTCTTGCCTGTGGTGCGTACGGTGAAACCGTTATTTATAACGCTTCAAGACTAAAACTGAAGGAAAGCGACAGAATTGAAAGCGTTTACAGTATGCTTGTTAACCTTGGTGCCGATATAAAAAAGACAGAAGATGGCTTTATTATAATGGGCAACGGCATTTTGCATAGCGGAACAGTTGCAAGCTTTAATGATCACAGAATCGTTATGTCCGCTGCGGTTGCGGCATGTATTTGCGATGGCGATATCACAATTATGGGATGTCAGGCTGTAAATAAGTCGTTCCCGTCGTTTTTTGAAAAATATGATGGCTTAAACGTTGAAATTTCTGAATAATTATCAGCTTTTTTAACAGAAATGAGCGGAAAATTTTTATAAAAATTTGTAAAATATTTGACAGATGAAAAGTATTGTAATATAATATTTTTCATAAAAAGTATATCTTTTTAAATTATTTGAAAGAAGGAAATAAAAATGAGTTTCAAAAATGCATATCTTGCAGAATTGATGGAAACGGTTATTAAGCGCAATGCAAATGAGCCCGAATTCCATCAGGCAGTACGCGAGGTTCTTGAATCACTTGAGCCCGTTGTAGAAAAGAGCCCTGAATACATCACAAGCGGTGTTTTGGAAAGAATGGTTGAGCCTGAAAGAATTATCAAGTTCAGAGTTCCGTGGGTAGATGACAACGGTAAGGTTCTGGTTAACCGCGGCTACAGAATTCAATTCAACAGCGCTATCGGTCCTTATAAGGGAGGTTTAAGATTCCATCCCACAGTTAACGAGAGTATTATTAAGTTCCTTGGCTTTGAGCAGACCTTCAAAAACTCACTTACTACACTTCCTATGGGTGGCGGTAAGGGCGGTTCTGACTTTGATCCCAACGGCAAGTCCGACGGTGAAGTTATGCGCTTCTGCCAGAGCTTTATGACTGAGCTTGTTAAGTACATCGGTCCTGATACTGACGTTCCTGCAGGTGATATCGGTGTAGGCGCAAGAGAAATCGGTTACCTTTACGGTCAGTACAAGAGAATTCAGAACGAGTTCACAGGCGTTTTAACTGGAAAGGGTCGTCCTTACGGCGGTTCACTTATCCGTCCCGAAGCAACAGGCTACGGTGCAGTTTATTACACTGCTGAAATGCTTAAGTGGCTTGGCGAAGATATTAAGGGTAAGACTTTTGCTATTTCCGGCTTCGGTAACGTTGCTTGGGGTACAGTACAGAAGATCAACGAGCTTGGTGGTAAGGTAGTTACCATTTCGGGTCCCGACGGATACATCTATGATAAAGACGGTGTTTCCACAAAAGAAAAGATTGATTTTATGCTTGAAATGCGTGCATCATGCCGCAACAGAGTTGAAGATTATGCTGATAAGTTCGGTGTTCCTTTCTTTAAGGGACAGGAGCCTTGGGGCGAGAAGGTTGACGTTGTTATGCCTTGCGCAACACAGAACGAAGTTAATCTTGACGATGCAAAGAAGATGGTTGCTAACGGCTTAAAGTACTATGTTGAGGTTTCCAATATGCCCACAACTGCTGATGCTGTTGCATATCTTAAGGAGAACAAGGTTGTTATCGCTCCTTCTAAGGCAGTTAACGCAGGTGGCGTTTCAGTTTCAGGCTTAGAAATGAGCCAGAACTCAATGCGTTACAGCTGGAGTGCTGAAGAAGTTGATGCAAAGCTTCATGACATCATGAAGAACATTTTTGAAAGCTCAGTTGCAGCTGCAAAGCAGTACGGTATGGACGGCGACCTTATTGCAGGTGCTAACATTGCAGGCTTCAAGAAAGTTGCAGATGCTATGCTTGCGCAGGGTGTAGTTTAATAATACTTGATTAGTATAAAAAAGGGATGAGTAAATAACTCATCCTTTTTTGTGTAAAAAAAGAGATGCATTTTTGCATCTCTTAATTGAAATTATTAAACTTCAGGAATGCTAACCTCAACCTCACGACCGATATTAGCTGATTTAACGATAGCATCGATAATAGCCTGGTTTTTGATGATCTGGCTTGAGGGAATAGGTGCAGTACCGTTGTTCTTGATTGCGTCAAGGAAGGAACGAATCTTGTTGTAGAAGTTGTCGTTCTTGTTGGTCTTCATGGGAACCTTTGTTTCAACCTTTTCGCCTGCAACAGTCTGATATATTGTAAGAGGACCACCGATTGAACCGTTCCAGCAGTCTGTTGAAGGAATTCTCAAGCCGCCTTCGGTACCAAGGATGATTGTATCGCCGGGAGTATCGATATGCATTGCCCAAGCAATACGGAAGTCAAGAATAATGTCGCCTTCAAGACGGATAAATGCAGCTGCGAAGTCATCAACACCGAACTTCTTTGCATATTCCTCACAAGGCATATACTTGGGGTTTGTTCCAAAGTATGCACTCTTGTAACCTGTTACAGTAAGGGGAGTGGGATAGCCAATTGCATTAAGAACCATATCAAGTGAATAGCATCCGATATCTGCAAGAGCACCGATACCTGCTGTTTCATCCTCAATAAAGGTTGTGCCGTAAGGTGTGGGGATACCGTGTCTTCTTCCGCCACCGGTCTGAATATAATAAATCTTACCAAGAACGCCAGATTCAACAATGCGCTTAACCATCTTCATATTTTCATCAAATCTGGGCTGGAAGCCGATTGAAAGAATCTTGCCGCTTTCTTTTTCAGCTTTGCAGATTTCAACTGCTTCTTCAAGAGTAACGCACATAGGCTTCTCAAGAAGAACATTTACACCGTGCTTAAGAGCATAAATTGTCGGTTCGGCATGCTGACGGTTGTATGTACATACGCTTACTGCATCAAGATCGGGCTCGTTATCAATCATTTCCTTGTCGTTTGAATAGTAACGAACGTTTTCTAAACCAAACTTACCCTTTAAAAGCTTTTCGGCCTTGCCGGGAATAAGATCTGCTGCTGCAACGATTTCACAATCGGGCATTTTAAGATAGTTTGCGATATGTGCTTCTGAAATCCAACCTGTACCGATGATACCAACCTTTAACTTTCTACCGGTATCAATCTTCTCTTCTGTGATGACGCCTTTTTTGAAATCATCTAAAATATTGTCTGCCATTATATTTTCCTCCTTAACAGCATAATGCTGTGATTTATAATTTAGTATCCTATTGATTTTAAGTATTCGCGGCTGATAGTAACTTCATCCATGGGGTTTTTGCCGGGGGTGGGACGGTCCTGCTCAACGATAAGCCATTTTGCGCCTGCGTCCTTTGCGGCATCAATGATTGAAGGGATGTTCTGCATACCGTGGCCTACGGGACGGAAGCCAAAGGTTTCATCGCTTGCGGCTGGCTCAACAGGTTTAATGCCGATAAGCTCATACATACCTTCAACGTTTGCACCCTTTTTAAAGAAGTCCTTAAGGTGAACAACGTTGGCGCGACCTGAATATTTCTTTAAGTATTCGCAGGGATTTTCGCCTGCAACGTTTACCCAACAGGTATCAAGCTCTGTCTCAAGAAGCTCGGCAGGTACTTCGGCATAAAGCTTATCAAGGAAATACTCGCCATTAGAAAGCTTAACAAATTCAAAATCATGGTTGTGATATAAAAGAGTTAAACCGTTATCCTTAGCCTTCTTACCAAAGGCCTTTACGTCGTCAATAAGCTTTGCGCAATCATCACCCTTAGGTCTGTCCTCTTCGGGAAGATAGGGAACAACAATATATTTGCAGCCTATTTTTGCATAGGTTTCAAATACGTTATCTTTTTCGCGCATTTCCTTTAATGAAACGTGTGCCGAAATAGGAACAAGATTATATTTAGCACAAAGAGCTTTCACTTCTTCTGCTGATTTACCGCAAGTTCCTGCAAACTCAACACCATCGTATCCCATTTCACTTACAGCCTTTAAAGTGCCTTCAAAATCAGCGCTTAAAGCATCGCGAACGGAGTATAATTGAAGTCCAATAAACATTTTTAAATACCTCCTAATTTTCTACTTGTAGTATAAGACAAAAAGTGGTATAATTCAAGACGAATATTGATAATGTTAGGACATTTTTTGCACTATTTATGTGTTTATGGAGGATACGTATGGGTATTTTATACGAAAATAGAAGCAAGGTGTGCGCAATCAACAGAAGAACGTCGCTTGAGTACGTTGCACACATACATAAAGAGATAGAAATTGTGTATATGATATCGGGGCAAACGCGTGCATATCTTGATTCAAAGGAGTACGTTTTAAACGAAGGCGATCTTTTTATTGCTTT
>JAZQTV010000030.1:0-13839 GCA_045630945.1 Clostridia bacterium
GTAACCTCGGATATTAACCGTATGGTTATGAATCTTTCGGGTGAGCTTGTTACAAACCACATCCGCCGAAAGATAATGCGTAAGGCTAAAAGCGTTGACGTGCAGTGTTTTGACCTTCCCGAGTTTTATGAAAAACTTGAAAACGCGAACAGGGAAGCAGGAATGCGCCCCATACAGATACTTAATTCAACCTTGAATGTGGTAAGTAACATTATCAGTATGGTGGGTTACGTAGCGGTATTACTTACCATAAGTGTTTTTGCACCGTTGCTTGTTGGCTTGCTTGCGCTTCCTTATGCTATTGTAAACTTTGTTTACCGTAAAAAAACGGTTAAGTATATGTTCAGAAGGTCAAAAGCAAGAAGGCAAATGAATTACTATTCCTCAAGTATCGTAAACAAGGATATGGTAAAGGAAATGCGCCTTTTAGGTATTGCTGATGATTTTGAACAAAGATATGATGCAGTTTTTAAGGACTATTTTAAGGGCTTAAAGCGTATAATGATAGAAGAAGGCGTATGGAACATTGTATTCGGTCTTCTTCGCATTGTTGCAAACTGTGCGTTATTCTACTTTATCGCCACGCTTGTTATGACGGATAATGGCATACAGGTTGGTGATTATTCGTTCTATACAGGTGCGTTAAGCGCAATCGGTACAGGTATTACCACCCTTATTTCAGGCACGGCAACCGTGTACGAGGGCACGCTTTTTATAGAAAATCTTATGTCCTTTATGAAGCACGAAAGCACGGTGGTATCTCCATCAAATCCTGTTATTCCCCAAACGGAAATAGGGCATACCATTGAATTCAAGGATGTTGGCTTTAAGTATCCCGGTACTGAAAGATTCGTCTTAAAGAATTTTAATTTCAAAATTGAAAAAGGAGAAACGGTATCCCTTGTTGGTCTTAACGGCGCAGGTAAAACAACAATTATCAAGCTTTTAACAAGATTGTACGATCCTACCGAGGGCGTTATTTTGCTTGATGGAACAGATATAAAGGAATACGACGTAAATAAGCTTTATTCCTTATTCGGTATCGTTTTTCAGGATTTTGGCAGGTATGCGGTAACAGTAAAGGAAAACATAGCGTACGGCAGAATTGAAAAAGAGCTTGACGATGATGCGGTACGTGATGCCGCGGTTCAAAGTAATTCACTTGAATACATTGAAAAATTACCTAAAAAGTTCGATACTCCTCTTATGCGATTCTTTGAAGAAAGCGGTCTTGAACTTTCTGTGGGGCAGTGGCAGAAGCTTGCGGTTGCCCGTGCATTTTATTCGGATGCCGATATACTTATCCTTGATGAGCCTACCGCATCGCTTGATGCTTTGGCTGAACAGGAAATATTCAGGCAGTTTGATAAATTACGTGAGGGTAAAACCACTTTGTTCGTTTCGCACCGCCTTTCAAGTGCTGTTGATGCTGACAGAATTGTGGTAATAAGCAACGGTAACGTGATAGAAGATGGCGATCATAAACAACTTATGTCGCAAAAAGGCGAATATTACAAAATGTTCATTGCTCAGGCAGAAAAATATAATGTTAATTATTAAAAATGTATTGACATGTCAAATTGAATGTGATATTATTTAAATAGTTATAAAAAACTGTATTGAAAGGGTTTTTTGTCATGAAAAAATTAGTTGTTTTTTTAACAATAGTTGCAATTCTTGTTTCAAGTATGTTTACTGTATCAGCAGCAACTAAGGATGACCTTATCGCAAAGCTTAATGAAATTCCTGCCGCCAAGAACGAGAGCTTCTATGAAGGCGCTGTAAAACTTATTAAGGATTCTGATTTGACATCTGAGCAGATTGATAAGCTTATCCCTCTTCTTGAAGAAGCGAAGACTGTTCTTCCTGCAAACGACGGTGCTGCTGCAAGAGATTATACTGATGAGCAGATTGAAAAGATATTTGACATTCTTGACAGAGGATGTGCAATCACCAATTATTCATATGAAGCAACAGCCTTTAAGGGTAATGACTTCGGTATTATTCTTTATAAAAATATAAGCGCAACTGAAAAGGAAGCTGTTTTGGAATATACCGACGGTATCATTAAGGCTACCGGTGTTGAAGATAGCAGTAATGCGTATGTTTACCTTATTGCAGGCGCAGTAGTTCTTGCACTTGCAGGTGCTTTCCTTGCTATTCGTAAAAAAGCAACAAGATAATAAAAAGGTTAATTAAATGAAAAGTAACGGCGTTTCAAAGCATATAATAATGTTTTGTGCGCCTTTTCTTTTGTATGCGATTGCAGTTGTTTTGATATTTATGTTCCTGTTTACGTCATTTACCGAAACAAATGCACTCTGGCGTTCGTTCACTAACAATCAAAGCGAAGTTACTGTAAAAAATGAAGGTGTGGATGATGAAATCGATTTTGTGGTGCCGGAGCCTGTTGTTGATGAAGAAGAAAAGGTGTACTACGATATAAATACGTTTCCGTCAATAAAATGGGGGAAAAGGTGGGCAACACTTACGGTTGAGTATCTTGGAGCAAAAGATATTTCCGTGTACGAGGGCGATACCGATACCATACTTAACTACGGAATAGCACATTATTATTTTTCAAAGTTTCCCGGACAGGGCGGTAATTGCGTGTTTTCTTTCCATGTAAACAGACAGAAACAACTCTATTACCTTCAGGATATACCGCTTGGGGAGAAGGTAATTATAAATACATCTTACGGAAAATATGTGTATGAGGTTGTTTCAAAGGATGTTTTTGAGGCTGATGATAAGCAGTACGTTGTTCGTAATGAAGGCGAAATGCTTACCATATACACCTGTTATCCCAATAAGGGCCCGTATCGAAAGCAACGTATTGCGGTAACATGTGCGTTTTTAGAGGATCTTAGCGATCCTACGTGGAGGTAGCGTATGGAAAATATGTACGATAAACCACGGCTTTGGAAAAAGATAATTCGCGGTACGCTTGATTGCGTAATTGCCGTTGTTTTGGTTTGTGCGGTGCTTTCAAGTATAATTGTTCACGGTGTTCTTGACAGCGAAAAGTGTAAAAACGCCGTGTGTAATGATGAGTTTGATTTAAGTGTTGAAACGTACGTTCGTCAGTGCTTTGATGCAACCTCTGCTGTTATTGAGCTTTCGGGGGACAGAATCGTTCAGGATGTTGGTGTCAGCAATCTTACTGCTTATGCACGTGAATACACAAGGCAATTTATTGATTCGGTGTATAACGGTACAGAATTCGTGCCTGCCGAGTTTGATAACGAACGCTTTAAAAATTCAATTTATACTCAGCTTGCCGAATATACCAACGGCGAGATAACTGATGCTGAAATAGAAGAGATATACAATGAAGCGTTAAAAAATATTCATAGTGTTTTACGCTATGTGCCGCAGATAACAATGAAGCTTGTTGGAAAGATTACCCCAATGCTTCAAAAGCTGCAGGTGCTTAAAAATCTTGAAATACCGCTTTACTGTATAGCGGCAATTCTTATAACGGTTAATTTTATGTTCGGCAGAAGAGAACACTTCTATGACATTTTCTTAGGTATATCAAGTGCACTGTGGGTAGTGTTCGTTACCGTTGAGATTCCGTTTATTATGGTGGCATTATACGACGTGCCAAGTAAGATAGTAATAGGTGAGTCACTGTTTCTATATCTTATCAAGGGTATAAATACCATTGCAGTTACCTATACGGCTATTTTTCTGGGCATATGCCTTGTAGCAGTTACGGTGCTGCTTGCAGTTGCCATTACGCTTGTGGCTCTTCGCACGGCTAAACAGACAGAAAAAGAAGAAAAATTAAAAAAATATCAAAAATTGGTTGACAAAACCGAACAACAGTAGTATTATAATCACGTTAAAAGAAGAAGCTGCCCGCTTCTCACCTGTCAGTAAGTGTGCTGCACACGGTTAAAATTGGCTTTATAGTCTGTTTTTTTGCGGGTAGTTTTGTGCTACTCGCTTTTATTTTTATTGGAGGTGTTCAACATTACAGAGTTAGCGATCAATGACGAAATCAGGGAGAAGGAAGTCCGTCTTATCGGTTCTGACGGTACACAGCACGGCATTATGCCGTTAGATCAGGCAATGCGTATGGCTGAGCAGGAGGATATGGATCTTTGTCTTATATCACCTAAAGCAGTTCCGCCTGTTTGCAAGATAATGGATTACGGAAAATACCGTTTTGAAGCGCAGAAAAGGGAAAAGGAAGCGCGCAAAAATCAGAAGGTTATTGCACTTCATGAAATTCAGCTTTCAGCTACTATCGAAAAACACGATATGGAAGTTAAAGCAAAGAAAGCACAAGAATTTCTTAAGGATGGCGATAAGGTTAAGGTTTCTATCAGATTCCGTGCCCGCCAGATAACTCACCCGGAGATAGGTCATCAGATAATGCAGCTTTTTGCTGAAATGTTGAAAGATGATGCAAAAATTGAGAAGAAGCCTGCACTCGAAGGCAGAAATCTCATTATGATATTGTCACAAATTTAAACTTATATTAGGAGGTAATTTACTATGCCAAAAATGAAGACTCACAGGGGTGCGGCAAAGAGATTTGCACTTACCGCTTCCGGAAAAGTTAAGAGAGGCAAGGCTTACAGAAGCCACATCTTAACCAAGAAATCAACCAAGAGAAAAAGAAATCTGCGTAAGGGTGGCTATATAGCTGCTTGCGAAAGTGCAAACATTCGCAATCTTATACCTTATAAGTAAGCTTTAGGAGGAAGTAACGATGAGAATTAAAAGAGCATTAAATACAAAGAAAAATCATAAAAAGGTCTTAAAGCTTGCAAAGGGCTACTTTGGTGCAAAGAGCAGACAGTTCCGTATCGCTAACCAGGCTGTTATGAAGTCACAGGCTTATGCATACGTTGGCCGTAAGCTTAAGAAGAGAGATTTCCGCGCACTTTGGATCACACGTATCAATGCAGCTGCAAGACTTAACGGTCTTAATTATAGCAAGCTTATCTGCGGTCTTAAGAAGGCAGAAATCGAAATCAACCGTAAGATGCTTGCAGAGCTTGCAGTTTATAATGCAGAAGCATTTGCACAGCTTGCAGAAATCGCAAAGAAGGCACTTTAATAAAAAAGTTGTGTGCAATGTAATATATCATTGCACACTTTTTTGTGTATGAGATGAAACAAAAAATCACAAGTACGTCAAATGAAAAAATTAAATTCCTGAAAACTCTTAAGTCCAAAAAAGGCAGAAGCGAAAGCGGAACCTATCTGATAGAGGGTAAACGTGCGGTTCTTGATGCGTTAAGCCATAACGTCAAGTTCAAGTGCATACTTTTGGAGGAAGGCTTTCCTTTTGATGATGAATGCGGTTGCGACGTGTACGTTGTGCCAAGGCACATAATCGAAGCACTTTCTGATACGTCAAGTCCCGAAGGAATAATTGCGCAGGCAGTTATACCCGAAAATGCATTTTCTGCTGACAAAATCAACGGGCTTATAGTTTTTCTTGATAGGCTTCAGGATGCGGGCAACGTAGGTACTATAATCCGTACTGCTGATGCACTTGGTGCGGGGGCGGTGGTGTTGTCGCCTAACTGTGTGGAGTTATTTAATCCCAAAACAATCCGCGCTACTATGAGCTCTATATTCAATATCCCCGTTATGATAGCTGATGACAGTATTTCTGCCCTTGAAAAAATCAAGGAAAAGGGATACACCGTTTATTCAGCCGCACTCAAGGGGGAGGATTTTAATTTAATCAAGAACGTTGATAAAAACAAAAGCTGTATTATAATAGGTAACGAAGGCAACGGAATATGTGACGAGGTTTTGTCAGCTTCCGATAAGATAGTTACGCTTAAAATGCGCGGCGGTGCGGAATCACTTAATGCCGCTATTGCCGCAGGAATATTGATATATAGCTTTATGTGTTGTGAATAAGGAGGATAATATTTATGTCAGGACATTCCAAATGGGCAAATATTAAAAATAAAAAGGCAAAGACCGATGCTGCAAAGGGTAAGATATTTACCAAAATCGGTAGGGAATTGGCGGTTGCTGTTAAATCCGGCGGTCCCGATCCTGCAGTTAACTCAAAGCTTGCTGATGTAATTGCAAAGGCAAAGGCAAACAATATGCCTAACGATACAATTACCCGTTCGATTAAGAAGGCGGCAGGCGAAGGCGACGGCGCTAACTATGAAGAACTTGTATATGAAGGGTACGGTCCGGCAGGCGTTGCAGTTATCGTTGAAATTCTTACAGATAACCGTAACCGTACTGCAGGTGAAATTCGTCACATCTTTGATAAGGCGGGCGGAAGCATGGGTGCAACCGGTTGTGTTTCATGGATGTTTGATAAAAAAGGCGTCATTATAATTGAAAATAACGGCAAGATTAATGAAGAAGCGCTTATGATGAGTGCGCTTGATGCAGGTGCTGAGGATTTCACTCCTGTTGATGATACTTTCGAAATATATACTGCACCCGATGATTTTTCTGCAGTTCGTCAGGCACTTGAGGATGAAGGCTATGAGTTCCTTGAGGCTACAAACGATATGGTTCCGCAGAATACGGTACAGGTTTCAGGCGATGACGTATTAAAGAAGATATACTGGATGCTTGATCAGTTTGATGATCATGATGACGTTCAGAACGTATATCATAATGCTGAGCTTCCTGAGGAAGACGAGGAAGAATAAAAAATAGGGTGTTATATTAAATAACACCCTATTTTTAACGGTAAAAGTATATGAAAATAGTTGTATGCATTTTGATTTTTGTAGCTTTGGTGATATTTTTCTTTTTATGGTACGTGTTTGATGTTGCGTTTTATAATCCAAAGTGCAAGCGCAACAAAAAGGGAAAAGGCGTGCTGGGTGAACAGTATGCCGCAGTTAGCGATAAGCTGAAAGAGCTTCACGATGGCATCAAAGAAGAAAAATATGAGAATGTTGAAATAACCGCATATGATGGATTGCGGTTAAAAGGTAAATACTATCATTTTCGTGACGGTGCGCCAACAGAAATTATATTTCACGGCTACCGCTCAAGCTCGAATAGTGATTGCGGCGGCGGGTTTAGGCTGTCCAAGGCTTCGGGATGCAATATTCTCTTACCTGATCATCGCGCACACGGCAAAAGTCAGGGAAATGTTATTACGTTCGGCATTAAAGAGCGCTTTGATTGTGTAAAATGGGTTGAATATATAGTGCAACGCAATAGAAATACTGATATTTTTATTTCGGGTGTATCTATGGGTGCGGCAACCGTGCTTATGGCAAGCGAGCTTGAATTACCTGAAAACGTTAAGGGAATAATTGCCGACAGTCCGTTTTCTTCGCCTGAAGAAATAATATTATCCGAAAGCAAAAAAATGGGCTTTCCTGAAAAGATTGCGTTACCGTTTATCAGAATGAGCGCTCGCATATTTGCAGGGATAGAGTTAAATAAAATAACTGCAATAAATTCCGTAAAAAACGCAAAAGTGCCAATACTTATAATTCACGGTGAGGATGACCGTTTCGTTCCTTGTGAAATGGGAAAAAGAGTGTTTGAGGCGGCAAATAGCAAAAAAATGCTTCTAACCGTGAAGGGTGCAGGTCACGGATTAAGCTATTTGATTGATGAATCAAGCTATGAGGAAGCGGTTAATAAATTTAAAAAAGCGGCACTTAATGAAGATAAATTTGAATAAAACGGTCAAATAAACAAAAAATAATACCAAGAAAGGAGTTGTCCTTATGCTTGGTATTTTTTTATTCATTTTAGGGCTTATGATTGGTGCGCTAGTTGGTGTATTCGCAATGTGTCTTGTGCAAATCAATAAATCTGTTAAAAGATCGTAAGCTTTACAACCTCGCCAACAAGCCTGTCACGAAGATCAATTTTATCCATATAAAGCTTATACGCTGAAGGAATATACGATGTTTTATCCACGTGCTTGTCGTAACGCTCCTTTACGATAAGCTTTTTTTCTTCGTTGGTTTTGTTAAGCTTCCAGCCAAGATCAAAAATATCGCAGTATTCAACGTAATCCATAGGCTTGTAAGCACGCTCTGCATCAAAACGCTTTTTATTCCAATCCTCAAAAACAAAGGGTGTTTCATAGTCAGCCTTATCCTTCTCACCGATTGCCTCAAGAAAATACTGTGCCATAATGTGATGTCCTGCTTCTGTGGGATGAACTCTGTCCTCAGAAACAACCTTCTTAACTGCGATGTGGGGAAGTAAAGCGTTTTTCATATCAACAACCAAACAATTATACTTTTTAGCAAGCTCTTTCTGATACTCGATAAAAAGATCAAGACGGCTTTGACAGAACAAGTTCTCAGTTGCGTAATCGTTTATTTCGTCATAAGGGGTAGGAAGACAGATAATAGGTGTTGCACCGTGAGCAATTATGTTTTTAATTACGTTCTCGTACGATACCTTGTGCTCTTCAAAAGCGTTATCAAGCATTTCCTGTCTGTCGGGTTTATCGTAGCGGCTACCCATAAACCAACTTGCAATATCGTTCATTCCGTACATAGTAATAACGTAGTCGGGGTTATAAACAAGGCAAGTTGCGTGCATATACTGTTCAGCGCGGATGGTCATTCCGCCAGAAATACCGCAGTTATAACACTTTATCTGATATTTACTGCGAAGATACTGATATACCTCAGCAACCCACATCCCGCCTGCAGTAATGCTGTCACCTAAAAAACAAACAACGTCTCTATCCTTAAACATTTTAAGCACCTCTTTTATTTTTTTCTATATTAACATAATTTTAAATTAATTGCAATAAAAAACGGCAGAAAAACTTCCTGCCGCGTTGGCGTTCCCGAGGTGATTCGAACACCCGACCTACCGCTTAGGAGGCGGTCGCTCTATCCAGCTGAGCTACGGAAACATCGAACATATTGTATTCCATATATCTGATTTTGCCAAGAAAATACGGCTGCTTAAGCAGCCGTTAATTTAATTATTTAAGTGCAGTAAAAAGGTTTCCGATGAAGGGGAGCTTTTTAGCCTTTCCTGTAAGTGCGTTGAAAATACCAAGTACGGTAAGTGCAAGTGTTGCAAGACCGCCAATAGTACCGATGATACCTGCAAGAATTCCGCCAACAACAGGAAGAATGCCAAGGATTATACATACGATAGCTATAGCAATTTCAGCAGCAAAAAGGATTATGCCCTGATTTGTGTGGAATAAGGTGAACTTTGAGTCCTTTGAAAGAAACATGGGGATAAGGAAGAGGATCCAAAGATAAGAAACAACCGAGAAAATTTTGTTGGTCTGATTGTTGATGTCCTGTTCTTCCATCTGACTTGTAACGTCTTCTGTGTTAAGTATGTCGTTAATAATTTTTTTGAAATCGTCCATTTTTTTAGCTCCTTTGCTTTTTTTATATTATAAAGGTAAAAAAGCGCGAAGTCAAGAAATTTTTGTTGAAAATTTCCAATTAAATATTCAAAAGAAGTGCAACAACGGGCATTGTGATAACCGAAAGAATCGTCGTTATTGCAACAAGTTTGCCTGCATAGGGGGAATCACCGTCATAAAGCTCTGCAAACATTGTTGTAAGTGCGGCGGCGGGGGTAGAAGCAAGGATAACCATAACGCTCATTGCAGTACCGTCAACAAGGACTAAAAGGCTGAATATCTTTAACACACCCCAAATTATTGCGGGGAGAATAAGCAGCCTGAGAATTACGAACGGATACATATATTTATCTTTAAGAATTCCCTTAAAGTTTATATCGGCAAGTCTTGTTCCTATAACCATCATTGAAACAGGGGCAACAAGGTTTTTAAGTACTGTAAGCACGTCGTAGAATATCTTGCAGGCTGTACCGACTATGGTTGCTTCCGAAGCGGTTTTATATATCCATCCGCCTGCGCCCGTTACAAAAAGCACAAGACCGATAATTATAGGGATAACCGCAGGATTGATTATTGCTTCCTTAAGTGAAATGTATTTCTTGTCGTTGGTATAAATAAGTCTGCCAAGCGAAAATGCAAAAATGTTAAACCAAACTATGTATATTGTGGCATAAAGAGCATATTCAGCACCGAAAACGTCGTTTATAACAGGAATTCCCATATAACCTGCGTTTGAAAAAATCAAACCGAACTGTAAAACACGCTTTGATTTTTCGGGTGCTTTTTTAAAGAACTGCTTTGCAAGGAAGTATAAAACAAGGTGTATTACGAACGAATATATAAAAACGTGAACAACGCCCTTGAATATCGTACTGTTAAATTCGATAAGATAACTGTGTATTATCAGCGCTATCTGTGCAACGTAAAGCGTCAGCACGGATAAAGCCTTTGCAAAATTACTGTCGGTAACACCTGTCTTCCTTAAAATAAAGCCGGGTATCATATAGATAAAGAGCGACAGAACTGAAATAAATAACAATGATATTCTTACTTCCATAAAAAACTCCTGACAAAAAAACCCCTGTAATAACAGGGGTAGTTGGAGCTGATGACGAGAGTCGAACTCGTGGGCCTCATCCTTACCAAGGATGCGCTCTACCTACTGAGCTACATCAGCATCTTTCTAGCAACGTGTGTATTATACAACAAGATTAAAAATTATGCAAGTACTTTTTTAAAAAAAATCAATAGATTTATGCCTAAGGTTATACAAGCAAACTGTGCATGTAATAAAAACAGTGTCCATTACGCTTAATGAACACTGTTTCTTTTTAATATCGCTTCTTTAAAATTGCTTTTTCAAGTGCAACTATAAGGAAATACATAAGTGCAGAAAGCAAGCAAAGTATTAGTGTTGACGACATAACAATATCCATTTTAAATACCTGACCGCCGTAAACGATAAGGTATCCTAGTCCTGCCCGCGAATTTAAAAACTCGCCGACGATAACACCGACCCACGACATACCTATATTAAGCTTTAATATCGATACGGTTGTAGGAATGCTCGCAGGAAAAACCACCTTAAAGAATAACTGTCGCTTTGTTGCACCAAAGGTTTTTAAAAGCGTAAGCTTCGCCTGTTCAACCTCGTTAAAGCCGTTAAGAACACCCATAATGGCAACTACGATAGAAATTAAAAGCGTTACGGTTATTATTGAGCTTACCCCTGCACCGACCCACACGATTATGACGGGACCAAGGGCGATTTTGGGCAGGCTGTTCAAAATAACAAGATATGGGTCTAAAACCTCTTTTAACAAGGGTGACCACCAAAGCATAACTGCAATAATAAAGCCGAGCGTACTGCCTAAAATAAAGCCTGCTATGGTTTCAAAAAGGGTTATTCCAATATGCTTCATAAGTCCCGTTTTTAAAAGAGTACCCAGCATTTTTACCGCGCGTGACGGTGATGAAAAAATAAATGGGTTAAGGATTTTAAAAAAGGTAAGAACCTCCCAAAGTGCGAAGAAGGCAATGAATATAGATATCTGAAGCCCGATTTTTAAGTTTTTTTGCTTGCGTTGTGCTTTTAAATACAGCTTGTGCTCATTTGAATATTCACTCATCTTCGTTCAGCTCCTCCCACAACGTTTGAAAATAAAAGGAAAATTCAGGTGCCTTGCGCCTTTCGATAGGGGTTGAGCCGCCTGAAAGCTTTATACTGTATATGTTTTTCACAATAGCGGGACGTTTTGTCAGCACTACTATGCGGTCGCTCATGCTGATTGCTTCGGAAATATCGTGTGTAACCAATATTGCCGTCTTGCCTTCGTTTTTTATTATTGAGTGAATATCATCGGAAACGGCTAAACGTGTTTGATAATCAAGTGCCGAAAAAGGCTCGTCAAGCAATAAAACCGCGGGGTCGAGTGCAAGCGTGCGGATAAGTGCGGCACGCTGGCGCATTCCACCCGAAAGCTCTGAAGGAAAGCTGTTTTTAAAGCCGTCAAGACCGTAGCGCAGTAAAAGCTTATCTACACGTTCGATAGCATCCTTTGTTTTTTGTTTGCGGATATCAAGCCCCAAAAAAGTATTTTGTCTTACGCTAAGCCATGGGAACAGATGATCTTGCTGAAGCATATAGCCTATTCTTGATGAATCACAGGAAATTACCTGTCCGCCCGAGGCACTTTCAAGACCGGCAATAATGGAAAGCACAGTTGATTTGCCGCATCCGGAAGGTCCGATAATGGAAATAAATTCTTTTTTGTGAACAGAAAAACTTATATCTCGCAAGGCTTCGGTTTCTCTTAAAGGGGTGTGGTATAACTTGGTTATGTTTTTTAGTGTAACAACCTCAGCCATAAATATTCTCCTTTTAGGTGAAATAAATCACCTGATACATTATATGACGGCAGGTTGCTGTTTTGTTAATAGTGTTTTTCAGCAAACTTGCTTGGTGAAACACCGACTATGCTTTTAAATGTTTTGCTAAAGTGATATATGTCCGAAAAATGCAGTTCACTTGATATTTCGCTTATGGTAAGCATATCCGAAAGCAAAAGCTGCTTTGCCTTTTCAATGCGGTATCTTTGTCTAAAATCCATAGGTGATTCGCCGCTGTAATCCTTAAAAAGTCTTCTGAAATAGCATTCGCTTACACCACATACCTTTGCTATATCCTTAATGCTCATATCAGTATCGTTTTCAAGTAATTCAATACCGTCCTTTATACAACTGAAGCGGTCGTTTGCGTTATCTCTGCGCTTATCCTTGCAGATGTATGCAAGAAGCCTGTATACTACGGAAACCGCATCAGGCATACAAACAAGATTCTTTTTAAATTCGTCCTTCAAACGCTCAAACTTAAGGGCGGTTGAAACGTCAACCTGATCAAGACATACAACGGGGGCAAGGGACGGTGCAATATCAGTTCCCTTTAAATCATTCATCTGAAAATGAATAACAAGCGTATCGGCTCGTTGCGGTGCCGTATCGTAAAAATCAATGGTGTATTCTATGTTTTTTGCCATATACAACAGTTGATTGTTTTTTATTTGAATAACGTTGCCGTTACTGTCGGTTATTTTTCCGCAGCAATTCTTAAACCAAAGCAGTGTGTGCGAAGGCTTTGGTCTGCCGATACAGGAGTATATATTGTTTCTGCTAAACCAATTTTGCTCTTTAGAAAACACTTCGCTTATAAAAAATTCACTATGATACAATTCTTCAAAGGGGATGATTTTCATAATACGCTCCTTTAATACAAACAAGAAAAGATATCTACCGCTACATTATAACATAAACAATATAATTTTGTATCGTTTTTTACAAAAATAATATTGATTTTAACATTGAAATTTTTCACGCGCGCTGATATAATGATAATGAATAATAATGTGGAGGTATATATTATGCTTAATCATAACTTAAAAATCGGTCTTGTTCCTATGCGCCGTAACACCACAAATCGTCCCGCTAAAACGTTTTTAACGTGGGTATCGGCAGAGGACCGCGGTGAGCGCTTTGTAAAATATATTGAAGAAAATTTTGCAAGCGAAAACATTTCTTTCGTAGATACAAAGGGTCTTGGATCAAACAATCTTATTTTTGATGATGAATCAGCAAAAGCTTGTGCTGAACGCTTTAAAAATGAGAACGTTGATGCAATAATGATAATCAACTGCAACTTCGGTAACGAGGAAGCGGCTTGCGATCTTGCTAAGATGGTAGGTAAGCCTTGTGTTCTTTGGGCACCTCTTGATGATGAATATTACGTTGACGGAATGCGTCCCACCGATTCACAGTGCGGTCTGTTCGGTGTTTCAAGGCAGTTCCAGCGTTACGGCGTACCCTTCTCGCATATTCCGTGCTGCAGGGTAGAGTCTGATGAATTCAAGGAAGGCTTTACTTCGTTTACACGTGTTGCCTGCATGGTTAAAAACTTTACTGATTTAAGAATCGGTCAGGTTGGGGCAAGACCTGCACCCTTCTTCTCGGTTATCTGGAACGAG
>JAZQTV010000031.1:0-8159 GCA_045630945.1 Clostridia bacterium
AAGGACCTTGTTGAAGCAGCTCCCAAGGCTCTTAAGGAAGGCGCAACTAAGGACGAGGCTGAAGCTCTTAAGGCTAAACTTGAAGAAGTTGGCGCAACTGTTACTCTTAAGTAATTTAAGCACAATAAATTCTTGCAATCAAAAAAGTCTGCATATTTGCAGACTTTTTTATTTTTTTGTGTTTTGTATTATGTGAAAAATGAAAAACCATTTAACAAGCTTTGAAAAAAATATGCTTTAAAAGTTGACACGTTGTAGTATATGCGATATAATGATAGAGTATAGTATTATACTCAATAGTATATTTTTTGAAAGGAAGTTGTATATGAAAAAGCTTTTGAGGTTTATTCTTGCGCTTGCAATGATCATCTCTTGCGTGAGCATGGTAAGCTTTGTAGCAAACGCGGAAGAAACCAAGACACTTGATGGTTTAAGTATAACCTTAAGTGCGAAAGCTGATTTTAATACCGGTACGGGAGGAGGGCTTTTTGATCAGGATAACAGCTTTACCGGAACAAAAGTAGTAAGGCTTGCTGTAAGGAATGTAAGTGATTTCGCTATTGCTCCTGTAATTACTATTAATGCAATAGTAAAGCATCAGCAGGATAACGATGATGCAGATACGTACATGAACAATGAAGGTTGGTCGGTTCCTGTTGATTCCACAAATCACGACGGTAAAAGCAGCATGTGTGCAAATGATTTGATGTATATGGAATTCCACATCAAGATCGTAGAAGGACAGGTGCGTTATAAGTGCTATAGTGACGATCCTGCAGATACGTGCGAAAATGACGTTATGCTTGATAACAGTTGGTGTACGGTTCACTTCGATACTCTTACTGTAAAGAGGCTTTATGGTGACGTTTATCCCGATTATTCGGTAAGCAATAAGTTTGAAGCGGCAAACCTTGAGATTGGTTCAAGCCTTACAATTAATTACGTTGTTTCGTTCCGTGAAGGCTTCGAGGATTCATACCTTCGTATAACACGTAATAACGACGTTCGCAACGTTTACGGTCAGCTTATTGCTGAAGGTGTTTATGCAGGCAAGTATATCTTCTCATATACAGGTGTTAATGCACAGTGTATGGCTGATATTATTACGGCTGAACTTGTTTGTGGCGATGCTATTATGGCAACAGGATATGCTGATGTTTATACACTTACCATCACCAATAATTTAACAGGCATATCAAACGTTATAAGCTATAACGTTAACGCTTATATTTCACAGAAGAATACCAGCGCAAGTGTTGGCGGTATTGTAACTGCAATGAGCAATTACGGTAATGCAGCATTAGCTTACAGAAGTTAAAGAAGGAGAGAGTTAAAGTGAAAAAGTACCAATCTCCTGAAATTGATATTATTAAGATAAAGGTAGAGGAAATCCTTACAAACAGTAATGATTTTAATCTGGAGGGCGATGAAGACGATGGCGAATGGCTTAACTAAAATTTTAACAATTATTGCAATTGTAGCGTGCATATTTGCTTTTTCGGCATGTGCCAAAAAGGATAACGGCGGCGGTGAGGAGGTTATTACTCCCACACCTACCGTTACTGCACAGCCTACACCCACAGGAATAATGCTTCCTGAGGATGACCTTAGTGACCTTGATCCCACACCCACAACAGAGGCGGGTGGGACACAGGCACCCGGTGTAACTGCAACGCCTACACCCACAGGCGCAACAAGTGTAACACCTACACCTCAGGGAAATGGTAGCCAGTCTACCGCAACGGCAACTGCTACGAATGCACCGCAGGCAACCGCAACTAATGGGGGCACAACCAATCCCACGGCAACAGCAGCACCCACGGCTACGACTACGGTTACACCCGCGCCTGCAACAGCAACACCACCTGTAAATCCGTTGCCTACTACAAGCGGAACCATAACGTTGCCCTTTGATCCATTCTAAATAGTAGATAAAAAAGCACCTTTTATAAGGTGCTTTTTTTGTTTCAGCGTGCGCTTTTACAGATAACCGCGCATATCAATGGCAAGCTTTTCTTCAACGTTTATAAGGCGCTTAGTAATATCCTTGGTGTATTCGTCGGCTGCCTCGTATTCGTTAAGGTATTTATTAAGAGATTTTACACCCATATTGCATCCGTCGGTTATAAGATCGGCAATGGTTTCATCTGATTCGTGAAACATAAGCTTTACGTTGGTTTTCATCCACGACATACCCTTTGCCATAGGATTAGGCTCCTTGCCCCAATCATCAAAACGCTTAAGATGCATTTGAATTTCATCATCAAGCTTGTTATGCTCACCTCGGCATTGCTCAAGCAAATGCTTTAAATTATCCGATTCGGCATAGGGAAGCACTTCGTTAATAGAGCTTACACCCATTTTAACACCTGCATCACATTCGCGCAGAAGGCGTATAGTATCTTTTTCTATCATAAAAACACTCCTTTCGTATTTATTGTTCTCATAAGACAGTATTTTTAAACAATATTGTTGCAAAGATTACCATGATAATGTATAATATATATAAAGTTTTTTTACGGAGGAATTTTAATATGATACTTGTTACAGGTGGAACAGGCTTTATTGGTTCGCATACTTGTGTTGAACTTCTTAACTCAGGCTTTGAGGTTGTTATTATCGATAATCTTATTAATTCAAAAACTGATTCTCTTGACAGAATTAAGGAAATTACGGGAAAATCTTGCACCTTTTATAAGGTTGATATCAATGATGAGGAAGGTTTGAGAGAGGTTTTTTCAAAGCACACCTTTGAATGCGTAATTCATTTTGCAGGTCTTAAGGCTGTTGGTGAATCCTGTGCACTTCCGCACTATTATTACAGCAATAATATTTCAGGCACTCTTACCTTGTTGAAGGTGATGGCTGAATTTAACGTTAAAAGTATTGTATTTTCTTCTTCTGCAACGGTTTACGGATGCGATAACGTGCCTCCGCTTACCGAAAATATGCGCACTTCCGCAACCAATCCTTACGGTTGGACTAAGGTTATGCAGGAACAAATATTATCCGATATTGCCGCCGCAGATCCTGAAATGCGTGTTGCACTTTTAAGATATTTTAATCCTATCGGTGCACATCCGTCAGGGCTTATAGGCGAAAATCCAAACGGAATACCCAACAATCTTGTTCCTTATATCTGTAAGGTTGCAGTAGGTCAGCTTCCGCACCTTAACGTATTTGGAAACGACTATGACACCGTTGACGGCACAGGCGTAAGAGATTTCATTCACGTTGTCGACCTTGCTAAAGGTCACCTTGCTGCAATGCGTTATCTTGAAAAAAACAAAGGCGTGCTTACCGTAAACCTTGGTACAGGCAACGGATACAGTGTTCTTCAGGTAGTTGAAGCATATAAAAAGGCTTGCGGAAAGTATATTCCCGTTAACTTCTCACCCCGTCGCCCCGGTGACGTTGCTGAAAACTATGCCGATGCTTCAAAAGCAAAGGAACTTTTAAATTGGACTGCCGAGCTTGGTATTGATGATATGTGCCGCGATGCGTGGAATTATGCTTCAAAAAATATGTAAGGGGTCTTGAATGATGAAAAGATTTGTTGCTATCGTATTGATGCTTAGTTTAATGCTTGTAATGTGCATTCAGGTAACGTTTGCACAAGGAACCGTAGAAGAATATTATAAGAATCAGCTTTCAAACGATGAAAAGAACATCTACGAAGCGTTTCTTCGTGCGGCAACCACGGGTAATGAGCAAATAAGCGGATTAACGTCGGTTAATCTTAGTTTTACCGCGACGCGCGATATTGTTGACGGTAACGATTTAAACGCATATCTTTCTTCTGATTCATCAGTTCAGCAGGAATTATCAAAACTTAACGGTATGTTCTATAATGCAATTACCTCGGCAATGATGGATCATCCCGAATATTATTGGATTGATAACCATAATGCCGCACAGCTTGCTTACGGCGCAAACAGCAGGGGTAGAGAAATTACGCTTTCGGTAAGCATTCAAACGTCGAATAAAACCAATTCGCAACAATTGCTTCAGCAGGTTGAAAGCAAATTCGCTTCAATGAACGCTACTGGCAACAATATTGAAAAAATAAAGGCTATCCATAAGTGGCTTTGCGATAACGTTTCATACGTTTCAGGAACAAATTCACACAACCTTTACGGCGCGCTTTTTGAAGGCAAGGCGGTTTGTCAAGGCTATGCAGAAGCGTTCAAGGCGGCTTGCGATTACTATGGAATCCGTTGCGTGTGCGTTGAAGGCGTGGCGTTAAATACTCAAGGTCAGAGTGAAGGTCATATGTGGAACTACGTTGAAATTGATGGCTACTGGTATGCTATCGACGTTACGTGGGATGATCAGACGTCGGGTATTATGGAAGATTTCTTTCTTGTGGGCTCTTCAACAAAAGCAGAGCATTTTGATAACAAAACCTTTGCGGAAAGCCATTCGCCTGACGGCAGACTTGGCGGAACGTCACAGAAAATATTCAATTATCCTGCACTTTCGCTTAAGGCTTACGGATCAAGCGCAAATACAAGCGCACCCGTGCAGACGCTTAAACCAAACCCCACAACAAAGGCGCCTACGGTAACCGTAGCACCGGCAACAAAAGCACCCGAAGTAACGGAAGCACCTACAACAAACACTGCGCAGACAACTGCCGGGGTAACTATAACGCCTGAACACGTTGATGAAGGTACGACAGCAACCGATGCGACAGAAACGCCCATAGGTACCAATGACGTTACTCCTACCGTAAAGGCGGATGTAGCGCCTGTTGAAGACGGCGATGGCGGAAAGAACGTGTATATTATACCTGTAGCGGTTGTAGCTATTGCGGTTATTTTAGGCGCGGTAATTATAATAAAAAAGAAGAAATGATATATATAAAAGCAGAGAATAATAAATTCTCTGCTTTTTATTTTTTGTGTACTTATAAGATGTTTATTGTGGAATAAGCTTTGTAGCCACCCCAATATGCAAATCCTTCAAAGTTATTGTTGCCGGAGATAAATAAACGTTCTTCTTCGAGCTCGTCTATCTTTTCGATCTTGCCGTCAAGGTAAGCATTGATTAAAGCCTTTACAGTATCAAAACGGGCAATCAAACCGCCGTAGCGAATATCGTGAACTTCCCAGCCAAATGCCTTGTTGTACTTGAACCATGAATCCCTGTGACAGCTTCTTAAAGCGTTAAGCTTTGCTAAAATAACGTCACATTCTTCAATAAAGGGTTTAAGAAGTGATTTATCCTTTGAATCATAGGCGGCTTTTAAGCGTATACCAAAGTCAGCCTTGTTGATAAGGAAATCTGTAACCTTTATTATAGTTTCACAGGCAGGCTCAAAAATAGGTGAGGTGATCGTGGCTTCCTTAAGAATATTTAACGTGTTTTCGTAGTAGTCTTTAAGGGCGTAACTGCGAATATCTCTATCAATAAGTCCTACAAGGGGGTCGTTATAAACAAGAGCTCTCGTTACCGTAGCACTTGTTTTAATAACGCTTTCGGGTAATTCGTATTTGTTAAGGGTATCGTACTTAACACCGCAGGCGATTTCAAAGCACTCCTTAACTGAATCCATATCGTGCGTACCGATATAATCGTAATCTGCATACCAGCTTAATCCTAAAAGCGACATGATAAGGCTACATTCGCTTCCGTTATGCCATATGGTAGCGATAATTTCTTTAATGCCTGTTTCTTTGCACGCTTCAAGCGCAGGAAGTGTATTTTTGTATGAAAGTGAATATATGGGACAGAATGAGCTCCAACACCATACGCCACCTGCAAACACGGTGTTTTTACCGAAAAGGTAATAATGCTTTTGGATATTATCGGTGTAGAATTCTTTGTTGGGATGGTAATAATCCCAAAATACAGGCTGAATGCCCTTGGGTACCTTCTTTACGGTTTCCTCGGTTATTTTAACACGCATATCGTAATCGGCGAAATCGGAAAGATTCTTTCCTTCAAGGCGGAAGAACATATCACTCCACATCATAGGCTTAAGTCCGTAGGAAAGTGCCATATCACGAATCTTCTCAAGATGCTCAAAATAGATTTCCTCACGCTCTCTGTAACCGTTCTTCTTAAGGTAGTTTCCAACGCCAAGGTCGTGCGTTTCGTCCATGCCGATGTGTATGCGCTTTGATGTAAAGCATTCTGAAACAGTCTTAAGCATTGCATCAATAAGTGCATATGTTTCGTCGCTTCCTACAAGAAGCGTGTTCTGTGTATCCTTGTATTTTGCTGCAGCAGACCACAATAAGTGCGTTGCAAGGTGACCAAGCATCTGGATGCAGGGAATAAGCTCAATACCAAGTGTAAGCGCGTATTTGTCAAGCTCCTTGATTTCTTCCTTAGTGTATCTTCCACGCATATGACCAAAGTACGGGTATTCCTTAATCTCGTAGGTGTCTTCGGTGTATAACATAAATGAGTTAAGTCCCATTAACGCCATTTTACGAAGCATTATCTTAACGGTGTCAACCTTCATAACTGCGTTACGCGACATATCCACCATAGCGCCGTTAGTTAAAAATAGCGGGTTTTCGGTAACTGAAATTTCGTTGTTCTTTTTTATAGCATCAACAAGCTTTGCAAGTCCGCGGAAAAAACGTGCCTTGCCGGTGCCGTAAGTAATAACTGCTTCACCGTTCTTGTACGATACGGAAACGGTTTCGTTTTCAACCTTTTTAACGTTTACCAAAATACCGTCGTCGGCAACGGAAAATCCAAGCTCGTCTTTTACAAGGTTAATGCCTTCTAAAAGTTCTTGGGCATTTGAAAAATTAAGTTTCATAATAGAGCTCCTTTATATTTATTTTGAGCAATGCTCTTTGTTTATGCATTTGGAACAGTCATGGCCACATTTACTGTTCATAATAAGTGTTTGGGGCGTTACTTCCATGTAATCCTGTTCTTTAGCAAAACCGTATTTTTTAAAGAACTCCTCTGTCGCTGGGGTGGGAACAAGGCGGATGCGTTCTGCCATCATATTAAATGCCTTTACCATAGCAACTCTCATCATAAGATCACCGATATATTGTCTTTGAAATTCAGGAACAACGGCAACGTGCTTGATGTTGTAACTGCCGTTCTCAAAAAACAGGCTAAGGCATCCTGCAGGAACTTCGTTATCATATATAATAAGGTGCATCGACTTTTCGTCAGATGCTTCTGAAAATAAATTTACAGTATTGCGTATGCTTATTACTTCGTCGACGTCTTTGCCGAATTTCCATGCTGAAGTTATCATAATGCTACCTCTTTCCGTTTTTGATATTATACCAAATGCAAATAAAATTTGCAATAAAAAAGAAGTGCGTATTAAGCACTTCTTAAAACATTTTTATATAACGTGCAACCTGTGCGCCACAAATTTCAATTCCTTTTTGTGAAAGATGTATATTATCGTCGCATATCAACGAATCATCATTATCAATCAAAGTGTTAAGGTCGTTTATAAGCACGCCTTCCTTTTCAAGAAGCGGAACGATAGCGGCATTGTATCGGTCAACCACACCGCGCCTGTCAGGATTGATTCCGTTAAAGTTAAATCCTGAGCGTGTATGGGTTGTCTTTGCAAATATTACGTTGGGTGTGCGCTTTTTTAATTCGCGAAGAATTTTAAGCATATCTTCAACGTATTCGTCAATGGGGGTGAACGGTCCGTCTTCAACGTATTTTACACAGCTGTCCCACAAACCGTTGTTCCAATGAACTATATCAGGGTCGGGCATATGCTTAAAATAATCGGGAAGATGGTATAAAGTGAACTTTGCAAAACGGTTGTTTTCTTCGCTCTGCCATACCGTGTATTCGCTGCCTAAAAGCTCGGGAACAATCTTTCCGTAGCCAATCTGCCTTATGGAATCGCCAATTAATAATACCTTTTTCATATTTTGCACCTCGTTCTTTTTTATAAAGTGTATCAATATAATGTATAAAAGTCAATAATAAAAACCAAACTATTATATATATATAAACGAACATTTTGCTTTTTACAAAAAGTTCACAAAAAAGTGATAGACAAAAAGAAAAAAGAGTAATATAATGAGCAAGCCTTAAGAGAAGAAGGCGAAGCAAAATTGTTCAAAAAAGCCGACTAAAAAAATCTTTAAAAAAAGATAAAAAAGTGGTTGACAAAAAAGAACAAGTTTGGTATTATTAACAGGCTGACT
>JAZQTV010000032.1:0-1835 GCA_045630945.1 Clostridia bacterium
CCGATAATATTGCAGCCAAACTTGGCAAGCAGGCGGCAGAAACCGCACAGAAATCTAACGAAATCTTAAAACACTATTATGGAGGTTGATGAATAATGAAATTTACCACAAAATCCGTTATGCAGGGTAAGAATATCCTTGCAAACGACCATTACGTAGCAATTCCTTATGATTGTTCTGCTATCGCAGGCACAGACGGAATCGTAAAGGCAGGTACTATTATTCCTGCAAATGACGCAACAGCAAAGGGTGTATTACTTACCGATGTTGTGCTTGCGGAAAATCCCAACGGCACTATTGTAATTCACGGCTTTATTGAATCTGCAAAGTTGACAACACAGCCCACAGCAGAAGCAAAAACCGCACTTACAGGCGTTGTATTTCTTTAATAGGGAGGACGAAATAATATGAAAATTACAGATGTATTTACAGCGGAAGCAATCGCACTTAACTATACCGAAGCGGCTTCCAATAAGATACCTTACTTTGGCGCAGGACTTTTTCCCGCAAAGAAAAAGGCAGGACTTGACCTTAAATGGCTTCGTGGCGCAAAGGGACTTCCTGTATCTCTTGAAGCTTCTACTTTTGACGCAAAGGCTAATTTCCGTGACCGTGTAGGTCTTGCTATCAACGAAACACAAATGCCTTTCTTCCGTGAGGGCTATATGGTTAAGGAAGCAGACGAACAGGAAATTATGCGTGTGCAGGATAGCAACGATCAGTACGCACAGCAGGTACTTGATAATATCTTCAATGACACGCAGAATCTTATTGACGGTGCAAATGTTGTACCCGAAAGAATGATTATGCAGCTTCTCGCACCTCTTGGCGGTAAGTTTGGTATTGAAATCAAGTCAAACGGTCTTGATTATACCTATAACTACGATACAGACGGCACACTTAAGGCAAAGCACTATTTAAGCATTGCAACCGAAGCTGATAAGTGGACTTCCGCTGATACTTGTGACCCCCTTAAGAACTTGGAGGACGCACTTGACGCACAGGAAGCAGCCGCAGGCAACCGTCCCGCTGTTCTTCTTATGTCAAAGGCAACATTCAATATGATTAAGAACAGCAAGAAGGTACAGAGTGGCGTACTTGCACAGAATACAACCGCAAACGTAAATTATACCTCAAAGAGAGTACAGGCTTATGTTGAGGAAGAATTAAACGTAAAGATCGTTATTTACACAAAGCAGTATAACGATGAAAGCGGCAATGCAAAGAAATTCTATCCCGACAATATGGTTGCTATGCTTCCCGAAGGTACTCTTGGTAGCACTTGGTATGGCACTACCCCCGAAGAAAGGGGCGGCGATACTGACAGCGGCGCAAAGGTATCTATCGTGAACACAGGTGTTGCTATTTCAACATTTACAACACCTCACCCCGTAAATACTTTTGCAACAGCAAGTGAGATCGTATTACCTTCATTTGAAAAGGCTGAAAATTGCTATTTCATTGAGGTAGCCTAAAAACATAAAATAACGGTCAATACGGAGGTGTAAACAATGGAAAAGAAATTCGACCACGCTGTTATATATGACGGCGTTTTTTACCCCGCAAATACGCCTATAAAGGTAAAGGAAGCACCTAAAAAGACGGCTCAAAAGGGCGGTGCAAAAGATGACAGCACAGCAGATTGAGTTATTGCATTTAGGGATAGCACCGATAGACGATAGAGCAACGCTTATAGTTGAAAGCGGCTTGGATTGGGTGCTTGCTAATACTACGCTTGAATTTGATAAGAATAATGACGAAGAATTAAAAGCCTTGCCGTCTTGCGTAAGGCTTTTTCTCGTTAAATTCTTTGATGTGCAGATGTTGAGCGTAGG
>JAZQTV010000033.1:0-1966 GCA_045630945.1 Clostridia bacterium
CATCTAACGAGAAAAACATTATGGATAACCAGCTGGTAATTGATAAAATTAACGCGAACACCCCCTCGGCTGACGGTTCTGCTTCCGCTGATACAATGATTACATCAATTTACAAGGATATAAAGGCTTTTGAAAAAGAAGCAATAACCGCAGGAAGAGAATATTCAAAGCACAAAATGAATCAATGCGTTGCAATCAGTATTAACGGCACTTCTCTTATGAACGAATTAAAAGTCCTCGTAGTATTTGCCGCATTCACTTACATTGCAATAATGCTTTACCGAATTTCAAAGAAATTTCCCAAAAAGGCATAAATTATCTGACGGAGGATAACAATGAAAAATTTTCAGATTTTAAGATATATCAAAAAACTTCTGCCGATAATAATAATTCTGTGCCTTGTGGCTACTTGCTTCGTTTATTTTAAGCTTTCCACGTCAAATTCCTACATTGCATCAGAAGTTATTCACTATAACGACACCCAGGCAGAACAGGGACTTGCTCCCACAGGCGAAAAACTCGACGTTAACGAAATAAGATCTTCGGCAGTAATGTCAAAGGTCGTTGATATGATGGGTCTTGCAGGTGTTTATTCCGTTGACAGCCTTATATCAAGAATCAGCATCACTCCCGTAGAAGATGCTGATAAGGTTGCGCAGAAGGACGCTATGCTTGAAAACGGTGAGGAATATATATACGAGCCCAGCACCTTTATAATTTCATTTTCGGCAACAAGCAGTGAGGGTTCCGACTTTGCAAGAATGGTTCTTGACAACGTCCTTGACGTATATTTTGAGCGTTTCAGCCAGCAATACGTAAACGTTTCCCCTGCTAACAACACTATTAAAAATCTTGACAGAAACAACTACGATTTCATCGAAATTATGGAGTTGGTTGAATCAAGCATTGACGACACTCTTACCACGTTATATCAGCGCATTGACCAGAATAACTATTTCAGGTCCAGCGAAACGGGCGCAACTTTCACCGAGCTTGCCAACGAGTTTGATTATATAAAGCAGGTGAAAATCCCCTCGATTTTATCTGATATTTATAATTACCAGATTACCAAGGATAAATCAATTCTCGTTTCCGACTACACCACGAGAATTGACAACAACAACATTTCAAACGCAAAAGACGAAAGCCTTGTTGAAGACGTGCTTACGGTAATTGAAGCATACGTTAAGAAAATGCACGATTCAGGAAACACAAACATCACGGCTGACTACATTCTTGATACTCTTCACGAAAAGAATCTTGAGAATTATTTCGGTGACCAGACCGTTACGTACGATGAGTTGATTTACAGCTGGCGCAACCACGAAGAAAGCAGAAAACACGATATTATTGATTCAGCCTACTGCAAATACATTATCGATACATTTACCACCTGCAAGGACGGTTGTAACGGCGAATGTAAGAATTCCGGAAAAACTTGTGTAGAATTCCATAACACCGACTATGCTGCAATTAAAACTTCCGTTGAAGAAGACGTTACAGCACTCATTGATGAGCTTAACTCACTTTACGACCTTACTACGTTAACTAATAACGAGTACAACAAATTCCTTGGCGCAAGCTATATTTCAGTATTGTCAACATCATCTATCAGCGAAAGCATTAACGTTGTTTTATACACTGTAATTGCATTCTTCTTCCTTATGGTGCTTGGCTGTGGCGGCGCTATCTTATTAGGTCGTATCGGTGATATTATCAACTACGTTTTCTATACCGACCACCTTACACAATTCAGCAACCGCGCATATTTTGACAAGTATCTTAAAGCTAAAAACAAAAAGCTTCTTGATGACGGTGTTGTTTACTGTACGGTTGATATTTCAAATCTTGCAGAAATCAATAACCTTCACTCACGTGAAGTGGGCGACGGCATTATCAAGATGTTTACTGAATATTTAAAGGATAATTTCGGCAAATCAAAAACCGAATATATCTATAACGGCAA
>JAZQTV010000034.1:0-27116 GCA_045630945.1 Clostridia bacterium
TAAGCGCATGTATATGAATTTTAAGTGCCAGCAGCATTAAGATTTCGGTAAGAACAAGACCGATAACGCTTGAGCCAATGAATATTATCTGCGATTTTAAATCCTGCTTGCCTGCGCCCTTAAATACCCATAAAACACAAATAATATAGTTAAGTACTACCGAAACGGTAAAGCCTATGCCAATGCTTAACCAATCGGGTGCAGAGGTAAGCTTCATCAAAAGATACATTACCGCCGCATCAACAACGGCGCACACGCCACCGTTCACACCGAAACGGAAAATTTCGGCAAACCGCGGACTTTTGATAAATTCCATAGTCTTTTTTAACATAGCTTCACCTGTAATATTATAATAATCGATAACTAATTATAGCATAGATTCCGTTTTAATTCAAGTTCTTTTGTTACGTCTTTTTATGTTGACATCACAGCAATTGTAACTTATAATTATTTTGTTATAAATTATCGTTTACGTGAAAAAGGCGGCTGATTTAACGTGGGCTTAATGCTTATTGATCCTTACATACGGTATTTCTTTATTACCGATAAATATTTTTGTTCAAGCGTGAATATGTACGCTGACGATTACAGGCTTTTTCTTGGTGTTAAGGACGGTTGCGTGCTTATTATTGACGAAAAACGAATTCCTTTAACAAAGGATACCGTTGCAATAATCCCACCCAAAACATTTTACAGGCTTGAAAAGGAATCACCATCGCAAATAATGATAATTAACTTTGATATGGACCGAACCCACGCACATACCGATCCGTTAAGCCCCATTCCTGCAACAGACTACAAAAAGGAAAGTGAGTTTTCATTGCTTTCACCCAAGCCGTTTGACAAGCTTTTGCTTTTAAACAATCAAGCACTTGCACAGTCGCTTAACGAAATTTATGCCGAATACACACATCAGGCACCTTATTACGATGAGCTTGTTTCCGCCGAGTTCAAGGTTCTGCTTATTCGCCTTGCAAGAATGTGCCGTGAAGAAACCAATTATCCCAAGTATCTTGAGGACATATTAAAATATCTTGATAAAAACTTTAATAAAAACCCGTCAAACAACGATATTGCCATTCAATTTGGCTTCAACCCCAATTATTTAAGCAATATTTTTAAGGAATACACAGGAACGTCACTTCACACTTACGTGCTTAACAAAAAGGCTACCTATGCCAAGCAACTGCTTGCCGCAACGGATATGCCAATTTCGCAGATTGCCGAGGAGGCAGGCTTTTCTAACCAAAACAGATTTACCGAATTTTTTAAAAACCGCTTTGGCTTTTCACCAAGCGAATACAGAAAAAATAACGTGAAGTTCGAGAAATAAAAAAACGGCAGATAGTCTGCCGTTTCTTTTATTACTTAAAATCATCAATTTTAAACTTCCATTCCTCTCGTGTGCGGAACGGGCGATTAAACTTTTTGGTCAGCTTTCCTTGCTCTTCAAGGTGCATATAGCAAGCGGTATCGCAAGCTCTGCCGCAGATTGATGCGGTATATGAGTGCTGGGCGGGCGGATAGAATATAGTTGCATCTATTATCTTTCTCGCCTTTTCGGGTGTAACCTTTGCTTCGCCTGCAATTATCTTTATTCTGTCCTCAAATTCAGCATATGCATCGGGCGGCATAAAGGGATTTTTTAAGCCGTTTGCACCGTTGTAATATACGGCACACTGCCACGGATCAACCTTTCCTTCCTCCGAAATAGCACCGCCATGGCAAGCTTTTACGCACTTTTTGCATTTATCGCAAAGATGCGGAGTCTGAATGGGTGTTGCTTCAAATTCAGCATCGGTAAGAATGAACGTATAACGCACCATCGGGCCGAATTCATCGGTAAGCACATTGCCTGAAAAGCCTTTTTCACCTATACCGCACTTAATCGCCGCATCTTCAAAGTTCATTTGTGTTTCCTTTTCAACACCGCGGTATATGGCAGTATAATCAACTTCAGGATTAACGCTGTCCTTTTCCTTCATTATCTGCTGATGGCGACGCTGCGGAAGTGCAATATAGCCTTGAGCTTCAATATAGTTTGCAACACGAAGCTGCGCCATAGGCATAACGGTTTCTTCCATATTTTCAACCGCCATAGTGGTGTACTGATAATACGTCGTACCCTCTTCAGTGCCCCTGTAAATTCCGCGAAGCACACGGAATGCGAGGCATATTACAGTTTTTGTTTGGGGAAAAATTTTAAATATGGGATCCTCCGCACCAAATCGGCTTGCAGGTGCAAAGCCTACTATATCGGCAAGATGCTCCTTTGCTATTTTTATAACCGTATCCTTCATTACTCTTCCCCCTTTATGTGCTTATAGCAAGCAATATCGCATTTTTTACCGCACAGACAAGGTGCATATCCCCAATGCGTTGTAGGTAAAAAGTCAAGTTTGGGAAACAGCTTTCTTGCAGTTTCGTTATTAAAGCGCTTTTTACCGTTAAGGATATCCTCACGTTCGGGATCACCCTTTAAAAATTCATCGGTTATAAACGGATTGGATTTATGCGCGCCCTTATAATATACTGCACACTGCCAGGTATCAAGTCCGTTTTCGCTTATTGCGTTACCGGGACAAGCCTCAATACACTTACCGCACTTATCGCAAACCTTTTCCTGTAAAGGCTTATCGCATTCAAGGGGAGCATCGGTAATAATAAAGAAATACCGCATAAAAGGTCCATATTCATTGTTCAATACCTTTCCGCTTAATCCCTTTTCGCCAATGCCGCATACACGTGCGGCTTCGCCAAAGTCAATTATAACGTCGGGCTCAGGCTTACCCTCGTCAACGGGAACGGCATGGATAAGCTCATACGTATCCCTTACCTCCGGATTAGTGGTCTTATCACCCTTTATGCGAAGGTTAGGAACGTGCTTCTGAAGGCAGGCATCATAGCCGTTATCTTCGATAATACCGCCTATCTTTAAAAGAAATATTTCAGCAAGCTCTTCATCAATATATTTTACACCGATAGTAGTGTACGTATAATATTGGCTATCCTGCTCCATAGTCTTGTAAAGCCCCTTGGGAACGGGTACGCCAAATCCGATTATGCATTTAGCACTTGGAAGGATGGCTTTAGGATCGCGCTGAAGGCTTTCTGCCTTGAACTCTTCAATATCGCCAATACCGCATACTGCGGCACCAAGTTCAACTGCCTTTTGCTTTATAAATTCACTTGTAAGCATTTTTCTTCCCCCTATCTATCAAGCTTCCACGGCTTTTTGCGTGTGCGAAGCGGTTTATCGAAGCGGTCTTCCATACAGCCGCCCTTCTTTTCAAGCATACTTATGCAACCGCGTATACAACCGCCGCATTTTGCCATATTGTATCCTATCCAGCTTGGGAAAAACTTTGCAAGCGCACCGTAAACCTTGATAATTTCCTTTTCGGTTGCAACGTCCGTCTTTCCTTCAAGAAGGTCAAGATCACCGTTTTCATTTTTATCAAAAACCTCTTTGGGCACAAAGGGGTTATAATATCTGCCCGCGTGTGTATAGAATGCGTAGCAACGCCACATATCTATATCGCCCCATTTAAGAATTTTACCTGCAAGGTTCACTTCTATTGTTTTGCCCGAATTGATTGCAGGAATGCATCCGCCGGGACATTCGCGTACGCACGCACCGCACATACGACAAAGGGGTTCACCCGAATACATTTCGTCATACTCAAGCTCAGCATCCGTAAACAAGAATGCAACACGCTGAAGGGGACCGAATTCAGGTGTTAAAAGCATCTTGCTCCAACCTATTTCGCCCAAACCGCAGGCAACTGCGGCAATACGGAACTGAAACTGCAAATCCGGCGGAACGTTATCATCCCTTGTTGCACGGGTGAATTCAACGTTTCTGTGATGCGCGGTAGTATTCTTTGCATTTTCGTTCACCTCGATCTGTTCTTCAGGTGAAAGACTGCTTCCGGGTGTGCCATCCATATCCGAAACACAGCCTCTTGCGCCTGTGTTACGGTAAACAAAGGCTTCATAGCCCTCGTCTTCAATCATTTTGCCTACGCTGTAAAGCACCATAGGTGCAAATATTTCGTTTATGCCGCCGTATGCCATTGACGGATACTGAAAGAACTGTGTTCCCTCTTCAATACCCCTTTGAACACCGCGCGGTATTCTGAACACAAAGCCGATACAGCTTTTTGCTTCAGGAAAAAGCATTCGGGGGTCCATCTCGGGCGGTGCGCCCTCAAAACGTGACATTGGTGCAATGCCGCACTTATCTGCACCTGCTTTTAAGGCGGCTTCTTTAATCATTTGAGAAGTCAGCATTCTTATATCTCCTTTTTTATAAAATTAATGTTGCATTTTTTTGTATTTCACTGCACAAAGAGCATTTGTGACAGTTTTTATTACATTCAAGAACCTTTTCAATACCCGTTATTTTTTTATTTTCAATAACCTGCGGATAAAAAAGTGCGGTGTGGTCAGGCTCTAAAAGTGCGGTTACCGCACCTGAATACGAACCGCGCACGTAGCTTTTGATTATTCTTTCAGGGTCACGGTTCACACGGGTTGCAAGCTTTATGCCATCGAACAAGCCTTCATACAGGCTAATATCTTCAGGACGGATAAAGGTCATATACTTAAACCAATTTTTACGGTTTTCTTCGTTTTTAAAGAACGTCTTGCACTGTCCCTCGAACACGTAGGCGTTATCCATTTCCTGCGATTCGCTTTCGTGGGCAACAAGGTTATCGTGAAAGGTGTGTGCCGAGCAATTTTTTAAGCATCCGCTGTTTGCAAGGCCATAAAGACCTTTGTTATTTTCTTTACACCAATTACTGATTTCCTTTATTTTATTAAGGTCACGATTGTATTCACGGGCAAGATAAAAGCTATCAAAAAGCTCCTTTACGTATTCTATGCCCTCAATACTTCCGATACCCATATTGACCGAAGCACGCACGTGAAGCGAGAAGTTTTCCTTTATAAAGCGCGCTATAAGCGGTGAAGTGGTTGTTACGCTTTGAAGTTCAAACTCATTTAAAAGAAAATCCACCGTATCGCCAAGTTTATTGTAAAAGCTTCTTGAAAGGGCGTATTTGCCGTAGCAATTGCCGTTTAAAAGCAAATTAAGCGGCATACCGTTAAGCTTTTTAAGGTCATCTATCTGTTTTTTCTGCGCAAGGAACGGTATTTCACATTGATCGGTCACTCTTCCCCTGCCGTTAGGAAGATCGCCAAAGGCAAAATACACCTCACTGATGCTATCACGGTTTGCGTTAATAGTTTGTATCAGGCTGTCGTCATTCTTAAGCTGATAGCCTACCGAGAACTTCATTTTACCTTCGCCTCCCATTTTTTATGATTATAGCACTTATATCCGTTTCTTTCAACATATAAACTTAAGCATTTTTACCGATTTTTACAGATTATACAAAAGGCAGGGAAGTTTCCCCGCCTTAAATGTTTTTAAGTATTTCCTCAAGTTGAACGATTGCTACGCGCTGATAGGGGTCTTCCTTTAAGTGTGAAACCACTTCCATTCCCCGTTTATAGTAATCGTCATCAGGCTGATTCGTTATATCCGAAATAATTTTTTCGGCGTATTCCTTAAGTAAAATTACGTTTACTTCCTTTCGTTCACCCATTCGTGAAAGATAGTTTTTAAAGCATATATTATCCACGGTTTCCTTAGGAAGTTCAAGCCCCTTAAGCATATACTTAGTACCGTAAAATACACCCTCGTACCCATCGGCACTTTGAGTTAGTTTTTTATAAACCTCACGGTTAAGCGCACAATTTATACTTTTAATGGTATTTGAATCAGTACCGAATATTATGCGGTCGGAATATTTTATGAAAAAGTCACGCCAAAAGCTAATATCCTTGTCGAAATTATAATACATTTCAACACCCGGCGTTAAATCAAGCCACACGTTTTTATACTTTTCCATGACGCGAATTGCTTCATACTTCATGTTCGAAAGGAAGAAAAAGTGTGCAAACGTTACCTTAAGTTTAGGATGCTTATCAAGCATCTTAAACACTTCGCTATAAAGTTGCTCCTTTGAAGGAAACCCCGATGCATACTGTCCACCCTTATCCCAGAACTCCTCGGGATCGGCAACGTGAATGTTTACGGGCACGTTATTTTCTTCAAGCAACGAAAACATTTTATCATAATATTCGTCGCAAATTGCCATTCCCGTAAACCTGCGCATTTCGGGAGAATACATCATTTTAAAGCCGTCGCAACCAAGCTTTAACAGTGCTTCCACCTGCTTTTGAGGCAAAACGGAAGCGTATCTGTCAGTAATATGTAACCCACCAAAGCAATGCACGTCCATTTTTTGATATTTGATTTTGTGAAAAAGCGCCGCAAGATTTTCTGCCGCGCTATGATACGGAAGCGCAAGAAGGCACGCATCAGTAACGCCTAATTCAAGCATATCATCAAGCATTTTCCATACTTTTTCACTACTCATAAACCGAATATGAACGTGTGAATCAGCTATTCTTTGCATCTTTAGCCTTTCTTTTTACTATAACAATAACAGTAACTGCAGCTATTACAAGAACTGCCGCACCGATGCCGCATCCAACGAACAATACGGTATTATCGCCCTGTATTTTTTCAACCTGCTCCGTTGCTTCAGGTGTTATATTAACGTCAGGTGTGGGCGAAACTACCGTGCTGTTGCCTGACGATACAGACTTATATTCAGCTATAACGTTTTTAAACGCTTCAATACGCGAAGTATCTACCTGTGCGGTACCGTCCTCATTATAAAGCACGTTTCCGTCTGCATCGCATTTAACGGTAGGACATATCCAACCACCCTCATCATGCTCGTTCCACGCATACGAAAGCACCATATTTGCTTTTGTATTCTGGGAATTATTCTTTACGTATTCAAGTGTATCCTTTAAATGCGCGCCTATATCCGATGCAGCGGCATCAAGAGTATAACGGTTTCCGTAAGGCCATTCCCATTCGTTTGGCGAGGTGGGATCACCGTCTATCCACGTAACAGGATTTTTAATTCTCGGGCGGGTATCATAGCCTGTGGTTACGCTGGGAATAACACTAAAGCCGTATGCGCCTGCAACCGAGCCTAAACTTTGGGTTTTGTCAAGCCCCTTTGCCGCAACCTCGGTATAAGGTGTTCCGCCTGCTTCAGAGGGACCTACCGCATACCACGAAAACGCTTCAACACCATCATTTTTAAGAACACTTGCCATTATATCATCACTGCTTGATATCATACCAACGATATAAAGTGCCTCTTCAACACCCGCATCTGCCGCACCCTGTCTTAACTTTTTAAGCATTTCGGGTGTCCATTTCGTATGATACTGATATAAGAATACTACGGGTCTTCCGTCTAATTTAACGTAACAGCTGCTAAGCATTGCTTCATAAAGTTCATCCATAGTTTCCTCAGGACGTATGGTTTCAAGAATTGCACACATTTGTATGGAATTCTTTTTACTGCTCTTAAGGTGCGTTTTTCTCGGCTGACTCATAGGATCGTTTGTGTCATACCACAGGTACGCAAAATAATCAAGACCTGCCTGTTTTGCATATTCAGCTTCCTTTATCCACAGTTCCTCCGTATATTCCGGGAAGCTTACGTTGCCTTCTGCATCAAACTTTGAGAAGAAGGGTGCATGCCAATGAAATTCCTTAGGTGAAAGTGCCTTCGCAACCTGACGGGAAACGTCACTTGTTCTGTCATCCGTAGAGAAGTATGCATCCCAACGGATTGCGCCCACAAGTAGATTTTCCTGCTGGGATATGGGTTTAGCTTCGGGAATTTCTGCTTTTTCTGCTATATCAGGCTCCTCAATACCAACGTACACGTTATCAATGTACACAGTTATATCCTCTCTGACTTTGGGAAGACCGTCAAAGCAAAGCGTCCAAGAGCCTTCCTGCACCTTAAGGTCATCCTCAGTTAACTCGAACCGACCGTTAAAGGTTACCCATTCGCTATCGCCCCTTACGTTACCAAGACGGGGATATTCACTGTTGCTTTCTTCTGCAAACGAAAGATGCTCCTTCTTTGAACGAAGCGTAACAGGAATTGAAAAACCGCCGTCGGAATACACGTCCATACTGATAAACACGGTGCAATCCTCAGTAACGTTTGCGGTAAGAAGAGGCTTAATGTCAAGCGCAAAGCTCTGCCACGTGTTGCCGTTCGATTCAAACAGCGTTGTATCTACCTGATATTTAAGCACCTTGCCTTCGCCATCGGGATTATCAACAATCTCAAGCGCACCACCCGAAAACACAGTCCACGAGGTAGTTCCGCTTTCGAACGTGGAATCACAGTCGGGAAGCAAGTTATGGTTTTCTTCTGCGGAAGCGCTAATGCACAAAATTCCCAAAAGAATAGCCGCCATTAAAACGACAGAAATAATTTTCCTCATACAATAACTCCCTAATAAATTACTTTTTCGCCGTCAAATTTCATAATTCCAAGACCGTAGCCTATGGTGTTTCCATTTAAAAGATATTCCTTTATCCTTTTTTGAAGCAATGTGTTTTCAGGGTAATCCTTAACATCAACGCCATCGCTTGTAAGAAACACGCGCCACGCGTCAGGAAACGTTCCTCTTTTATCAACGTGATACACGTCGTAATCACGTTTGAATTTAATTATGTTAGAACTTTCGTCAATCAATTCCTCAAGTGCAGGCTCTAAAAGCCACGAATGACATTGAAAGCATATTATACCGTCTTTTGCATACTTCTTGTAATGCTGATACGCCTGCTTGTACGCTTTAATACATTCCTCATGCTTCAACGGTCCCGATGACGGAATGTGTACGTTTATCACTTGGTCACCTGCACCTATATGCACATTTCCTTTGTCGTAAGCCTTTGCAGGTCCGCACACCTCAAACTGAAGCCTGCCGAACGCAAAACGCTCTAACGTATAAAATCCGTTAAACCATCTTGAAGTAAAGCTGCCCCACACCTTGTGAACGTTATAGCATTCAATTGCCTTATACTTTAAATCGCTGAGGCTGTCAAAGAAAACCGTATCGCTTATACCCTTTTCCTTATAAAGCTGACGCAGCTTTTGGGTAAGCAGAATATGAAATAAAAGGCGCGTGGTATATTTATTTACGCCTTCCCCTTCAGAAAGCTCCTCAAGCTCTGTTGAAGCCTGAACAAAATCAAGAGCTTCGCCGTTTTCGTACACGGAAAGATATTTTTCAAGCTCGGGATACTTCTTTATTTTATCATACGCATTGCAAAACGCGTTTTTTGCTTCTTCGGGGTACTGAAATTCATTTAAAAACTTTATAAGATATTCCTTACGCATTGCTTTTCATCTCGCTTATTGCTTTTTTAACTGCATCAAGGTGGCTTCTGTCCATCTTATTTGTGCCATCTGCATTTTTTATTACGGTTCCGTTTTCTTCCACAGAAAGCGTAGGACATATCCATCCGCCCTCATCGTGCTCGTTCCACGCATAGATAAGCGCAGTTTTAAGCGTTGTTTTATCTAAAAGTTCAAACGTTCTTTTTGCGTGAAGGTACATTTCTTCAGGCTTGCCTGTAAGCGCATATTTTGTGCCGCCCATCCATGAAACAGGATTAAGCGCACGGGGACGGAAATCAAGACCCATTGAAACGTGAGGTACGTTAAACAGAATATCCTCAAATTCGGCACGCTGATTGTTTCTTTCCTCGTTACGCGCAACTATGTCGCCGTATTCTTCCACGTCATTATACGGGAAGCAGGAATACGCACTTAAGCCATCAAAGCCCTTTCTTTTGACATTATATACATCAAAAATACTTGCGCACGTGCCCATAGAAATAAAAACAGGCTTTTTGCACCCCAGACTGATAGCGCGTTCTTTAATATTTTGAAGTGCGCTTTTGCTCGCCAATGCCCCGAAAACGTATACAAGGGGATGTCCGTCTATTTTGAAATAGCAGTCCTCCGCCATATTTTCAGTAAGCTCGGTTACGTCCTCGTCCCTTAAGCTTGAAACGCTTATTATTGCACACATTTTTATCTGTTTATTATATTTTGATATCCTGTGTTGCTGCCTTGCATAGCGCATAGGATCGTTACCACGATACCAGCAATATGCAAAATAATCTATTCCCGCATCAATAGCCATCAGGCATTCTTCTTCAAACTGCGCCATAGTGGCTTCACCGAATTCCACCGCATCCTTGCCTGTAACGTTGGTAAAGTAAGGTGCGTGAGAATGAAACTGATTAGGTGAAAGAGAACGGGCAACCTCTCTTGAAACCTTGCTTTCGGTGCTTGAGGTTGAAAAAAACGCATCCCACCGAATAGCACCAACCGTTTTCTTCTCTCCCTTAATATCGGGGCGTAAAGATTCAACGTCAGGCGCATCCTCTACCGTGACATCCTTGATTTCAAAATCGCCAAGCTCTTCATTGCCGCGCTGATGCACGTAAAGCTTAAGCTCCTTTAATATAACGGTATCGGGCATGGTAAACTCCGAACATAATTCTATCCATTCGTTTTCAACCGCCTTGTGTCCGCCCTGCGCATAGCCGGTACATTCTTTACCCTTGTAATCATATACTGCCTTTACGCACGCTTGCAGGCTCATTTTTGCGCACTTTGAACGAATAGAAAGCTTACACTTAAAGCTTCCGTTTATTTTATCAAGCTTTATAAGATCAACACCTATTGAACTGTAAACATATTTTCTGTTTTTTACGGCAATAACGTCACCGTATGTTATTTCAGCCTCGCCTTCGGTGCAAAACGCATTTTTCATAGCCTCTGAATAACCCATTGTATCACTCCTTTAATAGAATAATATCATAATATTTTATTGACTTCCTTAATTATTTTGTGTATTATAGTGCTAAACTTGAATATATTAAGATAAATGAGGCCGTTATGTACGTTATTGAACCAAGTGCAGGGTACGTAAAGAAAAAATCCTCGCTTCCTGAATTTTCCCATTGGCACGGGTATGCCGAGTTATATTATCTTTTAAGCGGAAAATGCCGTTATATAATCGAAAACAGAATATACGATCTTGAAGCAGGCGACGTTATTCTCGTTCCGCCAATGGTGCCGCACCGTTCTTCACCCGTCACAGATACGTCTGATGCTTGTCTTGAGCGCTATCTTATAAGCTTTGAAGCCGACGGTGTTCCTGTTGAGCTTCAGGATTGCCTTAGGTTTAACTTTTTCAGTCCTAAAGACACGGATGGCGAACAATTAAAGAATATTGTAAACGAGCTTATTCTTGAAGACAAATCGCCTTCGGAGCACGCAAGGCTGATACATCAGCTTGCAACGATAAGGATACTGATAATACTTTCAAAATACCGCTTTGAAGGCTATAAGGGAAGCTCACTTTCAAAAACCGACAGGTCTATTCAGAATGCCGCACTGTACATAAAAGAAAACTGCCACAAAAACCTTAAGCTTGGCGACGTTGCAAGGGAATTTTTCTTCAGCCGCGAATACTTTTCGGCACTTTTTAAAAGCACCATCGGTATGGGCTTTTCAAGCTATCTTACTTCAATGCGCCTTTCAAAAGCGTTATCCCTGCTATCTTCCACCGACCTTCCGCTAAACACCATAAGCGAGCAATGCGGCTTTAACGACAGTAACTATTTCAGCACGATATTTAAGCGTAATTTAGGTATTTCACCGGGAAAATACAGGCAAAACGAACGTAATAAGGCTGAACGCTAAAAAAAGAAGGACAGTAATTCTGTCCTTCTTTTATTTTTGGTTTGTATTTTAATAACCAACCTTTTCCCAGCACTCAAAAGGTGCGGCAATTTCTTCGGAAACGTAAACCTGTGTCTTCATTGTCTGAAGCATTGAAGAAGGGATAAGAGGTGTTACGGGTCCGTGAAGAACAAGACGCGAGGTCATTCTCTGCCATGACGAGAAGGTGTTGTTGGTTAAAAGTGCGTGAACCTCAATACGCTCTCTTGCATTCTTAACGTCAACAGGACCGATTGTTGCAGCCTTGGGAGGTACTGAAGCAATATAACCCGACTGACCGAATACACCGTGAAGTGAGTTCTGTGCAACTGTAAGAGGATGAAGGGTTACGATGCGTGCTTCCATATTAAGCCACTCATCAATATTATCGCTCATAAACTCATCAACGGGATCAATGAATGCCATATGACCTGTCCATCCGGGTGAGGATGAGCATATATCTGCACCGCCTTCACCGATTTCGGTAATAAGCTTTGAATAGTGACCGATATTTGCGTTTGTGGGATAGTGAACGTTTTCAAGGGGCATACGAAGCTTAGGATCGATCTGATATACGAAATACTTAAGCATCGAATGTGCAAAGCCTGATTCATACGTTTCAGGTGCAATGTTGCCCATATCATCAGCCCATTCATCCATTGCAAAGATGTGAAGTTTTGAGCAGTCAACCTGGAAATAGTTGATAAGCTGTGCAAGAGGAATATATGTTTCAGGCTCAGGGTTACCTAAAATCATAGTATATTTCTTACCCGCTTCAGAAGCAGCCTTAATACGTGAGAAAAGTGTTGCAATAAGCACGGGATGAGGATTCATCATAACCTTGATATTAAAATCGGGGTTTGGATGCTTTTCAAGATCCTTACCGCTAAGCTTACGAAGACGCTCACATACCTCACGGTCCTTAAAGGGAACGTAGTCACCGCACTTAAAATCAAATTTTGTGGGAGGATCGAAAATAATGTCTTTCATTTATATATATCTCCTTTTATTTTTATTAAATTAACTTAACCGAATATCATTGTGCCGAAGCAATCGGGATTATGGAACGATGAACGGGGAAGCTTTACAATGGGACACCAGGTCAAATAGTGCTTTTGTTCACCCTTATCCGAGCATTTATAGCAGTTTGCACGAATGTTTAATCCCTTTTCAGCCTTAAATTCCTTAAAGAATCTTGTAATAAAGCTATATGGAATACTGTAACATATTTCCCAACCTGCGTCAAGTGTCTTTATTTCAGGCATAAAAAGCTCGTCACCTGCAAAAATAAGCCTTGTAAGGTCGTTTACCGAGCTGCCCATACCAAGATACATACATCCGTTTGCATTAAATTCTACGTTAAAGTATCTTTTGTCGCCATTAATGGGGCTGAAGAAAAATTCAAGGCAGCTATCCTCGCAAGGCGAACCCAGAGCATCCGTTTCAACCCTACGGTAATTCTTTTCAGTTGTTTTAAGATGAATAAGAAGTGCCTCGTCATTATAAGCAACCTGTGCGCTTGCGCTGATGCCTTCGGGCTTTGCGCCATACACCTCGTCAATATTTATAACGGGAATACTTGCCCAATCGGCTTTATTTTCTACTTTAGTTATGATATATTCCTTCATTTTACTACCTCACCGTTAAACACTACCTTATCGACCTTCATCATATGGTCAACAAACACAAGATCTGCACGCTTGCCCTTTGCTATTTCTCCCCTATCCTTAAAACCTACGCAGGTTGCGGGGTTAAGGGATGCAAACTTAAACACGTCAACAATGGATGCGCCCGTATGCTTCATCATATTACGGCAGGAAATATCAAGTGTCATCTTTGAGCCTGCTATTTCGCCCATAAAATCAAAATTGATGTCATCAACGTCATCATATCCGGGGGGAATAGGTCCGTCACAGGCATATGCATCGGAAATAAGGATTATTCTGTCGTCACCCTTTATCCTGCGGACAAGCCTTAACATATACGGGTCAACGTGAATACCGCGACTGTCACAAATAAGCTCGGCATATATTTCCCTGTTATAGTTTACCGTTTCGTCAACACATACACCGCGGCATTCGGGATACATAGGTCTGTCACCCGTTGCATTGGTGTGATGCGTGCCTATCTTTAAGCCGTAAGGCATTATTGCTTCAATATCGTAAGGAGAAGCCTCGCTGTGCGCTACCGAAAATACCGCATCGGGATTTTTCGCTTTAACGTCAAGCACAAAATCAAGAATGTTTTCTCTTTCAGGTGCAAGTGCCCACACGCGTGCAAGATCGTATGCGTTCTCGATTATAGGCATATATCTTTCCTTATCCACGGGGCCCTTCCACGGATTTGATTCCCTATCGCATCCGAACTTGGGGTTAAGATACGGGCCTTCCATATAGAGTCCCTGAATGTTTTTACATTCGGGCTTTTTCATAGCCTCGCGAAGCTTATTTATTGCTTCAACGTAGCCTTCCGTATCCATACTGAAGTAAAGCGCAGGCAGCAACGAGGTAGTGCCGTGCTTTAAATGGTGCTGACTTGCCTTTTCAGGCTCATCCTGAAAGAGCACGTAGCCGTCGGAATGGGTATGAATATCAACGAATCCCGGTCCTACGTAAAGTCCTTTTGCATCGATTATCTCGGCACCATCGAGAACGGCTAGCTTTCTTGCCTCACCAAACTCCTTGATGATACCGTCTTGTATAAGAATTACGCCGTTTGGAATATAGTGGTCACGAAGCACCACCGTTGCGTTTATTATTGCCTTCATTATTTTATCTCCTCAAGCAATGTTTTGCCTTCCTTAATAATCAGCTCGGCTACGCCTGCTTTAAAATCAGAGCTTCTTGCTTCATAGCCGCCCTCATCATACGCTTCCTGCATGGGATAATAGCCTTCGTTGCCGTTTGTAAGCGCAGTAGGCATTATCAGTTCATAGCCTTCAGCCTGCTTTAAGCCTCTGCCGATTCCCGTGAAAGGCTCACCTGCAATGCCTACGAATGCAACGGGACCTAATCGTAAGCCCGAAAGATTTACGTTAAAGAAATCGGGGCCGTTTTCAAGGCGCACCATCCTTTCTGCCTCTGCAACAACGGTGGTAAGCATCATTGCTTTGTAAGGAATTTCTTCATCCTTACCCTGCGTATGTAATTCGTGATACTTCTTTGCAAGGGGCAAATCCTTGGGATCGGGACGGTTTGAAGGTACCTTAACTGTTTTTATAACCGCATCCATAGAATCAACGTCAACGTACTTAACCTTGCAGAACGACTGAAGCACCGCACCTGCAACCACCATACCTATATGCTTTGAATGCTCGTATCCCCTTGATACGTCATCAAAATCCATAAACATACCGTTAAGATCGCCACCGCGGGGATGTACGTTTACGTGGTTAACGTCACCCTGTGCGCCGTTAAAAAACAAGCATTTTGTATTATCGATGGATTTTTCAACGGTTCTTCTTAAAAATCCCGGCCAGTCGGCAGAAATCATACAACCACCAACAACGTCAGGATGGTTTGCAAAATTCACAAGCAATACCGTTTCGGCATTTTCCCTGTCAAAGCGCAACAGATTTACTCTTTCATCCACGTCACCGACGGGCGCAACGATATCAGGATTATCAACACCCGGATTAGTTTTGATGCTACCGTCCTTCATCCTGAATCTTCTTACAAACGCAACGTTGGGCGCCTGTGAAATGCCGTAGCCCATTTGAGCAGGCTTAAGATCGTTTAACGCACACACAGCCGCATCGGTTGCACGCTTAACAAAGAAGCGGATATACTCTTTTTCTAATTCTTCTGCGCGTTCGGTATTCACATCGGGACCTGTATGCGTGTGGGTTGCCGAAATATATATATAGTTTTTATCAAGCCCTGTCTTTTCGCTGATTGCATCCTGAATAAGCGCAACAAGATCCTGCCTTATACCGCAAAGATCAGCCGAAAGCATAACTGCGCGCTTGCCGCTGCATTCGTAAGCGATGGCGTTTACTTCAATATCGTCCAAAACGCCTTCCGCCTTGCGCACCTTAAAATATCCCGAAATATTAATGCCGAGCATGGGATTGATATTCACCCTGTAAAATCCTACTTTGAGATCGTTCATAATGAAATTTCTCCTTGTAAATTATTGATGATATTGTACCATTTCAATCACTTCTTTGTCAATACGCAGAATCCGCATTTTTTACAGTATTTGCACGTGAAATCCCCTGCATTTACGGTGTTTACAGGAAGCAGTTATTTCTTAACGCCTGCACAAAAAGTTAAATACGCAATACTTACAGTTATTTTTGATATATTCAGCAGTTTAGCTTTTTGATAAAATAACCTCAGAATATGTAAAAAGGAGCTATTCAAATGGATAAAAAATGGATTTACTTTATACAGTTAAGCAATCATATGTGGGATGACGGCAACGGTAAGCAGCGCTATTGGTATCCCGAGCTTGACCCCGATGCTTATACCCCCAATAACGACGTTGATTTTAATATTTGGGATAAGGTAGTAACCCGTGCAAGCGAAAGGGGATTTAACACTCTTCTTATCGACCTTGGTGATGCGGTTAAATATAAATCACATCCCGAAATTGCCGCACCCGACGCACTTTCTACCGATGAATTGAAGGTGCTTTTAAATAAGGCGCGCGCATTGGGACTTACCCCTATACCCAAGCTTAATTTTTCAACCGACCACCATTGCTGGCTGAAGCAGTACAGAAGAATGGTTTCATCGGGTATCTACCGTGCAGTATGCGTTGACCTTATTAACGAGGTGTGCGAGCTTTTTGATTATCCCGAATTATTCCATCTTGGTATGGATGAGGAGCATTCATTCGACTGCATTCAGTGGCGCGAAATTGCTATTATGCGTTCACCCAAGCTTATGTTTGAGGACTTTAACATTATGTTTGACGCAGTTCGTAAAAGCGGTGCACGGCCTTGGGTTTGGGCAGATTATTATTGGAATCATCCTGATATTTTTATGGAAAATATGCCTAAAGACGTTGTTCTTTCAAACTGGTTCTATATCCGATTCCAAAACTTCCCCGAATCAAACTATCACTACCATTGCGTTCAGGGCTTTAAGGTGTTTGATGATGCAGGCTTTGACCAGATACCCACCTGTTCAACCTGCGGTTCACCCGAAAACCCTGCCGAAACGATTATTCATTTACCCAAGGTTATTTCGGATAAACAGCTTTTAGGCTATTGTATGGCACCGTGGATAAGCGTAAAGGAAGAGAACGAGTTTCTTTTAATGGATTCCGTTGACCGCCTTTACCTTGCAAGAAAACGTTTTTGCCCCGACACACTTAAATAATAAGGAGAACGTATCATGGAAAAGAAATGGATATATTTTTTGCATTTAAGTAAGCACATGTGGGATGACGGTACGTGCAGTAAAAAGCTGTACTGGTACCCCGAATTAGACGAGCATCTGTATCAGCCCGCCAATAATATTGACCTTGGCGTTTGGGACAGAGTTGTGGAGCGTGCAGGCAAAAAGGGATATAATACCCTTCTTATTGACCTTGGCGATGCAGTTAAATATAAATCGCATCCCGAAATTGCCGCAACAGATGCGCTTTCTACCGACGAATTAAAAGAGCTTTTGAATAAAGCACGCAAGGCAGGGCTTACACCCATTCCCAAACTTAACTTTTCTACCGCCCATCACCTGTGGCTTAAGGAATACAGGCGTATGGTAAGCTCCGACGTTTACCGCAAGGTTTGCGTTGACCTTATTAATGAAGTGTGCGAGCTTTTTGATTATCCCGAATTGTTCCATCTTGGTATGGACGAGGAGCATTCCTTCGACTGCCTTCAGTACTGCGATATTGCAGTTATGCGTAGTGAAAAGTGTATGTTTGAGGATTTCAACCTTTTCTTTGATGCTTGCCGCAAGAACGGTGCGCGTCCTTGGGTTTGGGCAGACTATTATTGGAATCACCCCGACGTTTTCTTAAAAAATATGCCCAAAGACGTTGTACTTTCAAACTGGTTCTATGTACGCTTTAAGGATTATCCCCAATCCGATTATCACGCAAGGGCGCTTGATGGCTTTAAGGTGTTTGACGATGCAGGTTATGACCAGATTCCTACCTGCTCAACCTACTCAGGCTCTGCAAACCCTGCCGAAACCCTTAAATATATGCCCACGGTACTTACAGATAAGCAGCTTCTAGGCTATTGTATGGCGCATTGGGTACATTCCACACCCGACAACGAATTTCTTTTGTTGGATGCGGTGGACAGATTGTACTACGCAAGAAAAAAGGTTTGTCCCGAAACACTTAAATAACTGTACGAAGGCGGAAGTTTTTTTCCGTCTTCTTTTGTTGACTTTTCATTTTTGATATGTTAAAATTAAAGTTGATGCGAAAAGCGCCGTTTTTTGACGTTTTATTATACAAAAAGCTAACATAGGAGGAACTATTTTATGGCAAAGTGTCCCATCTGTAATGCAAATTGCGATGATAATGCAAAATTTTGTTCCCTTTGCGGCACAAGACTTGAAGTAAAAGCAACCGTCGCAGAAAAAGATGATACTGTTAAGGTTGAGGAAACTGTTAAGGTTGATGATACCGTTAAGGTGGAAGATACCGTTAAGGTTGAAGATGCCGTTAAGGCGCCCGAGATTAAAACAGTAATCTGCCCTACCTGCAAAAAGGAAGTAAGTGCAGAATATTCTTTCTGCTTACATTGCGGAACCGCACTTGCTAATGCATCCGCACCCGAGCCTGTTGCCAACGGCAAAAAGGAAAAAGCACCTAAAGAGCCTAAAGAGCCTAAAGCAAAGAAGAAGTTCCCCACTGTGCTTGTTATCATTATTGCACTTGTTCTTGTAATCGCAATACTGGGTGCAATATTTATCCCCAAGTTTCTTAATAAAAATATGCTTGGCGACTACGCACTTTACATTAAAGGCGGTGAGCTTAATGCAACCAACCTTTCAAAAATCAAGCCCTTTAAGGTTTCACAGGAACTTTATGAATTTTCAGATGACGACGTTTATAACTATCCCTCCGGTTATTCAGTTGCTTTTTCAGTTCGCATTACAAATGACGGAAAGAACATTATATACGTTGATAAATGCACCGAGAGCAGCGCAACGCTTTATTACCGTGCATTAAAGGATGGCTCGGAAAAGAAAAAGATTGATACAGATATTACAGAATATTTTGTAAGTGAAAATTCAAAAATTATGTACTACCTTAAAGGCACTACTCTTTACGAGTATAACTTTAAGGACAAGGACAAAATTGCAAACGGTGTTGAAGACTTCTACGCTTCACCAGACGGAAAAACCCTTGTTTATTCCACCGAGGATGACGATATTTATTACAAGTTCCACGGCAAAGATAAGGAAAAGCTTGCTTCAAACGTTTCTGACTACGCCTTTAGTTCTGATGACCTTAAGACCGTTGTATACATAAAGGATGGTACCTTATATACTCAAACGCTTGGTGATGATAAGGAAAAGATTGCCGAAGACGTAACATCCATTATTAGATTTTACGAGAGTGGCGAGCTTTATTACTTCAAGAACAGCGTTGTATCCCTTAACGTTACGGATTACATAATCGACGAATATGCGGATTCGGATAAAAATCTTACAAGGCCCGTAAGCCCAAGCTATCCCTCCTATTCCGACTATGCAACGTTTGAGGAATATGCAGCTGCATACACTCAATATACAATAGATTACGAGCTTTACGAAAAGCTTTACGATGAATATTACGATAAGCTTGACCGCGACAGTCTTCGTTCAAGCCTTGAGGGTAAAACGTTAGATCTTGAAACGTCTTCAATTTACTACTATGACGGTTCAGAAAAAGAAATCACCAACACATTCGTATCATCTGATTTCGAGTATGCATATGATACACCTGTATTGGTATTCGATGCAGCCGACGTAACGAACATCCAAAAATTAAAAATTAGCGAGATCTCATATGCTTCAGAAGCAATAAGCATACTTAATGATAACATTACCACCACTCACTACGTTGCAGTAAAAGGTAGCACCTTCGAGCTTAAAGACGGTTCTACGTTTGACCTTACATATAGCGGTAAGACCATCTATATAAGGGAATATGATAGTCTGTCCTCATCATACACACTCAGCAAGGCTACCATTTCGGAGGACGGACTTTCCGAGTTTAATCAAATTGACGAAGGCGTTTACTCAATCATCTTCTACGATGATTCAACCGTCATCTATATGAAGGATGTCGATGATTACGACGCTGACCTGTATATTAACGGTGAAAAGATAGACACTGTTAAGCCTTATTCGGTAACCGTTACCGATGACAAGAAGATAGTATATATTACCGACTATGATACTGCCGACAGTAGCGGAACACTTATGCTCTATGACGGTGACGATACCAAGAAGATTGAAAAAGAGGTTTACGATTACTTTGTAACTCTTGACAACAAGATAATTTACCTCAGCGATTACGATACCACTGATAGCGAAGGTACGTTATACGTTTATAACGGCAAAAAGTCACAGATGATTGACAAAAAGGTACAGGCTATCGTTCCCGTATACGACTATAATTATATGGACGGAATGATTCATTTATATGACTGATAGGGAGTGTGCATTTTGGAAGTAAAAGCATCAAAAACGGCCGCTATAAAAAAGTGGATTGTTATTGCAGCTATCGCAGTTATACTTATTGTTGCAATCGTTTTTGCCTGTCTGTTTTTAAAAGGGACAAATGCTGAAAAAATCACAGAAAAATATATATTTTATCTTAAGGAAAACGCGATATATTCTACCGCGTTTTCTAATATTCAGCCCAAAAAACTGACAGATTCACTTTGCGACGTTACGGATAAAAAAATAACGGAAATAGATGATATAGCCCGTTCATTAGGGGCTATGACCTACGTTTTTAATAATTCAAACGATATATTCTACGCCGAAAAATACACCGATAACGGTGTTACGTTATGCTACGGCGCAGTTGACGGCAATAAAAAAACCGTAATCGACGAAGGTATATCAAGTTACTTTATAAACAGCGAAGAAAATCTTATTTACTACTTAAAGACCGAAATTGACGGATCAAGCACGTTATATCAGCACGATTTTTCCGTAAAAACGAAGATTGAAAATAACGTTGATGATTTTAAGGCTTCAAATGACGGTAAGCGAATCGCCTACGTAACCGAAGGCGCTACGCTTTACTTTAAGCAAATTAACGAAGAAGCAAAAAAGCTTTCTGCAACAGTTGACAGTTTTTATACGGCAAACGATCTTTTAACCGTATATTATCTTAAGGATGCCGTTCTTTATAAGTTCACCCCTGATGATACAAGCCGACAGATAGCAAACGACGTTCACCAAATCATAAACGTATACGAATCGGGTGAAATCTATTACTCAAAGAAAAGCATTAAGGAGCTTGCCATTATCGATTACATTGAAAACGATCTTGAACCCGATAACGCACTTTATGAGGAATTGAAGGAGCGTAAATATCAGTTTAATGCATTTGCCCTGTATTACTATAAGGATACGGAAGTACTTGTTTCGGATAAGTACCTTATAGATACGTATAACGATGCATACGCAAAAAAATCGCCTGTATTTATCTTCCGCGCTTACGAGCTTGACGGTGTTAAAAAGATAAAGCTTTCATCACTGCGCAGTTCATTTTATGCGTACAGTGAATTGGAGGATGCAGTGCGTAGCTCCTACAAGCTTTATTTGGCAATAGGCGGTGAGCTTGTCAGCACAGACATCATATATTCTATCAATTACTGTTTTTCAGATGACGGAGCTTCGTTATATTATATAAACAACCTTAAGGCAGGCACGCTTTTTTCAAGCAAGGGTACGCTTAACAAGGTAACAATCAGCAATAAAACCGTTTCAGCGCCGCAGATTATTGACGAAGACGTATTTTTTGCCTGGACCGAGAATGAAAGCACGCTTGTTTACTGTAAGAACCATGACGAAAAAAACAACTTCGCTGATTTATACGTAAACGGTATTCTTGCAGGCGAAAAGGTAAGCCTTTCGCGCATGCAAGTTACTTGCGACAACCGTTTTATATTTATTTCGGACTTTGATCAAAAAACGCTTTGCGGTACGCTTAAACTTTTTGATGGAAGCAATACGGCGGAAATTAAAAACAACGTTTTTGATTTTGCAGTTACGCAAACGGGTGATATCGCATACCTTTCAAATTACGATATAACAGGCTTTAAGGGAACGCTTAATCTTTTTAAGAACGGTGCTTCCGAGGTAATCGATTCTGACGTTTTGCATATTTTAAAAACGGAAAACACCTTATATCACGACGGAAAATTTATTAAATAACAAAAAAGCGATGAATAAAAATTCATCGCTTTTTATTATTGTTTTTTCCGTTTTACAGGCGACTTACCAAACGTTTTAACGTACTGACGGTAAAACGACGGATAGCTTGTATAGCCGTATTTTTCAGCCGCTTCGCAGGGAAGCATACCGTTTTGTATGTCATTATCTGCCGCGTACATTTTTTTGTGGTGAATGTACTGACCTAAGCCGATGCCCATAACCGTTGAGAATTTGTTTTGAACGTGTGATTTTGAAAAATTAAAATGCTGTGCAATAACGCCTGCATTAAGCTCATTCTTTATATTCCGTTCAATAAACTCAATGACCTCGGCAACGATAGAGCGCTCGCCCACAGTTGATTTACTTTTGGGAATATAGCTTAAATAAATAAGTATTTCCTTGGTGATATTTATAACTGCGTTACCAAAATCCACTTCGGTATACTTATCATAGCAATACGTAAAATGCTCAAACATCCGCCTTAAATATTCGTTATCGGCAATGTTTATAATGTACGGCGGTTTAAAAAGCTCGGCACATTTTTCCGAAAAATCCGTTTCCATCATAAGTATGCAGCTTTCATACGGCTCATCATCATTTACCGGAACAAGAAAATGATATTTTGATTTAGGTATAAGCAACAAATCGTAAGGCTTTAAAACGAACTGTTCACCGTCGATATTATATTCCGCATTACCGGAAATAAATAGTAGCATTTCGTTTCTGTCATGGAAATGGCGTTCATATTTAAACCGTGTAGGATTATATGTAATGCATTGGTCAATACTAAATCTGATATCATTATTAGCATATTTTAGCACCCGTATCACCTCTATGACACATTATACTATATCATAAAGTCAAATGCAATAGTTTGCTTAAAAATTTAATATTTATTGCAAATAATTTAGTTATCAGTCATCGTTTCCCCATTTAATTCTTGCAATGCTTATTCCGTTTTGGGGATAGAATGCGGAAAGCAGATAGTCACCGCTTTCATCAAAATACCATTCCCCTGCGTGTGCAGGAAGCATCGCAATAGGTGCGGTATTTTTTAAGCCCTCAAGCGTGCGCGCACCGTACACAAAAGTGCGGTGGTCATAGCAGCCTGCCCTGTTATCCCATATCGCCCACGAAAGATAGTAATATCCCTTGCGCTTAAACATAAACGGTGATTCAGGCGCGGCACCGGCTATCCCCTCAAAAGCATTACACCACGGTGTAACCTGAAGGGTTTTAGCTTCTGAAAAATTAACAAGGTCTGTGGTAGTTCTATAATCGATACGGTTTTCTACCGCATACATAAAGTAATACTTTCCGTCTTCAAAAAACACGAATGGATCGCGCGCAGATTGACCGTCTTCAAAAAGCACACGACGTTCAAAATTACAAAAATCCTTTGTATTTGCTACACGCATATATCGGGGGCCGTAAAATATATTGAAGCCGCCATTGTTATCCTTAAGCACGTGGGGTGCGTGGCATTCGGGAATTTCGTTCTCTCTTTCCTTTGGGTACAAAATCTTTTCTTTATCTAAAAATGCGCCGTCACGCATTATTTCAGCCATAGTCTTACCCTCTGCCGTGCAATGAAAAAGCATATTTTCAGCATCGTGAACCTGCGTGCCCGGATCATATTCATCGGTAAAATTAGGCGGAGTGGGATGTGTAATTCCCACCATATGCCAATGCCCGTTATCATTGCATATGCTGAAATCGTTGACAGTCCAGCTTTCATAATACGTATTCTCTTTAAAATAAAGACTGTCCTCACCTTTATATACGTCGCCCTTGGGATAATATACCGTAACGTAATCCCCTGCTAATTCAGGGAACGGAATTCTTTCACTCTTCATAAATTTACTCCTCTTTTTTTTAAATATTCACTTGGTGAAACGCCAATATTGCTTTTAAACACGTTTGAAAAATAAAACGGATCGTTATACCCCGAAAGCATGGCAACGTTTTTTATCGAAGTCACGCCCTGCTCGAAAAGGAATCCCGCATTCCTGATGCGTATATTCGTTAAATACGCAGAAAAGGTAGTTCCCATTGCTGTTTTAAACGCACGGGAAACGTACTTACTGTTATAGCCGAGAGATTTTGAAACGCTTTCAAGGTTAAGCGCAGAATCGGAATAATTTTCTTCAACAATCCTTATTACAGAATTAACAAGCCGTTGCTCACCCGTTTCCTCTGCCTGTGTCATTTCACCAAAGGTATATAAAAGCACAGCTTCACTTATTAAATCAAGGTTCTTTTCCGTTGCCTTGATAAGTGCATTCTGCCAAAACGCAAACAAGCTTTCGTGTCCCTGAAACACACAGTTATTCTGTGTTATGCCAAACCGCTGAAAAAGCTCTTCACTGCGGTCGCCCGAAAACGAAATAAACATATAAGTCATTCCGCTTACGTTTTCTATCTTGTAATACTGATTTGTCATCACAAAGAATATATCGCCCTGTTTAAGCTTTTTTGTGCCTGCCTCGTTTGTAAACGTGCCTTCGCCCGTGTTTACAAGGTACACCGTGTTTTTAGGGGATATATCTTCCCTGTTTATCATATTTTTCTCAAGTACGAACTGCGAGGTCGAAATCCTGTCATCAGCGGTTTTGGTTATAAATTTGCAAATGTTATCTTGCTTCAACATTTCATCACCCACCCTTAATTTTACACTATTCGTTCTTGTTTTGCAAATAAATAGAAGAATAATTCTATTATTTTATAGAAAAATTCCATTTCTTTTTTATTGAAACGGTGTTACAATGTAATACAGAAAGTAGGTGGATCTTTTGAACGAAGCACAGGGATATGCACTTTTAACCGTTTCTACGGTTATGTTTGGCTCACAGTTCTTTTTTAACGATATGTTCAGGCGCAATTACGGCAACAGCTTTAAGGCTACGCTCGTTTCCCGTCTTGGCGGAGGAATATTCGGCTTAATTGCACTTATTATAATAAGCGGCTTTGAATTTCAGTTTACTACGTTTGCGTTTATTATGGCGCTTATAGTGAACGCAAACTCGCTTTTACTGTCATTTTGCGGTCTTAAGGCACTTGGTAAAATCAATCTTTCGCTGTATTCAATGTTTATGATGCTTGGCGGAATGGTTCTTCCCTTTGTTGCAGGCATTCTTTTTTACGGTGAGGTGCTTAATTTAGTTAAGCTTTTCTGCTTTTTGTTTATAATTGCCGCACTTTTGATAGTGGTCGAAAAGGGCACAAGTAAATCGGGCACCATTTATTATATCGGTATATTCTTATGTAACGGTATGTCGGGTGTAATTTCCGGTCTTTATAACAATATAAACGCCTTTAAAAAGCCTTCTGCCCTTGCGTATTCGGTGCTTATTGCTATAATTTCAATAGTTGCCACCTTTATACTTATGCTTATTTTCGGCTTTGAAAAGAAAAGGCTTAACGTGAAATCCGTAGTTTCAATGGCAGGTACAGGAATACTTAACAGGGTTGCAAACTATTATTTGTTGCTTGGTCTTACTGTGCTTCCGTCTTCTGCACAATATCCCTTTATTACCGGTGGTACTATAATCGTTTCCACAATATTCAGCTATTTCACAGATAAAAAACCCACGAAAAAGGAGCTTATTGCGGTAGTGCTTGCATTTATCGGAATTATGTTCCTTATCATTCCCGATAATACGGTAATCTTTAAAATGAAGGCGCTGATTGGGGGTTAAAGCCAAATGAAAAAGCTTAAGATCGGTATCTTCGGCTACTGCCGCGGTGAATACTACGTTGACAATTTTTTGTTAAACAATGCCGACGTTGTTGCCGTGTGCGATAAGCGTCCCGAAAGACTTAAGCGTGCAAAGAAAAAGCTTGGCGATTCAGTTGCATTGTACGAAAGCTTTGATTCGTTTATTGAGCATAAGGGTCTTGATGCGGTGCTTCTTGCCAATTATTTTAACGAGCACACTAAATACGCCATCCGTTGCCTTGAAAAGAATATTCACGTTTTATGCGAATGTATTTCAAACGCTACCATGGGCGAGGGTGTACAGCTTGTTGAAGCTAAGGAAAAGAGCAATGCGCAGTTTATGCTTGCGGAAAACTATCCTTATATGCTTTTTAACATAGAGATGAAGCGTGTATTTGAGGATGGAACGTTAGGCAAATTTCTTTACGGTGAAGGTGAATACAACCACGCAGGCGACCCTTACGAGCCGCTTACAGACGATTCGTGGCTTGCACCAAGATTATTTGATTCGCCTACGCATTGGCGTTGCTTTAATCCAAGAACGTATTACGTTACGCATTCGCTTGCACCGCTTATGCATCTGACAGGAGCAAATCCCGTGCGCGTTACTGCAATGCCTGTGTATGCACCTATGCCCGACGACTGCAACCGTGCTTCGTACTGCGGTGATGCTTCTGCAATAATCACAACGCTTAACGATGATGATTCGGTATTTAAGTTTACAGGCTGTTCTGCATTTGGCGCAACGGATAATTCGTACAGGCTTTGCTGCAGGAACGGACAGATAGAAAACGCGCGCGGCACTGGCGGAAAGATAATGCTTCGGTATAACCCATGGCACAAGCCAAAGGATAAGGAAGAAGTAAACTTTTATACACCCGTTTTACAGGGCGAAGATGCCACGCTGATTAAACGGTCGGGTCACGGTGGCGGAGATTTTTTGGTTGTAAAGGAATTTCTTAAGTCAATCAGAGAGAACCGTCAGCACCCGTTTGACGTATATTTTGCAACGCGTATGGCTTCGGTTGCTATTCTGGGGCACAGAAGTCTGCTTGAATACGGTGTACCTTACGATATTCCCGATTTTAGAAAAAAGGAAGACAGGGATAAATACCGTGACGATTTCCTTACCCCTTATTACAGTGAGGACGGAAGTATGCCTACACTTCCATGTTGCTCGCACCCCGAATACAGACCGAGCGAAGCTCAGATAGAAAATTTTAAAAAGATGCTTAAAACCCCAATAGTTGAATGAATGAAAAAATCCTGCATATATGCAGCATTTTTTGTTATACGTTTTTTGCTTTTTAGAAACACTCCGCTTTTCAATACATTTAATTTCAA
>JAZQTV010000035.1:0-37744 GCA_045630945.1 Clostridia bacterium
GGTGAGCCTGGTACACAGCTTACTATGAGAACGTTCCACACCGGTGGTGTTGCAGGTACCGATATTACACAGGGTCTTCCCCGTGTTGAAGAAATCTTTGAAGCACGTAAGCCCAAGGGCCTTGCAATTCTTGCAGATGTAGCAGGTAAGGTTGAGGTCAATAACGTTCGCGGTAAGAGCAGTGTAAGCATTATCACCTCTGATGGCGAAGAAAAGAACTATCCCCTTCCCTTCAATTCACACCTTGCAGTTGAAGAGGGTGAGCACGTTGAAGTTGGTCAGGAGCTTACAAAGGGTTCAGTAAACCCCCACGATATGCTTCGTATCAAGGGTGTTGTTCCCCTTCAGGATTATATGCTTAAGGAAGTTCAGACCGTATATAAGGTGCAGGGCGTTGACATCGCCGATAAGCACATTGAGCTTATCGTGCGCCAGATGCTTCGTAAGGTTCGTATTGAGGATGCAGGTGATACTGATCTTCTTCCCGGTGACGTTGTTGATATCTTCAAGGTTGAAAAGGTTAATGAGGAAACCCGTCTTGCAGGCGGAATTCCCGCAACAAGCCGAAGAATTCTTCTTGGCATCACAAAGGCAGCACTTGCTACCGAATCCTTCCTTTCAGCCGCATCGTTCCAGGAAACCACAAGGGTTCTTACAGATGCCGCTATCAAGGGCAAGATCGATCCCTTACTTGGTCTTAAGGAATGCGTATGTATCGGTAAGCTTATTCCCGCAGGTACAGGCGTAAGAAGATACAAGGATATTGACGTTGAAGTTATCCGCAAGAATGCTGAAGCGGAACTTAACGGCGAAACCCCCACAACACCTGTTGAACAGGATGCATAATTTATAACGTTAATAAAGCTTTGCAGAACTTGCAAAGCTTTATTTTTTTAGGATAGATAAAACGTGGTGGGGCGGTGCTTGCGATTTTAATAAAAAAAGTAAAAATCCTTATGAAAACGGCATTTTTTTGATATTTTTCTCTTAAAAACGGAGTTCAAACATAAGGTGCATTAATTTCCAAAAACTTACACAAAAATTTTAATTTTTTGTTAAAAAAGTTTGACAAGTGAATTTTCGTTTGATATAATAATATCGTATATAAGTGCCACTGTATTGTGGCATGGAAAAAAGAAAGGAATGAAAACAATGAAAAAACTTTTAAGTTTAGTTCTCGTACTTGCGATAGTTGTATCATGCCTTACTATGATCGGCTCGCTTGCAGGCGGCGAGGCTACAACAGGGGTTATTAACGGTGATGCTGAAGATACTTCCGGCGCAAACTGGGGTGTTATCCACGGCGGCAATGTAACCATCGTTGAAGATCCCGATGATGCAACAAATCATGTTGTAAAATTTGTTCCATCAGGCACATATCACAGTCCCTTTGTTTCACTTAATAATGTGGTTGACGGTCCCGGCAACTACACACTCTCCTTCCGCGTTAAGGCTGTTGAAGAAGGTAAAACCGGCACTTTCCTTATGGACTATGCTTCTGCACATCACGGCTCCATTACCGGTGTTGGAAACACATATAAGCAGTGCGTACCTGATAAGGTTACCATTACTGATCAGTGGACAACGTATGAAGGCAGCTTTAATATTACACAGGCTTGGTTTGACGGCCTTAAGACCCTTTCAGGCGTAAACACTCAGGGCGCAGGCCTTACAGGCGCAACACCCGAAACCATCGGTATCAGAATTGACGGTGCAGGTGCTGATAAACCCTTTGAAACTGCTGCAGGTCGCTTCGCTTATTATATTGACGACGTTAAGGTTGAAAAGGCAGAGGTTGAAGGCGTTAAGATCACACTTGATACCATCGTAACCGACAAGAACTATTATGCACGTGCAGCTGCAGGCTTTACTACTGCTGACGTAGTTAGCGGCAAGATCGAAAGAACCTATGAGGTATATAACGATTCTAATGAAGAAGTAACATTCTGGCTTCGTTACCAGGGTGGCGCTGCCGGATGGAATGATCTTACTGAAGTTACCTCTTCTGTAGAAAAGACTATCCCCGCAAAGAGCAAGGCTATCTATAAGCTTTCCTTCTCAGTTGATGCTGACGGTAAGGTTGCCAATAAGTCCGCCGCTGGCGCCAAGGATGTTGTTACCGCAGTTCACCTTCGTGCTGAGTTCTCCAAGAAGGGTGAAGATAGCTGTGCTGCAGGTACAGTTCTTTACATCAGGGCAATTGATAAGGAAGCCGATCCCATTTATAAGCTTGCATTCGCAGATACAGGTATTTCTGTTGCAAAAGCATATGATATACCCAATTATGCCGTTGCTACACCCGTACCCGTAACACCCGCACCCACACAGTCAATCGTAAACGGTGATGCTGAGGATACAAGCAAGGCAGGATGGCTTACATTTATGGGCGGTACACTCGATATAGTTGCTGACCCCGATGATGCTGATAACAAGGTTGCACACTACGTTCCCCGTGACGGTCAGCGTTGGGATTCAATCGGCTTTGATATGGCCGCTGGAATCGTTCAGGATGAATTATACGGCTTCTACGGTGCAGGCGCAGCAAAGTACACAGTTAAGTTCCGCGCACGTGCTGAGGAAGGTAAAACAGGCACATATAAGTTCGTTCTTAACTCAATAGCACACTACAACAAGGACAACAACTACATTCTTGCTGCTGACACAACTGAAACAGTTAAAAAGTTAGCTGCACACTCGTATCTTCCTAACTTAGCTGAAATTACTCTTACTGATGAGTGGACAGAGTATGAAGTTACTTTCAACGTTACAGAAACATTCCTTGAAGTTCTTTCTGAGATTCGCAGAAGTACTTTAAGCGATGCAAAAAATGCATATAAGGTTATCCTCCGTCTTGACGGTTCAAGCGGTGCATATGATTCAACAGAGGCAGATTTCTTCGGTTACTACGTTGATGACGTAGAGATCGCTCTTGCTGTTGAAGCAAGCCCCACACCTATTCCCACACACACCATCAACGGTGATGCAGAAGGAACAGAAACTGAAGTTTGGTCAACAATGCATGGTTCAGGTAACTCAGTAACACTTATCCCCGAACCCGGCAACACAACAAACCACGTTGCAAACTTTGTACCCGGTACATATGGATATGCAACAGTATTCTATGATTTCACAAACGTTATTACAGGCCCCGGCACCTACAACGTATCATTCCGTATAAAGGCTGCTGATGCTGCAAATTCAGGTAACTTCAAAGTATATCTTACATCAAAGCAGCATAAGTCAACTTCACAGGTTAAGGAACTTATTGGCGAAGCTAAGCACGCCGAAAACACCTTCTTTGTAATGACTCCTCAGGATCTTGCGGTTTCAGGTGATTGGGTAACGTACGAAGGTAGCGTAGTAGTTACAGCTGAATACCTTCAGATGCTTAAGGACCTTGAAGCAGCAGGTGCTGCAAACGCAACACGCATCGGTCTCAGACTTGATGGTAGCGGTACAAACGCATTCGCAAACGGCACTTGGGCATATTACATTGACGACGTAACAGTTGTAAATCCCGATGCAGGCAATAACGATGAGGGCGAGGAAGACGTTAAGGTTCCCACCGGTATGGAATTCGTTGCTAATAATGCAGGCACTGCAAGCACGGACCTTTACTTCGTCACAGCAAATGGCGTATTGTCAGCAGATGACATTAAGAATGGCGAAATCACCAAGAAGTTCCAGATTCAGAACACCGGTGAAGAAGCAATGTCAATCGAGTTCACAATGCAGGCAGCTGTAAACGACGGCGAGAAGTGGGCAGCACCTTCAGCAGGCGAAAGGATTACTCTTGAGCCCGGTGAGGTTGTTTGGGTTGAGTACACCATCGAAGTAAACGATGACAACACCGTTGAAATTGCAGGCGAAGACGTTGCTCTTGATAAGATCTTCTATCGCTTTAACGTAACAAATGGCGACGGCGCTAACGAAGTTGAAGCAGGTACTAAGTTCATTATCTTTGCATCAGCTGATGAATTCAGTGCAATTCAGGGTATGAAGCTTAGATCTATCTGGAGCAAGACCGTAACCTATTCAGCACCCGCTGCTGACACCGGTGACGTTCTTCCCGTTGCAATGATCGCAGGTGTAGTTGTTGCATTTGTTGGTCTTGCAGTTGTTGCAGTAAAGAAGAGAAAAGAAGACTAATCTGTTCTTGAAGTAACAAAATAACAGAACATAAAAATCCCGCATTTTTGCGGGATTTTTTCTTTGCTTTATACGTTGCTTACACCGCTAAAAGTCAATGTCACCGCGCGTAATGGTGAATAATTGTTTTATGCTGATTTAACTTAAAATTTTTCAACAAAACACTTGCCATAAAAGCAAATATATCATAAAATATAAGTAGAATCTAATGAAAGGAATTTTCAAATGATAAATATTGCGGTTTTAGGCTTTGGTGTTGTTGGTAGTGGCGTTGTTGAGCTTGTGGATATGAACAGTAAGCATATTGCAAACAAGCTTGAGGATCAGCTTAACGTAAAGTATATTCTTGATATACGCGATTTCCCCGACAGCCCTTATAAAGATAAGTTTGTTAAGGATTTCTCCGTCATCGAAAACGATCCCGAAATCAAGGTTGTTGCCGAGGTTATCGGTGGCGCAACGTTCGCTTACGATTACACTGTACGTGCACTTAAGGCGGGCAAAAGCGTTGTTACTTCTAATAAGGAGCTTGTTGCCAAGAAGGGCTTTGAGCTTTTGGAGCTTGCAAAGCAGAACAACGTAAACTATTTCTTTGAAGCATCCGTTGGCGGTGGTATTCCCCTTATCCGTCCTATGCACAGATGTATGGCGGCTAATGAGATTACAAAGTTCTATGGTATTCTTAACGGCACCACAAACTACATTTTAACTAAAATGATTGAGGAAAACGTTGCATTTAAGGATGCGCTTAAAAATGCACAGGCTTTAGGCTATGCCGAAGCCGATCCTACTGCCGACGTTGAAGGTATTGATGCTTGTAGAAAAATGTGTATTCTTGCTTCTCTTGCATTTGGTACTCACGTTTATCCCGATGACGTTTATGCCGAGGGTATTACCAAAATTTCTCTTGAAGACGTTGCTATTGCCGATGAATGCGGTTATTCCATTAAGCTTATCGGTCAGGGCGAAGCAATTGGCGACAAGGTAAAGGCTATGGTTGCACCTGCACTTGTACCCCATTCAAGCCTGCTTTCAGGTGTTAAGGACGTGTTTAACAGCGTTCTTTTACAGGGTAACGCAGTTGGTGACGTATTCCTTTGCGGCAGGGGCGCCGGTAAGCTGCCCACCGCAAGCGCAGTTGTGGCTGACGTTCTTGATGCGGCAAAGCATTTTGAATTCCTTAAAGGCTGGGGCTGGAAGGATGAGGTTAAGGGCCGCGTGCTTAAACAGGAGGAACTTGCTTCTGCATGGTACGTGCGCGTAGAAAATTCCTGTGAGCAGGTGCTTGCGCTTTATCCCGATGCTGACATTGTTTATAATAAAGACGGTATCGTTGCAGCTATATTAAATGAAGACGTTAACACGGTTCATTTTGATAAGCAGAAGAAACTTAACATGCTTTCAGCAATTCGCGTGCTTTCACTTTGAGGCTTAAAATGGGCGAAAAAAGAGTAGCACACCGTAAGAAGAATGCCAAGCCGTTTAAGCCTGTTAATATGGGCGCGTGGATGCCTGCCCTTGTGATAGTAGGCTTTATAATAGGCTTTGCTATTTGTTATTTAACGTTTTCGTATCTTGGCGGAAATTAAAAAATAAACGTGAAGAGTAAAATCTTCACGTTTTTTATTTTTTATGTAATTGCTTGTACGCTTCGGGTGACATACCCGTTTTTGTTTTAAACGTGTGCAAAAAGCCTGAAAGTGAGCCGAATCCCGACAAAAAACAGGCTTCAGCTACCGAAAAACCGCTTTCAAGAAGCATTGCGGCACAGGTAACCTTTCTTGAATTAAGGTAGTTTACGTAGGTTTCGCCTGTTAACTGCTTAAACAGATTGCCAAAGTATACGGGTGAAAGGCACGCCTGCTTTGCGGTATCTGCAAGCGAAGGATTTTCTCTGAAATGGGTTTCAATATAAAGAATCGCCTTGCGCATGGGCGAAAGCTCGTCGTTTTCGCTGTCGGTATCCATTAAAAGCGTAAGCAAATATTCCATTAAAGGACGTATGCAACCGTCAGTCTCTGCTTCCTGCCTTAAAAGCTCGGCGGCGGTATCGATTTTTAAAAGGGTGCTTTCGTCAAGTATCCGCGTAAAGCCGCCACCCTTTAAGAATATGGATTCAAGTCTGCTCATTGAAAGCACGGTTTCGTCAAAGGCGATGTTCCATGCCATAAGCGAGGTGTTTGATTCTACCACTACCTCGTGAAAGTCAGAGGGGCTTAATATGCATACGCTTCCGCGCTCAAGGGCATGTTCCTTGCCGTTTATTCTTTGAAGTCCGTTACCTGAAACGATTATTTCAACCTCGAAATACTCGTGCGCGTGCAAAGGAAACGTCCACGAATAACGCTTTTTTATGGAAAGATGTCTGTCCTTGCCTATATACGTGTTTTTATCAAGGCGCTTTTCTGTTTTTTTCATTCTATCACCAAGTGTATTTTACACCAAAAATCAAATATAATCAATGTTTTTCTTTAAATATTGCGTGTTAATCTGTAAATATTGATTGAATTTCACTCGTTAAAGGTGTACAATTATACTGAGGTGATATAAATGCTTTTGGGTGTTGACATAGGCGGTACAAAGTGTGCCGTTACGTTGGGCTTGATGGATGGAACAGTTGTAAAAAAAGAACGTTTTCTTACCACAACCGTCAACGAAACCGTTGAAAATATAATTAAAGCCGCAAAAAAGCTTCAGGAAGGCAATGAAATTTCTGCTATCGGTGTAAGCTGTGGTGGTCCGCTAAATGAAAAAACAGGCGTAATACTTTCGCCACCCAATCTTCCCGATTGGGATAACATTCCAATAAAACAACTTCTTGAGGATAGCCTTGGCGCACCCTGCGGCGTAAGAAACGATGCCAACGCCTGTGCAATGGCGGAATGGTACTTCGGTGCGGGTCGCGGATGCGAAAATATGGTGTTTATGACCTTTGGTACAGGGCTTGGCGCAGGACTTATCTTAAATGGAAAGCTATATTCGGGCACTAACGGCAACGCGGGCGAGCTTGGGCACATTCGTCTTGGCGGTTTCGGGCCTGCAGGCTACGGAAAATGCGGAAGCTTTGAAGGCTTTTGCTCGGGAAGTGGCTTAAAAGAAATAGGCAGGGCGTTTGCGCGTGAAGCACTTCAGAACGGCGAAAAGGTTTCGTGGATAGGAAACGGTATTGATGATTTTGAGGTCAAGGATATGGCTGATGCGGCACGCAAGGGCGAAAAATATGCGGTTAAAGCATTCGAACTGTGCGGCACAAAGCTTGGCGAAGGTCTTGCGATGGTTGTTGATATGCTTAATCCCGAAAGGATAATTATTGGAAGCGTTTACGCGCGGTGTGAGGATATTCTTAAGCCGTACGTTGATAAAATTCTTAAAAATGAGGCGCTTGGTGCTTCGTTAAGCGTGTGTAAGGTGGTTCCGCCCGAATTGGGTGAAGCAATAGGCGATGCGGCGGCACTTGCCGTTGCAAAGGAGGTTTATGATGGATTACGTTCTTGATACTGTAAAAAGATACCCCGTGCTTGAAAAATGTGAAAAGGATATTCGCAGTGCAGTTGAAGCAATCGTTAATATGTACAATACTAAAAACAAGCTTCTTTTATGCGGCAACGGTGGCTCCGCTGCTGATTCGGAGCATATAAGCGGTGAATTCTTAAAGGGATTTATGAAAAAGCGCCCCTATGAATCGGGCGAGCTTGAGCTTGAGGACGATATACTTTTAAAATTGCAAAAGGGTGTGGCGGCTATTCCACTTACAAGCCTTTCCGCATCCCTTACCGCGTTTAATAATGACGTTGATCCTATGCTGAATTATGCGCAGCTGGTGCAGGCATTGGGCAGAAAAGGTGACGTATTTATGGGACTTTCCACCTCAGGAAACGCCAAAAACGTAGCGTATGCCGCTAAAACTGCAAATGCGGTTGGTATGGTTACAATCGGTCTTACAGGCGAAAAAGGCGGTCTTTTAAAAGATATCTGCCATATTACCATAAGAGTACCCGAAAACGAAACGTACAAAATTCAGGAATTGCATCTGCCCGTATACCACGCTATTTGCGCGCAGGTAGAGGAAGAGTTATTTACGAAAGGATAAAACAATGAAAAAAGTATTGGTTAATAATTGGAATTTAGCTTATATGCCCAATTCCGAATACGTAAAAAGTGACTTTCAGCCATTTGCTAAAGAGGATATTATTAAGCAGGGTCTTGAAATAATTCCTGCATCGGTGCCGGGAAACTTTGAACTTGATTTTGTTAAAGCTAAAAAACTGCCTGAGGATATTTACTTTGGCACCAATATTTTAGAAGTACAAAAGCTTGAAAGTATGCACCTTTGGTATTTTGCGGATTTTGAGATAGAAGAAAGTGAAAAGGAAGCATTCATTCTGTTTGAGGGTATTGATACTGCGGCAGAAATATTCATTGATGGTGCGTACTTTGCGTTCTGCGAAAATATGCTTATTCCTTATGAATTTTCTCTTGATTGCTTTGAAAGCGGCAAGCATCAGGTTATGGTACATATAATTCCCGCAGGCGTTTTTGTAAGGGATATTCCCCTTGACCCCAACTGCCGCGCAATGAAGTATAATATGGATTCTTTGCTTATCCGCAAGGCACCCTATATGTATGGCTGGGATATTATGCCCCGTACCGTTTCGGCTGGCTTGTGGCGCCCTGTAAGCGTTGTTTATAAGAACAGGGACAGAATAGCAGATTACCGTATATATACCAATCATATTTATGATGAAAAGGCTTCCATTACCCTTGATACAAGAATTATCACGGATAAGGATGATTTGCGTGATTTTTCAATAATCGTTAAGGCTGAATGCGGTGAAAGTAAGTACGAAAGCCATTTTGATTTGTTTTCGGTAAATAAAAAGACTCATTTTGATATTGCAAATCCGCTTCTTTGGTGGCCCAAAAACTATGGCCAACAGAATCTTTACGACGTAACACTTACGCTTCTTTACAAGGGCGAGGCTGTTGATGAGGAAACGTTTAAGTTCGGCATAAGAACCGTGGATCTTGAGCGCACCTCTGTTGCAGGGGCTGACGGTACGTTCCGATTTATTGTGAACAATAAGCCCATAATGTGCCTTGGCACAAACTGGGTACCTACCGATGCGTTCCCCTCGCGCCACGATGATTACACCTTGCGCGGACTTGAACTTACAAACGAGCTTAACTGTAATATGATTCGTTGCTGGGGCGGAAACGTGTACCCAAGCGATATGTTCTATGATTACTGTGACGAGCACGGCATTCTCGTTTGGCAGGATTTTTCAATGGCTTGCGGCGCATATCCGCAGGATGAGCGTTTTAAGTCGCTTTTAAAGGAAGAAGCAGAAAGCGTTGTTACCCACTTAAGAAACCGCACCTGCCTTGCGCTTTGGTCAGGTGATAACGAGTGCGACTATATGTTTGTTTGGGACAGAAGCTCAAGCTATGGAAAAAATATTCATCAAAAGAATCCTAACAATAACGTGCTTACGCGCAAGGTATTGCCCGAAGTAATAGGTCGCCTTGACGGCAACAGACCGTATATTCCCTCATCGCCCTATCTTGACGAGGAAGCATTTAAAACTCTTAAGCCGGCAGAAGATCATCTTTGGGGACCCCGCGATTACTTTAAGGGTGATTTCTATAATAAAAATTCCGTTTGTCATTTTGCTTCGGAAACAGGTTATCACGGATGCCCTGCGCCTGAAAGTTTGCGCAAGTTTATTGGCGAAAAGCATATAGAGGCACACGGCAACAGTCAAGTGTGTGACGATCCCGAATGGCTTGTGCATGCTGCCTGTCCCGAGGTAAACACCAGCTCGCCTTGGGCGTACCGCATTCCTCTTATGACAAAGCAGATAGACCGTATTTTCGGAAATTCGGATGACGAAATACATAATTTCTGCCTTAAGAGTCAGATTTCGCAGGCAGAAGCGGTAAAATTCTTCATTGAGCATTTCCGCATACAAAAAAATTACCGTTGGGGTATTCTTTGGTGGAACATTATCGATGGTTGGCCGCAGATTTCCGATGCGGTGGTTGACTGGTATGGCACCAAAAAACTTGCCTACGGTTACATTAAAAGAGCGCAGCAGCCGTTTAACATTATGTGTGATGAGCCTGATGAAAACGGAATGCTTGAATTGTGCGCGGTAAACGATAACAGAATGCCTGTTACCGTTGAATTTACGGTTACCGAGGCGCTTTCGAGCAGGGTAATGGCAAGCGGTAATGCTACCGTAGGCGCTGATGAAAAGCTTTCGCTTGGCAAGTTCAAGGAAAGCAACGGCGAATACTATATTATTTCGTGGTCGGGTGAAGCAAACGGCATAAATCACTTCACAGGCGCCATCGGTGACACGGTTCGACTTGAGGATTACGTTGAATTTATGAAGAAAGCCGATTTCTATAAAGAGCTTGAGGGCTTCTAAAATAAAAAGCAGGTAATACCTGCTTTTTTAATTTCTGAAGCTTTTGGGTGAAGCGCCTGTTAATCGGGTAAAAGTCTTATAAAAGCCCGAGCTTGATTTAAAGCCGCATTTTAAGGCGATATCTAAAATATTTTCGTTGGTGCGGTTAAGCTCTAAAATTATACTGTTGATTCTTCTTGTGGCAACGTAGTCTGAAAACGAAATTCCCGCCTTCTTTTTAAAGTTTTGGGAGAAATATGCCTGCGAAAAGCCAAACTTATCAGCAACCGTACAAGCTGAAAGATCACCGTAAAGGTTGTCGGTAACGTATTGCATAACGGAAGAAACAAAGGAATCACCTTTTAAGTGACTGTTAATGCTTTTATATGCCCGTGCGGTAAGAAGTGCCATTCGTATAACGGTGCTTATAATAAGTTCGTTTTTAAAAGATGAATCGCTTTCGTTAACGTCTTGCCGCAAAAGATCAAAGCAGGCGCAAATTTCTTGTTTTGCACGGTCGTCGGTTATCTTGTTAGTAAAACCTTCGCTGCGGGAAAAGAAAATCTCTGTGCATCCGCCGAACGCACCTAACGAGGCAGGCAAAAAATTAACCTGCTCAAAAACAACGTTCTTGTCCGTGCAACGTATTTTTCTAAAATCAAGGCGCGAGAATATAAAAACGTCGTTTGCGGAAAATGGTACGTCACAGTTGTTAATCTGCCACACGCCGACACCGTCAAGAATTCTTACTATCTTGCATTCGTCGTAATTGTGAAGCGTATCGTTGTATTCGCTTTGTATAATTTTTTCTTTATACGCTATTATTAAAGCGCCGTCGGCACTTTTTAATGAATAAAGCATCATATCCATCACCGTGCTCAATGTTATCATAAAAGTAGAGAAAAATCAATAAAAATATGAAAATAAATAATAAAAGTGGATAAAAATCTTGTATAAGTGGTAGAAAACTATGCTGAATTCCTATAAAATTAAGTTATAAAGGTTATAAATAATTAAGGAGTAAAAATATGCGAAGAAAACAAAAGATTCTTGATTTTGATTTGGTGGTAGTGGGCGGCGGTATGACGGGCATATGCGCTTCCATTGCCGCGGCAAGAAACGGCGCAAAGGTGGCGCTTGTGCACGGCAGAAGCGTGCTTGGTGGCAACGCTTCAAGCGAAATACGAATTCATATAAATTCGGCAACTGACGGTTGCACCAAGCCTGAACTTGAGGAAGGCGGAATTCTTCACGAAATAATGCTTGAAAACAAGCGCCGCAATCCTTACTTCAGCTATTCCGTATGGGATAACGTGTTGTTTGAAAAGGTACAGTTTCAAGAAAACCTTACTCTGTTTTTGGATACTAATATGTACGACGTGCTTTGTCAGGATGATACGGTAAAGGAAATTTATGCGTATCAGGACACAACGGAAACAAACTACGTTTTCCGCGCGCCATACTTTGCAGATTGTACGGGTAACGGTACGTTAGGCTACTTTGCAGGCGCTGATTTTATGATTGGCAGTGAAACAAAGGATATGTTTTCGGAACCGCACGCACCTGAAACACCCGATAATTTCAGAATGGGCAATACTATTTTGTTCAGGGCGGTGGACAGAGGCGAGCCGGTTAAATTCGTGCCTCCTGCGTTTGCCAAAAAGCTTACCGAGGACGATCTTAAATTGCGCATACACAGTAAGAAGATTCCCGATTTTTCAATGGCGGATGACCCCGAAGAATATGCAAGAACCTCGACTGTAAGCTCAGCAGGTGTGGACTACGGATATTGGTGGATAGAGCTTTGCGGTAAGGAAGATATTATTGAGGAATTCGAGGATATACGTCTTGAACTGTACGCTTGGCTTTACGGCGTGTGGGATCATATTAAAAACGGCGGAGATCACGGCGCGGAAAACTTCGATCTTGAATGGGTTGGTGCACTGCCGGGTATGCGTGAAAGCCGCAGGCTGACGGGTGATTATATTTTTAACGAATGTGATATCTGGGCGGCACGCTCATTTGAAGATGCGGTATGCCACGGCGGCTGGAGTGTGGACTTACATACACCTGGCGGTGTTCTTGATAAGGATTTGCTTCCAAGTGCAACGTGGGTTGTTCCGGGCACGTACACAATACCTTACCGTAGCTTTTATTCAAGAAATATAAACAATCTGTTTATGGCAGGCAGAAATCTTTCGGCAACGCGTATGGGTCTTGCAAGCACAAGAATTATCGGCACCTGCGCGGTATGCGGTCAGGCAATGGGAACTGCCGCGGCGCTTTGCGTAAAGCATCAGGTTTCGCCAAGGGGATTGTTAAAACACGTTGACGAGCTTCAGCAAACGCTTCTTAAGGACGATTGCTTCATTCCGTGGGTTAAAAACCACGATGAAAAGGATTTTGCACTTTCTGCACGGGTGTTTGCAAGCAAGGAACAGGAAGGCTTCCCTGCCACGGACGTTAAGAACGGTGTTTCACGTCAGTTTGAAGGCAACTGGAACGGCTGGAAGTGTGATGCAGGCGACAAGCTTACGCTTTGCTGGGATGAAGCAAAAACCGTTTCGCAGGTGCGCCTGACCTTTGATTGCGATTTTGCAACGCCCATAAGGATAACCATGGCGCCCCTTAGGCAAGCGCAGCAGAAAAGGGGGCTTCCCAAGGTGCTTGTTCAAAGCTATCGCCTCAGCTTTGTCAAAAACGGCGAGGTAGTATTTGTTAAGGATGTGGAAAACGTTATAAGCAGGCTTTCGGTTGTGGATGTTGCGCCTGTTGAGTGCGATAAAATCGAGATAGAAATTCTTTCAACCTACGGCGAAACAGGCACTGTGTTTGAGGCAAGAGTGTATTAAAAGCATAATGCAAAATATTTTTACGGATTTCGGCAGAGGAAGTGCTTTCTCTGCCGATTTTTATTGCCGTGTTTTTTTGTTAAAAATGCTGTTTGTTGAGGGGGGATGCGCAAAAGGCATACTGAATGCCTTTAGTTAATTCTTTAATTATCGTATGAACATTACCATATATACTGTTGACATTTCGTGATATATACTGTATAATGATATCGGTGAAAATATTTTCAATTTTTTGTTTGTTAAGATAATATACGTAAACCGAAAAAATTTTTTGTACAGGAGGTGTTTTAAATGGATTTATGGTTAGGTATAGTTATTGCCGTAGTTACACTTATTGTTGGACTTGTAATCGGCAGTTTGATACAGAAACGGACAATTGAAGCAAGAATGGGCAGGGCAGAAGAAGCTGCGGCGCGCATTCTTGATGATGCAAAGAACAGAGCAGAAATTCTTTCAAAGGAAAGGGTATCCGAGGCAAAGGATGAGGTTCACCGTCTGAGAAGTGAATGTGATGCAGAATGTAAGGAACGTCGTAACGAAGTAAGCAAGCTTGAAAAAAGAATGCTTCAAAGAGAAGAGCAGATGGATAAAAAGATGACTGCTCTCGAGCAAAAGGAAGAAAGATTCATTAAACGAGAGAAGGAGCTTGATGAAAATTTAGCCGCCGCTGAGGAGCTTAATAAGCGCAGGGTTGAGGCACTTGAAAAGGTAGCAGGTCTTTCGGCTGAAGAAGCAAAGCAGGCACTTATCGATTCGGTAGAAAATGAAGCCCGTCACGATGCGGCACTTAAGGTGCGCGATATTGAGGCACAGGCAAAAAGCGAAGGCGAAAAAATCGCAAGAAACATTATTACAATGGCTATTCAGCGTTGCGCGGCTGACCACGTTGCAGAAACCACGGTTTCTGTTGTAGCGTTGCCCAACGATGAAATGAAGGGAAGGATAATCGGCCGCGAGGGTAGAAATATTAAGGCTATTGAAACGGCAACGGGCGTTGAGCTTATAATTGACGATACTCCCGAAGCAGTTATACTTTCATCCTTCGATCCCGTTCGCCGCGATATTGCACGTATCGCACTTGAAAGGCTTATTGTTGACGGCCGTATTCATCCCACAAGAATTGAGGATATGGTTGAAAAGGCTCGTCGCGAGGTTGAACAGCAGATTAAGGAAGCCGGTGAGGCAACCGTATTTGATGCAGGCATTCACAACATTCACCCTGAGCTTGTTAAGATTTTAGGTAGACTTAAATACCGTACAAGCTATGGACAGAACGTGTTAAAGCATTCGTTAGAGGTATCTTACATTGCAGGTCTTCTTGCAGGCGAGATCGGTGCCGATATTACTTTAGCAAAGCGTGCAGGTCTTCTTCACGATATCGGTAAGGCAGTTGACCATGAGGTTGAAGGTACACACATTCAAATTGGTGTTGACCTTGCAAAGAAATACCGCGAAAATAACGAGGTTATTCATTGTATTCAGGCACACCATAACGATGTTGAGCCTCAGACAATTGAAGCAGTGCTTGTTCAGGCGGCAGATGCTATTTCAGGCGCACGTCCCGGTGCAAGAAGAGAAACTCTTGAAGCATACATCAAGCGTCTTGAACAACTTGAAGAGATTGCCAACTCCTTCAACGGTGTTGAAAAATCCTTCGCAGTACAGGCAGGTAGAGAAATTCGTATTATCGTTAAGCCCGAGGTTGTTACTGAAGAAGCAACCGTGCTTATGGCTAAGGATATTGCAAAGCGCATAGAAACTGATATGGTTTACCCCGGTCAGATAAAGGTAAACGTAGTGCGTGAAACACGTAAGGTTGAATACGCAAAATAATTTGATTTTAGGGGGGTTATAAAACCCCCTTTTTTTAGGAAAATGATACTTATTGATATAAACAATTTAACCGTTGCGTTTGGCGAAAAGGAAATAATCACTTCGGTAACTCTTCAGATACAAAAGGGGCAATGCATAGGTCTTACAGGCTTGAACGGTGCAGGAAAGACCACGCTTATGAAGGCTATTTGCGGTATATATGAGCCCGCTTCGGGCAGTATTTCTTACGCAAAGGGTATTAAAATAGGCTATCTTGAGCAGCAACATACCGCCCACGGCATTCATACCGTGCTTGAGGAAGCAACAAAAAGCTTCGAGCCGCTTTTTATGATAGAAAGCCGTATGCGCCGTATTGAAGAGGAAATGACTGAGGACGGTGCAGATATAGCCGCCCTTGGTGAAAAATATGAGAATGCCCAACGTGAATTTGACGAGGCAGGCGGCTATGGCTGGAAAAGCCGACTTACAGGCGTTTTAAAGGGACTTGGGCTTACCGAAGAATTCTGGGATAAACCGGTGGATACTCTTTCGGGCGGCGAAAAAACAAGGCTTGCACTGGCAAGAATGCTTCTTGATAATAACGACGTGCTTTTGCTTGACGAGCCTACAAACCACCTTGATTTGCAGGCAGCACAGTGGCTTACCGATTATCTTTTAAGGTTTTCGGGAACGGTGCTTTTAATTTCCCATGACCGCTATATGATGGATAAGCTTTGCGACGGTGTTGCGCAGATTGAAAACGGCAAGCTTCAGTATTACAAGGGCAACTATACTGAATATACGCGCAAGTGGGAGGAACAGTTAAAGGCAAATCAGCACTTGTACGAAAAACAGCAGGACGAAATAAAGCGTCAGCGTGCGATAATTGCAAAATACAGACAGTTCAACCGTGAAAAATCCATTCGTGCCGCAGAAAGCAGAGAAAAGGTGCTTAACAGAATGGAGCTTATAGACGCCCCTGAAAAGCACAACGATATGCGCCTTAATTTTAATATGGAGCGTGTTTCGGGCGGTGACGTATTAAAAATACGCTCGATTGCAATGGGCTTTGAGGAAAGGATGCTGTTTGAAGACTTTTCTTATGAGGTGAAGCAGGGTGAACGAATCGTAATAATCGGCCCTAACGGTGCGGGCAAAACAACGCTTATGGAAATCCTTTTAAATAAGCGGCACGCCCAAAAGGGTGAGGTAATCAAGGGCGTAAACGTTGACCTTGGCTATTACGAGCAGGGACAAAAGGAATTTATGGGCGGCGACACAGTTATGGATATGGTTTGGTGGGGTAACCGTGACCTTACGCAAACACAGGTGCGCTCACGTTGCGCGGCAATGCTCTTCTTTGGTGAAGATGTATTTAAGACGGGTAACGTGCTTTCCGGTGGTGAGCGTGCACGTGTGGCGCTTTGCAACCTTTCTGTTTCGGGAAGTAACACGCTTGTGCTGGACGAGCCTACAAACCATCTTGATATGGATTCGCGCGAGGTGCTTGAGGATGCGCTTGAACGCTTTGAAGGCACGATTATTGCCGTTTCCCACGACCGATATTTTATAAATCGTATTGCCGATACGCTTTGGATAGTTGAAAACGGTACAGTTACCGTGTTCAAGGGCAATTATGATGAATATATCAATTCCCTGAAGGTTGAGGAAAAGGAAGAAGAAAAGCAGGAAGTAAACAAAACACAGCTTGCAAAACAGCGCGCAAAGGAAAAGGAAAGCCGCGATAACGATAAGAAAAAGCGTGCGCGCATACGCGAGCTTGAAAAGGAAATTCAGCTTCTTGAAGAAAAAATCAAGGAGATTGAGGAGCTTTTTGCCGGTGGAGAAATATATTCAGACCAACAAAAAATGTTAAAAACTCAAAATGAGTACAATACTATAAAAGAAAAGCTTGATAAAACAATGGAAGAATGGATGGAACTTAGCGAATGATCCAAAAACTTACGGGAAATGAGCTTAAACGGATTTTTAATGAAACGGGCTTCGGCTTTTCAAAATCCCTTGGGCAGAACTTTTTATGTGACGAACGCATTCTGAATATGATTGCCGATGATGCGCAGATTAAAAAGGAACAGACTGTTCTTGAAATCGGTACGGGTGCAGGCACGCTTACACGTGTGCTGGCACAGCGTGCAAAGCGTGTTGTTTCGGTTGAGGTGGATAAATCTCTGTTGCCTGTGCATCAGCAGACGCTTGATGGCTTTGATAACGTTAAGGTAATAAATGCGGATTTCCTTTCCCTTGACATTAAAAAGTTTTTTGAAGAGGAGTTGGAGGAGGATTTTGCAGTTTGCGCAAACTTGCCCTACTACATTACCACCCCCATCATTATGTCACTTCTTGAAAGCGGCGTAAAATTCAAAACCATTACCGTGCTTGTGCAAAAGGAGGTTGCGCAACGTATGGCGGCAAAGGAAAATACTGCCGAATACGGTGCCCTTACCTGTGCGGTACAGTTCTATACAAAAGCAACGCTGTGCTCCAAAATACCTGCATCATGCTTCTATCCTGCGCCCAAGGTGGCTTCGCAGGTTATCAGGCTTGAAAAAAGGGAAGCACCGCTTGCCAAGGTTAAGGATGAAAAACTTTTCTTTGAAACCGTGCGTGCGGCGTTTCAGATGCGCAGAAAAACGCTTGCAAACAACCTGATTGCATCCTTTAAGCTTGACCGCGAGACCGCAGAGGGCATAATCGAACAAAGCGGCTTTAGTAAAACCGTGCGCGGCGAAGCACTTTCCATTGAACAGCTTGCAGTTATTGCAGATAAAATTTTCGATTTAAAATGAGGGGTTTTTATGGCAGACGTAAAAGAATTAAAGGAAAAACTTTTTTATAATAATGAAAACGGAGTTAAAAAGGTAAGCGACGAGGAGTTAAAGAAGGCTGACGAATTTGCAGAAGGCTATAAAAAATTCCTTGATGAAGCTAAAACCGAGCGTGAAGCAGTAACAAAAACCATTGAAATGGCAAAAAATGCAGGCTTTACCCAATACGAAAAGGGCAAAAAGTACGTTGCAGGCGACCGCTATTATATAAATAACCACAACAAATCTGCTATTTTTGTGGTAATAGGCGAAAAGGATGCATCAAACGGTATGCGTATCGGTGCGGCACATATTGATTCGCCCCGTCTTGACCTTAAGCCTCAGCCGCTTTATGAGGAAATAGAACTTGCCATGCTTAAAACTCATTACTACGGCGGTATAAGAAAGTATCAGTGGACGGCTATTCCCTTGGCACTTCACGGCGTTTTTGTGAAAAAGGACGGCACAACCGTTACCGTGAATGTGGGTGAGGATGAAAATGATCCCGTATTTGTTGTAAACGATCTTTTGCCCCACCTTTCAGGCGAGCAGAACAAGCGCTCACTTGCCGACGGTATCAGGGGTGAAGAGCTTAACGTGCTTATAGGTAGCAGACCCTTTAAGGCTGATGAGGGCAGCGAGCTTGTAAAGTTAAATATTTTAAATATTCTTTTTGAAAAATACGGTGTTACCGAGGGCGATTTCCTTTCGGCAGAGCTTGAGATAGTTCCTGCGTTCAAGGCACGTGATATCGGTTTTGACCGTTCGCTTATCGGTGCATACGGTCACGATGACAGAGTTTGCGCATATCCTTCGCTTAAGGCGCTGTTTGATATAAAAGTTCCCTATAGAACTGCGGTTTGCGTGCTTGCTGATAAGGAAGAGATAGGTTCAACCGGCAATACAGGGCTTAGTTCTGACCTTTTAAAGCACGTTTTAGGCGATATTGCGCGCATGCAGGGCGTTGAACCTGAGGATGCATTCAGGGCTTCAGAATGCCTTTCTGCTGACGTTAATGCGGCGGTTGATCCTACCTTTCAGGATGTGTTTGAAAGAAGAAACGCTTCCTTTGTGAATTACGGCGTGGTAATCACCAAATATACGGGTGCGGGCGGAAAGAGCCGCAGTAATGATGCTTCGGCTGAATATATGGCAAAAATACGCAATATGCTTGATTCGGCAAACATTATTTGGCAGGCAGGTGAGCTTGGCAAGGTGGATGCAGGCGGCGGCGGAACGGTTGCTATGTTCGTTGCGGCGCTTGGCATTGATACGGTTGACCTTGGTGTGCCCGTGCTTTCCATGCACGCACCCTATGAAACCGTTTCCAAGCTTGACGTTTATATGACCTATCGTGCGATGGGAGAATTCTTTAAATGAGAAGACTTATAACGTTAGCGTTAATAATTGCGCTAATGTGCTTTACGGGGTGCAAAAAGGAAACTGAATTTGAGATAATTCAGCCTACCCCTCGGCCCACTGCATATGAATTTATACCCACCGAAACCCCCGATCCTATGGAGGGCGCAGTAAACCAAACGGCAATCAAGCGCTTTTTTGAGGATTTTGCGAAAAAAACCGAGCACAACGTAAACGTGAACAGCGATGCTGAAGAAAGCGGTTCAGCATACGTTGCAGGTTGCTTTATAGAAATAGTCAATAATGACGGTCTGTATTTTACCGTTCTTGGCGGTAAAGGTGAAGTGGATAGCAACGAGATGCTTGAAATTCTTATGGATATTATTTCGCTTATGGATAGCCGTTTTACTTCAGAGGACAGGCAGAATACCTTGAATTACATTAAGTCTGAAGGCGGTAAGGAAGAATACACCGTTGCACGTAACGTAACGTTAAAAAGCTATTCGCCCAATGAGGACGGATACAGTAAGGCGGTTTTATATACACCGTCATATTAAAAATAAAAGCCTGCATTTTAAATGCAGGCTTTGTTTTTTATAATTCGTCCTTAAACGTTCTGAAGAAGTAATCCTTCATAATATCAATAAAGGTTGGCCAGGCAGTTTCGTCAATGAACGGGTTGTAATCCTCGGTCATTTTTGCGGCTTTACCTAAGGTGTCGTTGTTGCCAACGTGGTTGCCGATGAAAATTTCAACCTTTCTGTTTCTAACACGGTCAAGACCTTTAACATACGCATCGCGGCAATCGTAGGAAAGACCGTATGCATCAAGAAACTCCTTCATCATTGAATTAAGACCTAAACCGCCGTGCGTACCGCAGGTGTAGCTTTTGCCTTTATAGAATACCTCAAAGAAAAAGCTCATCGTTCCGGGGGTATGGCCGGGGGTGGAAACACATTCGATTTTTGTGTTGCCCAAGGAAATAACGTCACCGTCGTTTATTAAAATATCAGGCTCAAAGGCTTCCTCGTAAGCCTTTGCACCCAATTCGCGCGCCCAAGTCAAATCAAGCGTGCCGTTTGCGTATTCCCTGTCGGGTGCGCCGATAACGGTTTTTGCGCCTGTAAGCTCCTTAAGTGCCTTCGTTGCACCAAGGTGATCGTAATGACCGTGGGAGTGAACGATATATTTTAAATCCATTGGGTCAAGATTTAAAAGATGCATATTGTGAATAACCTGATAAAGCGTCTGCGGATATCCTGAATCGATCATAATAAGACCTTCGCCTGTATCGATAACGTGGCTTGAACCGCCCTTTGCGCCTACAAAGTACAGGTTATCGGCAATCTTAAACGGTTTTACGTATTCTTCCCAAGGCTTTAAAAGATTCATTCTAAAATTCTCCTAAAATAAAAATTCGTCGCCATCGTGGGCAATAATTATGGGATAAGGCACGTCCTTATAGCATTCAAGAAGTCGCTTTTCTCCGTTATCAATCTTCCAACCGGGTTCAATGCGAACGTGCCACGGATCGTTTACGTGAATAAAAATAAGTTTTTTGAACTTTGAATTTTTAAGAAGGGGAAGTGCAATTTCAGGCTTGAAGTGGGTTGCCTCACACAAGCACAGATCAAATTCCTGTGTAAAAGCAACCTTGGGATAATCTGAAAGGTCTACCCACAAATCGCCTGTGTGCAGAACGGTAAAGTTTTCTTTTTTAAAATGAAGAATAAATGCAAAGCTGCAAGGATCACCCTCACATCTGCCCTTTGTACGCAAATGGCAGGTGCGTATAGCCGATACCTTTAAGTTTTCGTCTTCATAAACGTCACCGTCGTTAATGCCGTAGTATTCAACAAAGGAACTGTCAGCGTTTTCGTGCAAAGCCCTCACCCAAGCCTTTAACGGTTCAATGGCGGTTTCTTCGGGAAGAAACAGTGAAAACTGCATTTGGCGGTCCTTTGAATATTTTGCTATCTGCTTTATAAGACCTGAAAGACCGCCCGCATGGTCATCGTGCAGGTGGGTGATAAAGGCGCATCTTACATCCTTGATGTCAAGACCCTTTCGGCGAATAAGAGCTTCACAGGGGGCACCTGCATCTACAAGATATAACTTTCCGTCGCATGTTTCGTAAAGTGTTGATGAGTTAAAACGGCAGAAGGTGGAATCGCCGTGGCTTGTGCCTAAGGTATAAATTCTCATAAATAACTCCTTAATAAAGAATAAAATCTTCCTTTTGTGAAGGAAACTTAATAACAACCCTCGTGGTAGGCTGTGCCTGTGCTATTGCATAAAAAGCATCAGAGTCGTTCATATGCATGGGGAAAAGTACGGGGATATCTGCCTGCTCACACAATTTTATACCCTCGTAGATGGTAGAATGACCGCAAGCACGGGTTTTGGGATCATCATTCATGGGATAAACGCCTAAGGTGCAATCGTGAATAACTGCATCAGCGCCTTTAAAAAGGGGTATCATATTTTCGTTATACGCGGTATCACCTGTAAAAGCAAGGCATTTTCCGTCAATTTTACTTTCCATTCTGTAACATCTTGCAGAAACGGGATGATAGCAACTGCCTACGGTGAATACCGCATCCTCGGTTTCGTACTTATCGCCCGGCGCAACCGTTACAAGCGTCGGTCTTCCGCAATCAAGAAAATGCCTGTCAAGGAAGAGGAACGAATATAATCTATCCATAAGCTCGGGCATTGTATCGGGGCCGATTATGGTAAGCTTGCTTATATCATTTTGCCTTGATTGAAGCATAAAGAACAAAAGCCCTGCAAGACCAATGTAGTGGTCGTGATGCATGTGCGTAAATACGATATATTTAATTTTGGAAATGTCACAACTGCAGTTTCTTAATGCGGTAAGCACGTTGTAGCCGCAATCAACAAGATACTTGTTGTTTACAAGAAAGCAGGGACAGTCATTTCCCACGTTTGGTACGCTTGAAGCGCTTCCTAAAAATCTGATGTTCATTTTTTTGACCTCCTAAATCGATGAAAGCTGTATTACAAGGGAATGCAGTGCGGCTTCATCGAATTTGAGTCCTGTTTTAAGACCTTCGTCGGTGACAAAGCACAGATCCAACGCCTTTTTTAGCTTTGATTCACTTGTTTTTGCGCAAATGCCTTCGTATTTCTTATAAACAAAATCTCGTATGCCTATAAGCGAAATGATTTCACTGCGCGACGTTTTTTCGTTAAGTAACGTTTTAAACCTGAGAAGCTGACGGTATTGCTTGGAAATAGCACCAAGAATAAGAAGGGGATCTTCCCTTTGACATAGCATACCGCTTAAAAGAAGCAACGCGTTTTTTGTGTCGCGGTTAAGTAGCGCATCGGTCATTTTAAAGATATTATAATCTGCCGATGGCGTTATTATTGTAAGAACGTCCTTTTTCGTGACCGTTCCCGTCATTTTGTAGGAAGCAAGCTTATTAAGCTCGGTAATAAGTGCCTCGGGGCGCGGGTCAGCATATTCTATCAGAAAAAGCAAGGCATCTCTTTCGATATCAAGCCCAAGCGAGCGCAATATTTTTTCTATCCACTTTTGAAGCTCTGAATCCGAAAGGGACGCAAAATCCACCACCGTGTGTTCTGAAAGCGCCTTAAATAGATTTCTGCGCTTGTCGGGTTGGGGACTTGTTATAACTAAAACGGTAGATTCAAGGGGGTTTTTAAGGTACTCAAGCAAAAGCTCCTCGCCGTCCGCCTTGCCCGTTGAAAGTGTAAAAATACTGTTTTCCACCACAACCATACGCTTTTCGGTAAAAAAGGGAAAGGTTTCGCAGGCTTCGCAAATGCTGGCACCGTCGGCGCCCGAATCAAGCCTTGTAAGGTTTACGTCACGCATATCCTCGGGCACAACAATATCTTCAAGTTGCTTAAGCGCACTTGACATAACGTATTGCTCCGTCCCCGTAAAGAAATATACGGGCGCAATATCTCCGCTTTTTATGGATTTGAAAAATTCAGTATGGTTCATTGTGACTCCTGAGTGGCACACGGGTGTACCCGTTTATTCTTATATCAAAAAGCTTGTCGCAGTTTTCGTTTAAAAGGCCGTTTGTTATAACCGTCTCGCCGCGTGTAACGGTGCTTTTGGTAACTGCAACGGTAAATTTTCTTGTTGTTTCGCCTGCGCCTACGTATAACGTGGCACCGTTATGCTCAAAAACTATGCCGTCCTCAAAGGCGGTAAAGCTACCATCTGAACGGATAACGGTATCCTTCATATGCCTTGCACCATTAAGACGTGCCTTCTTTGAAAGGTCAACCTGCGGCAGAACATATATGCTTTTAACTTTTATGTTTTCGAGGCTGTCGTACGCCTGCATCTGAGCTTCGCTTAAAATAAACAGGCAATCAATTTCGTAAGCGTTATGGGTAAGATATTTAAAATCAGCGGTGGAAAGACCTACCACGTGCGTTTCCTTGCCCTGAATATGCACCGTGTCGGAACGGTCGTCACCGTAGGGCACGCTTACAAAAACGTTGTTATAGGTATAGACCGAATTTATAATGGTTGAAAGGGTTATAAGCAGAAGAATTCCTGCGTATATTTTCCGCTTGAATATTGGCTTAATGCGGATAAAGCGTGTGGCAAAAATACTTAAGCCAATGATTGCTACAACCGAAAAGCCTGCGGTGTTAATAATCGTCAAGGACGGTGCTTTGCCTAAAAATTCAGAAATTTTAAGTATAATCTCGGTAGCGTAACCGGGGATTTTCAATAAGCCTGCCGTAACGGGTATCAGCAAGGCGATTGGTAAAAGCATTACAAGAACAATCAGCACAAGCGACATTATGGGTACAAACAGCATATTGGCTATCAGCGATACCAAGGAAATTTCACCAAAGTAGAAAATCTGAAGCGGTAGGGTGAATATGGTTGCACCGCAGGTAAGTAACCCGGCGTTTGCAAACGTATTTAAAAGCTTGTACTTGGTAGAAACGGTGCATTTTGTAAATACAAGTATTCCAAAGCACGAAACGAAGGATAATTGAAATCCAACGTCAAACAGACTGTAAGGATTAAGTAAAAGAATAAGTATTCCTGATAAGCCAAGCGCGTTAAGGGGATCGTACCGTTCGGAAACGGTGAATGAAATGCTTAACGTCAGTGCCATTATCGATGCACGGATTATGGATGAAGAAAATCCTGTAAACACCGTGTACAACGTAACGAATGCAAAGATGATTATTACAGTCGCAACCGAGGATACACGAAGCTTTTTAAGGATAGAAACAAGTAATGAAAGTATAATGCTTACGTGTAAGCCCGATACTGCAAGCAGGTGGCTTGTTCCGCAGGAAAGAAAAATATCCTTTGTTTCGGGCGAAAGATACGCCCTGTCACCTGTGAACATAGCATAAAGCACCGATGCGCTTGAGCCGTGATGAATATTTGAGAATATAACGCGCCTTAAGGAATCCTTCATGGTGCGCAATGAATAGTTTAAGTCTGTGTTTGCTTCAAGCACGGTAATATCGGTAGAATATACCGTGTAAATCGAACTGTCGCTTAAAGCGCTTAGGCGCCTATCGTTAAGTAGGGGATTGGCATTTTTGCCAAACATAGCAGGGTAAGCGTTACCCTTAAATAAAATTCGGTAGCCTTCCTTTAAGGGAAAAGGCAAATCCTCCGAATCATATAAAACAAGCGCAGTAACGTTTTCTTTTTCGGGCGTTTCTGAAAAATCACAATCGGCAATATAGATGTTATAGCCTTGTTCAGTTAGCTCAAACGATGTTACCGTACCGACAATATCGGTGTTCTTGTGTATTAAGTTGTATTCCTTGTAGCTTAACGATGAAATTAAGATACCCGTAACGCAAAGTAATATCAAAAAGCTTGTAAAACGTAACCGCTTAAAGAACAAAAATACTGTACCGACTACGGCAAGAATAATTGCAGAGGCAACGTAAAACGGTGCGTATGAAAATATCAATATTCCTGCAATAAGTGCTAAAAGACCGAGAAAGAAGTAACGTTTTCTCATTATGAAAGTGTTTCAATATAGCTTTCGGGCAAGGTAAGCAGGGGCGTGTTAAGCCTTATGTGACCGCTTAAGGTTGAACGCATACGCCCATCCTCAATTATAAGCGCCTTGGTTGTGCCAAGATACGTGCAGGCGGTGGCAATTAGTGAATATATGATAGCGTGCTCCTTATCCTGCGAAAGCTGTTGCGCCTCAAAGTAATTAAAATACGATTTAGCAAGGTCAATAATTACGGTATCGTTGCTTATATAAACGTTGTTTACCACGTTCGTATCCCTGAACGACGGTACCATACTGATAATGTATTCATTTAAAAATCCCTTTATATTACTGCTTTCGGGCATATGCGAAACAAGAAGTTCCGTTCGTGCAAGCCCCACGCCCGAGCTTTTGGGCGTTATTACTTCAACTGTACTTCGAATGCTTTCGTAGTAGGCGGAAGTTCCGCTTTTAAGTGAAAGTAATCCGTTGCCCTGCTGATCGGTAATGGTAAGCGAAAGCGTTTCAAGACCGTGAAAAAGACTGTCAAGGGTGCATACTATTGCTTGCGGACCGAGCCAATCATCACTTTTTACCCAGTTGTTTGGGGCAACAAGGCTTACCGTGAGCGTGTTGCCTGAAAAGGTAGGCGTGCTTGAAAGGATAAAGCCGTCGGGGAAAATATCCGTGCTTTTTGAAAGCAATGCCGAAAGCATTGTGGAAGCATAGCCTGCTTGCGAAAGCGTAAGGCTTACCGTCTGCGGTAAAAGATATTCGTTGGTTTTGTCAGCCACGTATACCGTTGAATAAAAATTCCTGTCAGTGCCGGCTTTTAACGAAGTGTATTCGGAAATAAGCTGTGAAATCGTACCTGCGTATGCGGAAAGTAGCATTATGGGGTGATTAGGCATCCCCGGCGGAGTAAGCTGTTCGCCCTCAACGGTTATGTTGATAAACGAAACCTCCTTAAGTGCGGTAAAGGTTGATGCTAAAACTGAGACGCAGGCAAAAAAGCTTTCGGTGTTCATCAGCTTGAACTGCCACGACATATCAATGTAAAGCACGTCCTCAACAAGCATAATGCTTCGAGCCGAAACACCCTGCGGAAAGGGTGATATATAGCCTTCCTCGGTGCCCGAAAGAAGTGCCGACATAATGCGGGTATAAAGTGATTCGTTACCGGGCGCAAGCTTTTGCGAGAACGCAAGCACGTGCGAATTATCCTCGGCAGGATAGTATAACGTTACCCATTGCGGCTCCTGCGCAGGTACTTCAAACGCGGTATATTCAAGGTGAATGGTTTGCTTTATGTATTCGGGCTTTGGCGTGCAGGCGGTAAAAAGCAATATTATAATAAGAAAAAGTGCAATTACGTACTTTTTCATGCTTCTACCCCCAGATGCTTTAGCAGACTCTCGTAGCTTATAAGCCACGCACGGTCATTATAAACAAGCTCAAGCGGAACGTTTGAAACCTCATAGCTTGCGTTTGCGCTTCGTATTTTAAACGAAACCTGTACAAAGGCAAGCTTGCCGTCCTCGGATACCGTGTAATTTTCTTCAACGGAAAACTCGGTCATATTAAGATTGAGATAGTTGAACTTTTGCGTCATTTCCTCAAGAAGCGGCAAACCTTGCTTGCTGCTTCCAAGGTACAGGTAAAGCTTGTTCCACTCTGTTTTTGAATAGTAACCAAGTGCAGTCTTTGCAACAGTAGAGGGCGTAAGAAGTATTGCGGTATTCCTTGAAAGCGGGCCAAGGGGAGTGGACGTCGCCTGTGTTTTTGAAATGCCCATCTCGTAAGAATCGGGGCGAATGCTTGCACCATTCTGCTCAATGTATAACTGCACGTAGGAGTGATTGCCCATCTCGCATACGGTGTTTACGATTGAATATAAGGCAAGGCTTCTGTTAAGCCGTGTTTCGTCATCGTTAGTGCCCTTTGTATCCTGATAAAAGCCGTCGCTTAAAGTAACGTAAAGGTAGCTTCCGTCAGAATCAACCGAAATAAGCTTGGTTTTTCCGTTAAAAAGATACGATATACCCGTTCTTTTACCTAAAGGACTTGAAAGAAGGGTTGAAATTGCGTAAAATTCAGGCTGCTCGTGGGTGGTGGTATCTACCGTAAGGGGATAGCGCACAAGCATGGGCTCATTATAATATCTGAAATACAGGGGCATAACCAAAGAGCCTGATAAAACCGTTGAATCCTGCACGGGCGGTATTGAATCGCCGTTGGTTTTATCCATATAGCCTGCAGTACAACCGCAGGTAAGTAACAGTATGAAAATAAGAATCAAGCAAAAAATCCTTTTCATATTACGGCTCCTTTCTTAGTGGTTAAGCGGCAGTGTTACCGTAAACGACGTGCCAACGTTAGGCGCGCTTTTTACTTCAATACTGCCCTTGTGCTGTTCGATTATCTGTTTTACAATGGAAAGTCCAAGGCCTGTGCCACCCGCTTGACGTGAGCGTGCTTTATCAACACGGTAAAAACGTTCGAATATGTGAGAAAGGTCGCTTTCGGAAATTCCTATACCCTGGTCGGTAACCTGCACTACCGCATTATTAAGCGTTTGCGTAAGCTTAACGGTAACGGAGGTATCGTTGGGCGAATATTTTACTGCGTTATCAATAAGGTTTGTAAATACCTGCTGAAGCCTTAATTCATCACCCTGAACGGTAATTTCATCGTATTCGTAGGAAATGGTAATGTGCTTGCTTCTTGCAATAGGTGCCACCGTTCCCGTAATCTTGCGTATAAGCGTGTGCAGGTCAACGGAGGTGATAACAAGCGTATCAGTACCCTTATCCGTCTTAACAAGGGTAAGCAAGTCGTTAATAACAAGTGAAAGTCGGTCAACCTCGTTATTTATATCGCCCATATATTCACGGTAAAGCTCAATGGGCGCATCAGGCTCGCTTAAAAGGGATTCGGAAAGAATCTTCATTGAAGCAAGGGGAGTCTTTAATTCGTGCGAAGCATCTGAAACAAACTGATTTCGTGATGCATCAAGATTTTCAAGGCGCTCCGACATCATATTAAACGCTTTGGCAAGCTCACCGAATTCGGCAATCTCGTTCTCGTCAACACGGGCAGAAAAGTCACCACCGCTCATTTTGCCGATAGCGCGGTTGAATTTTCGTATGGAATGGGTAAGAATATTACTTAAATAAAAGGTTATTGCCGAAACAACTGCGGTAAACACAAGTGAGAAAACAAATAACCACATTGTTACCGAGGAAACGTTTTCCACAATATCCTGTACGGGTGCAGAAAGCACCAGCACGCCTTTCTGTTCGCCCGAGGAAATAACTGCCTGCGCGTAGTAACCCGACCAATATGAGCCTGAGGATTTATTTATGTAATCGTTATCCTTGGTTATGGAGGTTTCGAGCAATGCTTGTTTGTGATAGCCTACCGAGGTATCAACGTTCCCCGAAAGCACGGCTTGTATTTCTTCGGAATACGGCTGTGTGCCGTTTAAGGTGTAAAATGAATCGGCTTGCACGCAACCGTTCTGGTCGATAAACAGCATTCTGCCGTTTCCTTCCATTGCGTATTTTGTAATAACCTCGTTCACGTGCTCGGGATCCATATCCTCCATAAAGGGCAAAAGAGCAGAGGCACAACTTTTAAGTGTGTCTTTTTGCTCTTCGTATCTGATATTAAGGAAATACTTTCCCAAAAACGTGGTTACGGAAAGTGTGATAATGGTCAGTACTGCAATAACTATCAGCGTGTAAGTAACGCCGAACAGTATATTAAGTCCCGGTTTACTTTTGCGCAAAATAGTACCCTACACCCCATTTGGTGTAAACGTATTCCGGCTTATCCGGATCCAGCTCTATCTTCTGACGAAGTCTGCGGATATGTACGTCAACCGTACGGATATCACCTGAATAGTCCTTCCATATAAGCTCAAGCAGGTCTTCCCTGCGATATACCTTGCCGGGATTTGTTATTAAAAGCAGAAGAATATCAAATTCCTTTGCGGTAAGTTCAATCTCAATACCCTTAATGGTAACGGTGCGCTTATCCTTATCCATAACAAGATCCTTCACCTTAAGCTCATTGTTGGGAACGCTTGATTCCGAACGCCTTAAAAGGTTGCGCATTCTTGCCTTAAGCTCAGCGCTGTTGAAGGGCTTGGTAAGATAATCGTCAGCGCCCTCGGTAAGATTTTCTATCTTATCCTCGTCAGCCGATTTTGCAGTAAGCATAATAATGGGTATCATAGATTCGCTTCTGATATTACGGCATACCTCCGTGCCTGAAATTCCGGGAAGCATAACGTCCAAAAGTATGATATCAAAATTACCGTTTGCGTATTTTTGTAAGGCCTCCTCGCCGTTATAAGCACAGTCGGTTTCATAACCCTCTTGCTCAAGACTGAATTTAAGACCTTTTACGATTAATGGCTCGTCATCAACAATAAGAACGCGTTTACTCATAGCTTCCTCCAAAGAACAATATATAATAATTATATCACAAAACAGGGTATATTTCAACCTAAAATACGGCTAATTATAACGTAAATATGACAAAAAAGGAATGCAGAAACTGCATTCCTTAATAATTATACTTCAATGTAAGTAAACTCGGGATTTTCACCAAGTGTTTTTGCCATAGTCGGTGCTGAAATATCCTGCGTAGTCTTGAAGTTTATACGGAATTCCAAGTGTCCGTTATCAAGCCTTTTAACACGGCATTTCTGTATGGTAACCGAAAATGACGCAAAGGTTTCCCTTACCTTTGCTTCAGCATCGTAGGTGTGATCGGCAACGATAATAACCTCGCCTGCATAGCTTGAATCATAACCTGTAAGTATGTGGTGCAATAAAAACTGAAGCGCTATCAAAAGCACCGTTGCAAAAATGGCAATAACGTACAAGCCTGCACCAAGCGCCATACCTATTCCGCAGGTTGCAAGTATACCTGCCGCAGTGGTAAGCCCCTGTACCGAGGACTGATTACGCCTGATATAAATAATACCTGCGCCAAGGAACGGAATACCTGTAACTATCTGTGCAGCAATACGCGAAGCATCAGCGTTAAGACCGGAGCCAACCATATCAAAGAAGCCGTATTTTGAAACTATCATCATCAGCGAAGATGCAAGACCGATTATCATATGTGTTCTTACACCTGCGCCTTTTGAACGGCGTGAACGCTCATAACCGATAAGACAGCCGCACATTGCAGCGGCAATAATACGAAGTGCAAAGTTCAACTGTGTCTGCCATGGAATAAGTGAGAAAACACCAAGATCAAGGTTTTTTGCTAATATTTCCATTTAAATCACCTTTTTAACTTTCTTTGAAACAATTTTATAATTTCCGTAATGGGAACTATCATAAATGCGAAGCCTGTCGCAATAAGGAATTCGTATAACGGAACGGTAGTAAAGCCGAATGCAATTTGAACAAAGGGTATATAAAGCACCGAAACGGTCAGCACAAATGCAAGAAGCATTGAAAGCCACAGCATCTTATTGTGTCCCTTTATTTTTAACAGAGATGCTCTTCTTGAACGCATATTAAATGCGTGGAATATCTCCGTCATAGAAAGTGCAATGAACGCCATAGTCATACCGTGATCGCCGCCGTTCTTTGCGCCGACAAAATATGCCGAAAGGGTTATAAGTGAAATTATTATACCCTGTATAACGATATCAAAGCCCATGCCCCCTGCAAAAACACCTTCGGTGGCGCTTCGGGGTGCGCGGTCCATAACGTCGCTTTCGGCCTTTTCCATACCAAGCGCAACTGCAGGGAACGTATCGGTAACAAGGTTTATCCATAAAAGATGTACGGGACCAAGCACTTGAAAACCGATAAGTGTGGCAATAAATATGGTTATTACTTCGGCAAGATTTGCAGAAAGCAAGAACTGCATTGATTTACGTATGTTATCGTAAATTCTTCTGCCTTCCTCAACTGCAGAAACAATGGTGGCAAAGTTATCGTCTGCAAGCACCATATCCGCAACGTTTTTAGTAACGTCGGTACCTGTTATACCCATACCAACACCGATATCAGCTTTCTTGATGGAGGGTGCATCGTTTACACCGTCACCCGTCATTGCGGTAATACAGTTTTTATCGCGCCAAGCGGAAACTATACGAACCTTGTGCTCGGGCTGAACACGGGCAAATACGTGGTATTTATTGATTGCGGTGGATAATTCCTCATCGGAAACGTTGTCAAGCTCGCTTCCCGTCAACGCTTCTGAGGCATCCTTTATTATGCCAAGCTCCTTTGCAATGGCAACGGCAGTATCCTTGTGGTCACCCGTTATCATTACGGGGGTAATTCCTGCTTTAAGGCAGGTGTCAATAGCAGGCTTTACCTCGGGGCGAACAGGATCAATCATACCCACAAGACCAATGAATATAAGCTCACTTTCAAGCACCTTCGGGTCTGAAGAAGCAGGGTTTTTAGTGTATTCCTTATATGCGCCTGCAAGCACGCGAAGCGCCTGGTCGGCAAACGCCTTGTTCTGTGCTAAAATACTGTCCCTGTCTGCCTGTGTTATAGGTCTTACACCGCCGTCGGCAAGAATGTGCGTACAACACTTAAGCAATTCGTCGGGTGCACCCTTGGTGTACTGAACTACTTTGCCGTTATCGTTATGCACAGTCGACATCATTTTTCTTAATGAGTCAAAGGGTGCCTCGCACAGACGGGGCATTTTTTTGTCAAATTCGTTTTTGTTAAGACTAAGAGTGTATGCAAAATTAACAAGTGCGGCTTCGGTAGGCTCGCCCTCGGCAGAATTGTTTTCGTCTAAAACCGCATCGTTACACATCATAAGCGAGGTTGCAAGCAGAGTATCGTTTTTGGAATAGCTTGCCGTTACGGTCATCTTATTCTGCGTAAGCGTACCCGTTTTGTCCGAGCATATTACCTGCGCACAGCCTAACGTTTCAACTGCGGTCAGCTTACGGATTACTGCGTTGCGCTTTGACATATTGGTAACGCCTATTGAAAGTACGATGGTAACAACTGCGGCAAGTCCTTCGGGTATAGCGGCTACCGCAAGGCTTACGGCGATCATAAACGTTTCCATTATGTTAGAAAGCGTAAACGATTCAATTCTTAAAAGATCTATTACAAAAACAAGCACGCATATGCCAAGAACAAGGAAACTTAATATTTTACTTAATTGATTAAGCTTAATCTGAAGGGGTGTTTTTCCGTCCTCGGCCTGCTGAAGAGCAGAGGCGATTTTGCCCATTTCGGTATCCATACCCGTGGCGGTAACTACTGCAACACCTCTGCCATACACCGCCTGTGAGCCCATATACGCCATATTCTTGCGGTCGCCCAAGGAAACCTCACCCTCAAGCGTACCCTCAAACTTTTCAACGGGAACACTTTCGCCCGTCAAAGCCGCCTCTTCAATTTTAAGGCTTGCGCTTTCAAGAATACGTGCATCGCAGGGCACTGAATCACCTGCTTCAAGCACGATAATATCACCGATAACAAGCTCTTCACTTTTTAAGTGAACAAGCTTACCGTCGCGAATAACCTTGCTGGTTGCGGCGGTCATTTCCTGAAGTGCTTCTATTGCTTTTTCAGCCTTGGCTTCCTGAAAAACACCAAGAAATGCATTTATCAGTACAACTGCAAGAATGATAATTACGTCTGCAAAGGATTCACCCTCGTATACGGCTGTGAACGCTGAAACAAGCGCGGCACACAGCAGAATAATTATCATGGGATCGGTAAATTCCATAAAGAATTTCTTTATTATAGAATCCTTTTTAGCTTCCTTAAGTTTATTTAAGCCGTATTTTTCAAGCCTTTCCTTTGCCTCTTGAGCGGAAAGACCTGTTTCTTTATTGGTATTTAATTTTTCGATAACATCTTTTGTGGAAAACAAATGAGCCTTCATTAAAATTCCCCTTTTATAAATAATAAAGACCTATCCACCTGCATTGTGCGGATAAGTCTTATCGTTTAAGAACGGCCAGCAGAAAAACTGCGTTGTTGTTGACCTATTCACGCACTAAAGTGCGCCGATTACTCCCTTATGTGAGCGTGATTATACCATATTGGACCCCAAATGTCAATACTCCCAATCTTAAAAATTTTTTGTTTTTATTTGTTTTAAATGAAAAGTTTGCTAAAAAAAGGTAAAAATGCAATGATTTTTATAAGAAAAGCTATTTATTTTGTTATTTGTATATGATATAATAGTTGGAGATAAATTTAAGGAGTGAACGAAAATGGAAACAAACAAGATGTGGGCTTACCTTATACATTTAGGTCATAATATGTGGGGCCGTCCCGGAATGGAATATACAACTCTTTCAACGGGTGATATTACTGCTTGCGAATATCACGATACGTTGTATTGCGATAAAGAAATCTGGCGCAAAATCACCGATTTTTTGCCACAGTGCGGTATAAATACCTTGCTTATAGATATGGGCGAGGGCGTAAAGCTTGATTCCCATCCTGAGCTTGCAATTAACGGAAGCTGGGAAAAGGAAGAATTCAAAAAGGAGCTTGAGCGCTTAAGGTCCATCGGTCTTACACCGTTGCCCAAGTTCAACTTTTCCTGCACGCATAACGGCTGGATGGGCGAGTATGCGTTTATGGTTGGCACAAAGGCTTACGAGCAGATGTGTGTTGACGTTATCAAGGAAACCATCGAAATTTTCGGCAAGCCTGAATTGTTCCATTTAGGTCTTGAAGAAGAGGTTATGGATTATCAGCGTTGCTATCCCGTGTGGACGGTGCGTTCGCCCGAAAAGCTTGCGCACGATGCAAATATGATGTTTGAAGCATGTAGGGAAGAGGGTGTGCGCCCGTGGATGTGGGTAGACCCCAAGAGCATTGATGGCTACGGCGGACCCGATGCATTCAGAAGAAACATTCCCAAGGACGTTCTTATTTCTAACTGGTGGTACGGCTGGTTAATCGAACGCTTCCCAAGCGTACACTTGTACCGCGAGATTGCTGAATGGGGTTATGAACAGGTACCTACCTCCTCAACCTACGAAAACTTGAAAAATGAGCATCATACGCTTACATATTGTAAAGAATACCTTGAAAACAAGGGGCTTAAGGGGTATATGACTGCTTCTTGGCTGCCCACTATGCCCGATTATATTTACGGACTTATGCACGATGCATATTTGTTCGGTCAGGCTAAAAAGGCATTATATCCCGAGGAGAAATAACAGGAGAGCTTTATATGGGAAAGTGGATAAAGGGCGATTTACACATACATACCCACAACTGTAACGACGGAACGCTGTCTGTTGACGAGATAATAAAGCGGTGCAGACAGTACGTTGATTTTATAGGCATTTCAGGTCACGCATACGATACACCCGATTGCGGTGAAAAGCAGTATGCTGAAATCCAGAAGGCGCGTGAAGATTATCCCGATCTTCCTATCTTCCACACCGCTGAGCAGAATTTTCCTATCGAGCGCCACGTTATGTATATTACAACGCCCGATAATAACGAATTTATGCTTCAGCGTCAGCTTATACGCAAGTTTAACAGGTGGAACGGTCACGTGGGGCTTGAGGAAGCACTTGAAGAAATGCGCTACGTTAAAGAAAATTGGGGCGAAGAAAAGATATTTATGATATTCAATCACCCCAACGATCCCGACGTTTCTTACGAAAATTTTGAAGCACTTACCAAGGAAAACGATATTTTTAAGGTTATCGCCTGTGTTGATCGCAGGGAAAGGCGTGCAAAGCAGACCTGGGATATCGGTGAAGAGTGGGATAGGCTTCTTATGAACGGATATAAGCTGTACGCACGCAACGGCTCTGATTTCCATAAGCATTTTGCCGAGGGCGGTGAGGATTATCTGCCCGGTGAATTTGTTCAGGATTATCTGTACGTTGAAGAAAATACTTACGATGAGATAATTAAAGCGTACCGCATGGGCAATTTCTACTGCACCGTGGGAGATTGTATTCACGAGCCTGTATTTACGTGCACTCCGGCAGATAAAAAAGGGCATTATAACGTGGAATTATCCTTTAACGCCACGGTTGATATGGAACAGGTTGATATTATTTCTGACGGAAAGTGCGTTTGCACGTTGACTGACGTCCCCCGCGATTTTTGCTATAAGGGTACCTTGGCAGGCAAGGGCTACTTCCGTGTGCGCGGCTGGGGTAAGCCTGTAAACAGAAAGTATTCGGAGGGGACGTACTGCCCCCAATTCATATTAAATCCCGTATTTGTATTGGAGGAATAAAAATGTTACTTGTATGCCCTGATCACACACCTGAATTCCTTTCAAAGCACAATCTTGGCATTGAAGCACATATCGGCAGAAGTGAGCAGATTCCCGAGTGGGAAAAGCTTGTTCCCTTCGTGCACGGCGTGCATTTGCCTTATGCGCACCTTAACCTCGCGGCACTTGATGATGAGCTTCGAAAGACCTCTATCGAAAAAATCAAGGAAGCCATAGCCATAGGCTGTCAGTACCCCGTTGATAAGATGGTAATGCATACCGTGGGTATTGAGGTATGGGGTGGCGGAATAATCGGCAGTTATGAGCGTATGATTGACGGAATGCGTGAGCTTGCGGATTTTTCGCTTAAAAAGGGCATTACCCTCTGTGTTGAAAATTCGGCAATGCACATTCCCGAAAGAATAATCTACGGCGTGTCTGCACAGGAATGGATATCCATTCAAAAGGACGTAAACCGTCCCAACGTTTTACTTACCCTTGACGTAAGCCACGCGGCAGCAGCGGCGGCATATTTAATGAAGGATAAAACGGATGAAGACCGTTTTAACTACATTTACGAATTTCTTAACGAGCCCGAGCTGATAGGCAGGGTGCATTGGTCTGATTCGCGCTTAACGGGCGGCGAAACCTATATGCGTGATATGCACATCGTTGTTGGTGACGGTGATATTCCTGTTGATTTCCACAGAAAAATCAAAAACCTTGATGCAGTCAAGCTTCTTGAGCATAATCAACCCGAAGATGTAATTTTAAGGGAAATCGCATATATAGATGCGCTTTAATTAGGAGAATTTTATGATAAAGGCTGTTATTTTTGACCTTGACGGCACGCTGTTGTATACGGTTAAGGACCTTTACTTAAGCGTAAACAAGGCGCTTGAAAAATTTGGATATCCCACACGCACAATTGAAGAAATAACTGCGTTTGTGGGTAACGGAATAAGGAATCTTATGGAGCAGGCTTGCCCCAAGAATATTTCTGATTTTGAAGAATGCCTTCAGTATTTTAAAGAATATTATTCACTTCACAGCGAGGATAATACCGTGCCCTACGATGGCATTATTGATATGCTTAAGTACTTTAACCGACAGGGTATTAAATGCACCATCGTTTCAAATAAGTTTGACGGCGCAACAAAATTGCTTTCGGAAAAGAACTTTGGCGACCTTATCTGTCTTGCGGTAGGCGAAAGAGAAGGCATCCGCAAAAAGCCTGCGCCCGACACTGTGTTTGAAGTATTAAAAACCCTTGGAATAACAAGCGAAGAAGCAATCTTTGTAGGCGATTCCGATACCGACGTTGAAACTGCAAAAAATGCAGGAATGCCTTGTGTTTCGGTAACGTGGGGATACAGAAGCCGTGAATTTTTGCTTGAGTACGGCGCCACAACGTTTGCTGATACAACAGAGGATATAATAAAGATAGTAAACGGATAAATACCTTATATATGTAAAAAAACATCCGAACCGTTTGGTTCGGATGTTTTCTTTTTAGTTGTTAAGCCAATCGCTGTCCTCGTCTTGATCAAGGTTAAAATCGTTACTGTCTGTCAGTATTTCCTCTGCCTTGATTTTAATAAGGTCGATTTCGGGTGCTTGGTATACCTTTTTCACAGTATGTGAGCCTCCTTGATATTACTTGGATAAGTTTGCAAGGTATTCTGCGTAATTTACAGCAGAAATGCCGTAGTTGTTAAGTGCCTTTACAATGCCGCCAACGGAATCACTGTTATACTTGGATGCGATGTAAGCGTTTACGTTGTAGCTTACTTCGCTTATTACGTCGTCACCCTTTTTGATTGTAAGTGTGAATTTATCATCAAAGCCTGTTGCGTTAATGGCATCGGTGTAAAGAAGTCCGTCTTCAATAACGTATTCGTGTTCAACCACAACACCGTCACGTGTAAGTGTAAATTCAACTTCGTTGGGGTTGGTAAGTTTAAGTCTGAAGTAAATCTTGTTAACGTGTGAGATGTTAAGACCTACTGCAGAAACCCTGTTGTCTGGATCTTCCTGCTTTGCGTCCCTTATAACGTTGTTATCCCCAAACTGGGGAATTTTGTGTCCTGATGCAGTCCAATCAATATCCTTGGTTGCAAGGTTATTAG
>JAZQTV010000036.1:0-9727 GCA_045630945.1 Clostridia bacterium
TTAAGTGCCTCTCCTGCGGTAGTCATATGCTCAATAGAGGAAAGATCGTAGTGAGAAAGATCCTCCTTTACCATCATTCGGAGCATCGTGGGAGGTGCACAGAAGGTAGTTATATTGTGCTTTGCAAACATAGGCATTATATCGTTTGCATCAAATCGGTCGAAGTCGTACACGAAAAGACCTGCTTCGCAAAGCCACTGTCCGTATATCTTACCCCAAGCGGCTTTTGCCCATCCTGTATCAGCAACAGTAAGATGCAAGCCTTCGGAGTTTACGCAATGCCAATATTTTGCCGTTATGAAGTGACCTAACGGGTACTTGTAGTTATGCATTGCAATCTTAGGATTACCCGTAGTACCTGACGTAAAGTACATAAGCATAAGCTCTTCACCGCAGGGACTGTTTTCATCACGTTCAAACTTACCTGTATAAAGGTTATATTCTTCATCAAAGTTACGCCATCCGTCACGGGATTTACCAACTATGATTTTTGTTTCTAACGAAGGACTTAATTCTGCCGCCTTATCAACCTCGTCAGCAACAATACCATCAGAGGTACAAAGCACCATTTTAACGTTTGCTTTATTAAAGCGATAGGTTATATCGTGTTCCTTAAGCTGATTGGTTGCAGGAATTGCTATTGCGCCTATTTTATGTAACGCAATTATTGCAAACCAGAACTGATAGTGGCGCTTAAGAATAAGCATTACCTTATCACCCTTCTTAATGCCGAGTGATTTAAAATAGTTAGCTGTTTGCGAGGTAGCACGCTTTAATTCTGCAAAAGTAATACGTCTTTCCGTTTTATCTTCCGCAATATGCATCAATGCAGTTTTTTCAGGCTGTTCAACTCCAAGCCTATCAACAACGTCGAATGCAAAATTGAAATTATCTTCATTTTTAAAGGATATAGCCGTTAAATTGCCGTTCTCGTCTTCTTCGGGAATAATAAAATCTTCCCAAACGCGTTTTCTTTCGCCCGTATCCTTCTTCTTTTTGGGGGCAAAAACTATATCTCTTGTTCCGCCGTGTACAAGTGCCTGTGAATTATCAGTTGAGGCATTAAGAACGAATGCGTAGAAAATACAGTCGGCATTTTCAACAGCTATCATACCGTGTGGCTTTGAGCTGTCATAATAGATACTGTCACCCTCGTGAAGAATTTCTACATGGTCGCCTACCTGAACCTTTAAAGCGCCCTTAACAACAATATCGCATTCCTGACCCTCATGTGTAGTAAGCTCAATATCCTTATTCTGCGCACTTTCATCGTAATGGAATACAACATAAAGCGGCTCAGCAATACGGTTCTTAAAAGAAGGTGCAAGGTTGTAGTAAGTCATACCGTGCGCCTTTTGAATCTCCTGTCCCTCACCCTTACGTGTTAACGTGTATCCTGCAAGACGGGGGCTTGAACCGTCAATAATATCAGTTACGTCTACATTAAGCGCCAATGAGCATTTATATAAAAATGCAAAGTTAAGGTCGTCCTCACCTGCTTCGCAGGCAACGTACTCTTCAAGGCTAACTCCTGTTTTTTGAGCCATTTCCTGCTGTGTAAGGCCAACAATTTCCCTAAGCGTTTTAATACGCTGTGCCATTTCCTGAATCTTAAATTCAAGCCCTGTCGCTGTTTTCATACAATACAAAACCTCCAAATACCGTGAAACGAACAATAAAAGCCCGCCTCAAAGATATAATTACTTTGAGACGAGCTTAATTACCCGCGGTACCACTCAAATTGCACAGATATACCGTGCCACCTCAGACTCGAACAAGCCTTATGCATTTACGCAGCAATCACGGGAAGGTTCTACTAAAACGTTACGTTTTTTCTTCCTTCCGGCTCAGAAGCTACAAACATTGTTTTAACGGAATGACTTGCACCAAACGCCATCTCTCTGTACCGCAAAAGCACAATGTACTCTTCGTCAATGCCTTTAAAATACAGTTGAATTATATCATATTATTTAATTTATTGTCAACTGTTTTTTATTATAGTTTATTACGCTGAATCTTGCCGCTGATAGTCTTGGGAAGCTCGTCACAGAACACAACTATACGGGGATATTTATAAGGCGCCGTATGAGATTTTACGTATTCCTGTATCTCCTTTTTAAGTTCCTCAGAGGGTTGTGTTCCCTTAGTAAGAACGATGCTTGCTTTTACTACCTGACCGCGTATTTCATCAGGTGCTGCCGATACGCCGCATTCAAGCACGTAAGGAAGCTCCATTATAACGCTTTCGATTTCAAACGGGCCGATTCTGTAACCCGAAGACTTGATAACGTCATCAATTCGGCTTACGTACCAGAAGTAGCCGTCTTCATCACGCCAAGCTGTATCACCTGTGTGATATAACCCATCGTGCCAAGCATCATTTGTTTTTTCTTCGTCAAGATAATATTCCCTGAATAATCCGCAAGGAATATTTTTATCGGTATGAATTACGATTTCGCCTGTTTCGCCCGTAGGAAGTGAATTTCCGTCAGGATCAACTATATCAATATCATACTGCGGTGATGCCTTACCCATTGAACCTATCTTGGGTGTTGTTCCGCGAAGGTTACAAATGGTAAGCGTAGTCTCCGTCTGACCGAATCCTTCCATAATCTCAAGACCCGTTGCCGCCTTAAATTGCTTATAAACCTCGGGATTAAGTGCCTCACCTGCTGTTGTTATATGATGTATTGAAGAAAGATCAAACTTTGAAAGATCATCCTTTATAAACATACGAAGCATTGTAGGCGGCGCACAGAACGTTGTTATGCCGTACTTGGCAAACATCGGCAATATATCCGCCGCATCAAAGCGGTCAAAATCATACACGAACACTGCACCCTCACAAAGCCACTGTCCATAAAGCTTACCCCAAAGTGATTTACCCCAACCTGTATCCGAAATGGTAAAGTGTAAACCGTCACGTTCACAGCAATGCCAATATTTTGCAGTTACAAAGTGACCTAAGCCGTAGGTATGCCTGTGACACGCCATTTTAGGATTACCCGTTGTGCCCGAGGTAAAGAACATAAGTGCCGCCTCATCACCACCGGGTGTATCCTCTTCACGCTCAAACTTACTTGAAAAACGAACGTATTCGCTATCGAAATCATGCCAGCCTTCTTTAGCCTTGCCAACGATTATTTTGGTTTCAACCTGCGGGCAGTTCTTTGCCGCATTTTCAGCAATATCGGATACGTCACCATCAGACGTACAAACTATTGCCTTTACGCCTGCCGCATTGAAACGGTACTCAAAGTCGTGCTCCTTAAGCTGATTAGTTGCAGGAATTGCCACTGCACCAAGCTTATGAAGCGCAACCATAGAGAACCAGAACTGATAATGTCTTTTTAGAACAAGCATTACCTTATCGCCCTTACCTATACCCAACGATGCAAAATAATTTGCACATTGGTTAGATACACGCTTTATGTCCTTAAAAGTAAATCTCTTCTCATTATGGAACTTATCAACGTAAAGCATTGCAAGCTTTTCAGGATATTTGTTTGCAATTTCATCTACGATATCAAAACCGAAGTTGAAGTTTTCGGTATTTTCAAAACGGATATTCTTAAGTGCACCATTCTGATCTTCTTCACACTTAACGTATTTTTCGCAAATGAGGTTCTCCGACTTCTTTGCTGAAACAATACTCTTTCGAACAGACTCTTCCTTAGATTTTTCACCGGGAAGAACCACTGCGCAGAAAACACAATCCTTTCCCTCAACAGCAATCATTCCGTGAGGTGTTGAAGAATCGTAATAAATACTGTCACCCTCATGAAGAATCTCGCTATGCTCACCAATCTGCACCTTAAGACTGCCGCTTAAAACAAGGTCGAATTCCTGACCGCTGTGTGTGGTAAGATGTATAGGCTTATCCTGTTGTTCCTGCGAAAACTCATAGCGCACCCAATAAGGCTCTGCTATCTTATCACGGAACTTAGGTGCAAGATTTTTTATATCTATACCGTCTTCCTTGGCGGTTTCCTGACCGTTACCCTTTCTTGTTACGGTATAGCTTGAAAGATGAGCACCTTTACCTTCAAGCAGTTCAGTAAGCTCAACATCAAAAACAAGTGCACATTTATGAATAAACGAAAACGGAATATCTGATTGACCGCCTTCAAACGCATTGTATTTTTCTACACTAACTTCTGCTTTTTCAGCCATTTCTTCCACCGAAAAGCCCATAATCTCACGCATTTCCTTAATTCGCGATGCGATCTCCAGAAGTCGTGTCATAGTAGTGCTAAGTTTCATTACAATCTCTCCTTTTTTGAAAAACAAAAAGACCCGTCTCATTTCATTGAGACGAGTCTTGATAAACAATACCCGCGGTACCACTCAATTTGCACGGTATGACCCGTACCACCTTAAAGCTCCTACAAGCCCGATGCCTTTACGCAGCAATCACGGAAGATGCCTACTAATACATTGTATTTTCGAATCTTCAGCTCAGAAGTGATAGGATTTCAAAAATCATTTATCGGCTCACACCAAATGCCGACTCTCTGCAAAACTCAAAATGAATCCGTCTTCGTCATAGCTTTTATAAATTATAGGATGATAATAGCACAGACTTCTGTTCCTGTCAACTATTTTTTATTATAATCCTAAAATATTTACCGATTCCTCTTTCATTTTATATTTAAGTATTTTTCCCGCCGCATTCATCGGGAATTCCTTAACAAAAACGAAGTATCTTGGAACCTTATGCTTTGCCATATGCTGATTTCCGTACTCACGCATTTCATTCTCATCAGACTCTGCATCGCTGTTAAGAATAATCCATGCGCACGCTTCCTCACCATAGCGTTGATCAGGAACGCCGACAACCTGTACGTCGCGCACCTTTTCGTGAGTAAGATAGAATTCTTCAATCTCACGGGGGTAAAGATTTTCACCACCGCGGATAATCATATCCTTTAATCTTCCCGTTACCTTATAGTAACCGTCAGGTGTACGGCAGCAGATATCGCCTGAATGAAGCCAACCTTCGCTGTCAATGGTTTGTTCGGTTGCCTTGGGCATTTTGTAATAACCCTTCATGATATTGTAGCCACGCGCAACAAATTCACCGTTTTCGCCGTCAGGAAGCTCTTCACCTGTTTCGGGATCAATAATGTTACACTCAACACCGGGGAAAGCACTTCCAACAGTTTCGACGCGATGCTCTAAATCCTCATTTACCTCACCCATTGTGCAACCGGGTGATGCTTCAGTCTGACCGTAAACGCTTATAATCTCCGTCATATTCATTTCGGCAGCCGCGCGGCGCATAAGCTCGGGCGGACAGTTCGCACCAGCCATAATACCTGTTCTTATATACGAGAAATCTGTTTTTGCAAAATCTTCATGATTAAACATTGCAATAAACATTGTGGGAACACCGTTGAAGCAGGTAATTTTTTCATTATTTATGCAAGCCAATGAAGATTTTGGCGAAAAATACGGCATAGGACAGATAGTTCCACCGTGAGTCATAAGATTGGTCATTGAAAGAACCATTCCGAAGCAATGGAACATCGGCACCTGAATCATCATTCTGTCAGCCGTTGAAATATCCATTCTGTCACCGATAATCTTACCGTTATTTATTATATTATTATGCGTGAGCATAACACCTTTGGGGAATCCCGTCGTACCCGAAGTATACTGCATATTGCACACATCATCGCTTTTTACCTGTGATGCACGGCGACGTACCTCTTCCATAGGTACAAGCGATGATCTTTTTACAAAATCATCCCATTCAAGACATCCGTCCATATTAAAGCCAACGGTAATTACGTTTCTTAAGAAAGGTAATGTTTTTGAATAAAGGGGTGTTCCAGGTTCAATATCCTTAAGTTCCGGACAGAGTTCTTCAACGATTTCCTTATAATTAGAATCCTTGCAGGAATCAATCATAACAAGAGTATGCGTATCCGACTGTCTGAACAAATATTCAGCCTCGTGACTTTTGTATGCCGTATTAACGGTTACAAGGACCGCACCTATTTTTACAGTTGCCCAAAATGTAAGGAACCATTGTGGAATATTAGTTGCCCAAATTGCAACGTGATGACCCGGCTTAACGCCTACCGAAATAAGTGCCGCCGCAACCTTATCAACATCATCACGGAACTGCGAATAGGTACGCGTATAATCAAGCGTTGTATATTTAAACGCATACTGGTCGGGATATCTTTCAACCATTTCATCAAGAACCTGTGAGAAGGTTATATCAAGCACGTCATATCTCTTCCACGGGAAAGTGCCTGTTTTTGAACGGTTATAATATATTTCCTGCTTCTTGAAATTTTCAGCAGAATTGTTCTGCATATAGCTTACAAAATGCGTAAGAACGATATCGGCATCAATTATTTCATCGTTCCACTGACAGCAAATGTATCCGTTATAATTAAGTGAACGAAGTGCGTTCATAAACTCCTTTACAGGAAGACTTCCATCCCCCACAAGAACGTTTACATCACCTTTTTTATCACCGATACGAACGTACTGTATATATGCGCCCAATGACTGAATGGTAGTATCTGCCGATTCACCTGCAGCAAAATACGTTTCACGTATATTCCATGAAACACCAATTGCGGCAGAACCAAGCACGTTTATTACGTTAAGCACATTTTTAGTGTTTGCCAAAGGACCTTCGGTTTCAATAAGTATGGAAACGTCAAACCTTTCAGCAACAGTAATTGCAGGCGCAAGCATCTGCTTTAAGGCTTCGCTTTCAAGAACTGCATCGAAGCTTACGGTAATAGCCGCAACGCCTGCAGAAGCCGCCATTTCCACGTATTTTTTTATATTTTCGCCATCGGTATCTTTATTTATTTTTTCAGGGAATACAAGCACGCTTATTCCTATATGTCGGTTAACAAGTTTACGCTTTGCAGCTGCCTGTACTGCCGAATGGAATATACTGTCCTCATGCTCTCTTTTTTCTGCTAACGCATCTGATATTTCAATTCCCGAAAATCCGTAATCGGATGCAATATTGCAAAGCTCAAGAAATGATTTTGCACATACGTTAACATTTGAAAACGCTAATTTCATATTAGTTTTCCTCATATACTATTTTGTTAAGTGCATTAACGTATGCACGGATACAAGCGCCAACAATATCGGTTGAAACACCGTTACCTGAATAAAGCTTACCGTCTGCGCGCAAACGGATAAGTGATGAACCTACTGCTTCCCTGCCCTTCGTTACCGACTGAACCTGGAAATCATCAAGCTCGTAATGATGACCGATTATCTGTTCAATAGCATGGAATGCCGCATCGATAGGACCGTCACCCGTAGAAACACCGCTTAATTTTTCGCCGTTCTTTTCTAAAGTTATGCTTGCAGTTGCGGTAATAATATTACCGTTATTAACAACATAATTTACAAGGTGGTAGGTTGAGGGAACCTGCATTGCGCTTGTTGCAACAATAGCCTCGAATTCTCTTGAGCCGATAACACCGCGCTTTAAAGCAACACGCTTGAATTCTTCAAAAACCTTGCCTATATCCTCGTTTGAAAGCTCATAACCAAGCTTCTTTGTTGCTTCAGCTATATCGTGTATGGTGCAATTAGCATCAAGACCTGTAATATTAACGTCAACAATCGCTTCCTCCACAGTTACGTTCTTTGCAAGAATATCCTGAACAGAGCTATTGATTTTTGTTACGTTAAGACTGCTTTCAGCTTGAAGGTCTGCTCCCTTTACCCTGAAGATATCGACAAGAACGTTAGGCATAAGCCAATCGTTTGCAACTGCGCATTTAACTCCGTCAGCACCGGCTTTGATTGATTCAACTGCACAAGCTGCCGCCATTTTAAGTTTATCTGAGGGCTGTATCCATATTTCAACGTTGCAATCTGCTTTAAGCTCTTTTACAGTATTATAAAAGTCCTCAGGAAAGAACACGCCTGCATCATCGCACAACGTTACTGCAGTTGCACCTGCTTCCTGTGCCGCAAGCACGCACTTTTTCACAAAACCGTCTTCCGCCCGTGTTGCATCTTTAAGTGACAGCTCAACCTTATCAGTATATGCCTTTGCTCTTTCGCATATTTCCTTGATTTTATCAAGCATCTTTGAAGCTTTAATATGATACTGATATTCCATTTGAACCGTAGATGCAGGAAGAACTACCTGAATAGAAGACATTTTTGCATCCTTAATAGAATTCCACGCATTTTCAACACAACTCGCATCATTTACCTGAACGCTTAATCTTACATTCTGCACGGTAGATGCAATAGTACGGTAAACTACTGTATTTTCTTTTTCGTTTAAGAATACAGGTAATTCAAGAACGTCGATTCCGCATGAATCTATTACGGAAGCAATATTTAATTTTTCCCTGAACGTCAACGTTTTTTTATCTTCATGTAAAACGGACAACGTAACGTCGGATATTGAAATTTTTCTCATAAAGTATTCTCCTCTTTGCTAAAAAAATAAAACCGCAAAGACATTACTATCTTTGCGGGATGATCAACTAAAATCGACCACGGTACCACCCGTATTGCTCAATATGAGCCACTCAATAAGGTTCAAACAAACCTTTATTCTGTAACGGGAACACCCGAAGCCACTTACTAAATTTCCGAGGCCCTGCTCCGATACGAGACAACGAGCATATCGCCTATCGTTTTACACCAACCAACGACTCTCTGAAAGCGCAAAATACACACGTTTAATATCTTCATAGCATTTGTCATTTAATTTAAACAAATAATATAACAAAATCAAATATCTGTCAAACAGTTTTTTATGTTTTTATAAAAAAACAAAAATCATTTTTTTACAGCGTCGTATTACTTTCAATTAAAACTTGAAACTTAGCAACAATTTCAATAAAATATAGAGAAAACAATCATTTACTTCTGTTTTTCGATTTGCTATAATTAAACTGCAAATCAAAAAAGAGAGGACTGATTTTTTGGTAAAGTATGATATCGAAAATAAAGAACCAAGTTTTTTGCCTGATGGTGATTGGGATTTAATATTTAACGATGAATTTGATCAAGGTAAACTTGATACTTCAAAATGGGACTTCCGCTACAGTATGATGGGCAAAGAATGCAAACACTGGGTTGGTGACGAGGGCATTGAGTTTGATGACGATAACATAATTTTTAAACTAATTGAAAAAGATGGCATTTATTGTTCATCACAACTTCAAACAGGCTACAATTTTATGGACGGCGTAGTCAAAAAAAAATGATGATAGTTGTATAATACAAAACAAGGAGATGATATTATGATAAAAAAACAACAACTTGACTTTTTAGATTGGGAGTTTGGCGTATTTTTTCATTTTGGAATAAGAACTTTTTACGAGGGACATCTTGATTGGGATATGAAAGAAATGCCATTAGACGGCTTCAACCCAACAACTCTTGATTGCGAACAATGGATTACTACCATTAAAGAAGCAGGGGCAAAATATGCTATTTTAGTATGTAAACACCACGATGGTTTTGCTAACTGGCCTTCAAAATTTACTGATTATTCAGTTAAAAATACACCTTGGAAAAACGGTGAAGGCGACGTTGTCAGAGATTTTACAGACGCTTGCAGAAAGCACGACATAAAAGTAGGTTTATACTATTCCCCTGCACAGTTTGGCTCTGTAAAAATGGATCACAAAGAGTATGATGATTATTTTATCAATCAGATTTCTGAGCTTTTAACCGATTATGGTAAAATTGATTATTTATGGTTTGA
>JAZQTV010000037.1:0-8976 GCA_045630945.1 Clostridia bacterium
GGGATATTTATTTTCCTGCATTATCACTTTTTCTGCCTCAACGTATTTTAAAACGCGCCCGATTTCATCCATAGGCTCGTTTTCCAACGTTAAAAACAAAAAGCTTAACGCCTTTATTTTTTCAATATCTTCATCCGGTACGTTGCTTTTCTTAAGATGATGAAATATCCCAAAGCTTAACCGTTCTTCAAGTTCCCTGTGTGTTTTGTTGAACGCACCGTCAAAATAATCCTCAAGGGTATCCTCAATTACAAGCACCTGCATATCAAAGCCTTTTCGCATTAGAAAACCTATTCCGTTCAAAAGACTTTTAAATCTGTTTACGTTATAATCCTTTGAAAGAGCCACGGTCATTACGGGGATATCATCCCTTGCGGAATAGCGCCACAGCACGTCGGGCGAAGTGCAAGCTATCTTGCTTCGTTTTTCGGCCGCCTTAAGCATTGCTATTTTAAGCGAAGAAAGCCATTCCTCTTTGCTTACACCAAGCTGACGTATTTCGCCCATAGCGAATATCCGTGTGTTTTCCCTTTTTACCTCTGCCGATGCTTTGTTATCGGTCATAACACTTTCGCCAAGAGAAAGAATGAAATTTACTTCTGCGCCCTGACCGCCTTGCATTACCCTTGTAACAGATGCACTTAAGCAGGGTGTTACGGGATATTTTTTAAAATTACCGTCTGACTTTAATAACGGAAGCGAAAAGTCATTGCTCCTGCCTATAACCTTAAGTGCATCCGTCTGAAATACCGCATCGTCATCCAGTGCCGATATATACACTTCCTTATTGCATTTTCGGTTTATTGCCCTTAACGCCTTGCCGCACCCCTGCGCTTCAATAAACAAGCCGTTGAAATAAGGATGCGATTCATATGACGCCATACTGTTAAGTGCAGGCTTTAACACCAACACGAATTCAGTTTCCGAAAGAGTATCGGTGGTATTTTCCGCCTGTATTCTGAAATTGATTTCATCCGAATCCTCAAAAACAAAAACGCTTAAGGTGCAAGTGCTGCTTTTATCTGTGCATTTGTATTCTGCACGCTCGGGCGAAAACACAGTTTTGTATTCTTTAGTGTTATCGCGCACGGGATAGTAGGATATGCTTTGAGTTTTTTTGTTTTTAAGATAAACGAATGCTTCACCTATATAGCATTGATTCTTAAATATTTTTATATTTCCGCGGGATGTCATTTCAACACGTATTTCACTGTCACCGATAACAAGCATTTCCTCCGCTTGCTTTTCGGGAAGCATATATTCCTTAAAATGCTCTTCCCTGCCGCCTGTATTTTGCTCTTTTGCTATTTCGTTTTTTCTTCCCTCAAGCACACCTGAAGGCATTTTTTCTTCCAAAAGCACAGATACAGCACTTATGAATGCGTTTTGGGTAAACATTTTTCTTATTGCACCGCCGTGAATATAATTCACAAGTGCCGCAAGGCTCATACCCGAATGGTGCGCCATATGGGAATATACCACCGCCCCCTTGCCCGAGGAAAAATCTATTGCCTCGTACATACCGTACTTTCCTGCACAGCCGTTCTCAACAAGGCGGATAATATTATCCATACATTCGCGTGGTGCATATTCTAAAGCAAGCAAGGTGGAATAAGGTGAATACACCTTTTCTGCCTTAAAAACGCTTGATGCGGTCTGCGGTACACCGAATGCTTTATACTTATATTCCTTTGAGGGATCAAGGCTGAAGAATGCTGATTCGGATATTCCCCAAATTCCGTTTTTTGATGTCTGCGCTATCTGCACGGCAACCTGTGCTTCGGACGAGACGTTAAGCATTGAATTTTCCGACGGCTTTATGAATATATCAGGCATAAGATATTCAAACATCGTTCCGCCCCACGACATACATACGGGGCGTCGGTTTATTCTTGTATAGTGCCTTGACATTCTGAACCAGCTTTCAGCAGGAAGCTTATTTAACGCAATACCGATATAACTTGTAAGCCGTGCCTCCGACATTAAAATATCGTAGCAATTAACGCTTTTTTTGCCGTCTTCACCGTTTACACCGATAGCTAAAAGCTTTTTCTTTTTATCGTACATCGAAGAAAAATCAATATTCTCAAGGTAGCTTATTATATATTCTTCCACTTTTTTAAGGCGCTCGTTTATTCGGTACGCATAGTTGTAAATTCTTCTGAATTCGCTTTTAATATCATCAAGAAGGCTCTTGTATTTTTCCCTGCCCGTACTCCACACAAGCTCATCAATGTGCTTATCAAAATTGTTTATTTTTAAGGTTTCGTTTACCGAATACGGAAATCCCGAAAGATATTCTTTCATGGGTCTTAACGCAAACTCATCGGTATTTTTAATACGCTCGAATATTTTATCTGAAAAGCTTAAGCCATTATAATCCTCAAGCCAGTATTTTATAATATTCTGCGGAAATTCTGCCGACTTTGATGAAGAAATTATACCCTCGCTTAAAAAATCACGGGCGCGCATTGCCGCTTTTTTGCCGTTTAAAACGTAAAAATCGTCTGCATATTCTTCAAGATGCACCTTAAAATCATTATTTACACCGTCAAGGCAAGAATATATTGCATCACCTATTCCGTTACATTCTGCCTTTTGAAGAATCTTGCGATCCTTTATCGCTTCAATACTGCCAAGCACCGCAATAAGCGCGGCGCAATAGTTACCGCTATCTACCGCAGAAACGTAGGAATTAAGATTTTCGCACTTTTCGGTATCGTACCAATTATAAAGGTGTCCCTTATAGGTTTTAAGCTTCTTTATTTTTTCTGTCTGCTCAAAAAGTTGCTTTGTGCAAAGTCCCGGTGAATACGCACCCAATTTAAGACCGCACGGCACGGAAAGAAGTGCAAAGCCGATATTTGTGGGCGAAGTACGCTTTGCATACCCTTTATACGGTCTTATCTGAAGATTGTCCGGCATAATCCCATCGTTATCTTCACGCGCTTCATAGAAGAATCTTAACGTGCGCATTGCAAGTATTTTAAGGCTATGCATTTCATCAGGCAGTAGCCTTACCTCGGACTTAGTTATTTTTTTACCCAGCCTGAACGCAAGGTACGGTGTAAAGCACCATAACACCGCGGCAATCAAGCCCGAAAGAACGCCTGTTCCCGTATAAAAGCACGCAAAATAAAATGCTATCGCCAATATTATTGACGGCAGAAAAAAGCAGGCACATTCCTTATAGCTATTCTTTCCACCCACCGATGCAAAGGTATTCCACTCAAGAACCTTTTTACGACTGACAAGTCTGCGCCACAATCCCTTTGATGCCGCAACAATGCCGTTATAGCATTCGTACGGCAAAAACGCCATATTGAGTGCCGATTTTTTTATGCTTGATACCCTGTATTCCTTATTATCGGAAAAAGCATCACCCTCACTGTCAAAGCGCAAGGAATCAATATATTGAAATATCATGGGCATAGAAAGTTCAAATATGCAAAGCGCCCATATAAGATACGCCCACGTATTAAAAAAGGGCGCAATTATTGCCTGCAGGAACACGAACACCGAAAAAAGCGGCTGAAGAAGATTATAAAATATTTTCCATTTTGATACAGGCCTCAAGCCCTTGAACAACCACGGCACAAGCTGAAAATCTCCGCGTATCCACCGTTCCCTTCGCTTGTAATAACTTACGGGTGTAAGAGGGAATTCATCAAGAAACGTTACGTCGTTTGCACCGATGGTATTTAGTATTTCGCCTTCAAGCAGATCGTGCGAGAGCACGGTATTGGGCTGAATTTTTCCTTTAAGCCGTTCGTTATACACTTTTAACGAAAACATTCCCTTGCCGCAAAACGTTCCCGACAAAAAAAAGTCGTTATATACCTCGCCCGATGGCATATCGTAAGCGTTAAGTCCGCCATATGATGCCATAATATCGGAAAACACCGTAGACGTGGAATGAAGGTTATCTATTCTTGCCTGTACAAGACCGTATTCTTTATTTAACGGATGGGTAAGCACGCATAAAAGCTTTACTATGCTTTCGGGCGGAAGCACGGTGTCAAGATCAAGGGTACAGATATACTTTACGTCCTTTAACGCATATTCGTTTTTTAAAAGCCTGAAACAATCGGTGCCCTCGCTTATATATTCTGTAAGCTGCTCGATTGCACCCCTTTTTCGTTCCCAACCGCCGTAGCTTTTGTTTATGCGTTCCCTATTGCGAACAAGACACACAAAGCGGTTGCCGTATTTTTTATTTAACGCATCAATACCGTTTTCAAGCTCAACAATCAACTGCTGATCGCCGCTTATGACTGCGTTTTCGGCTTCCTTAAGGTCACCGAGAATCGCATACACTCCGTTATCGAGCCTATTGCCCGAAAAGTATTCTTCAATCGCCTTAAGCGCCTTTTTAACCGTTTCGCCTTTTTCAAGCATTACGGTTATTACCGTAAGGGTTTTATTTTGGGGTGTATCCGCAAATTCTTTTTTTAAACGCATTGGGCGTTTAGGGCTGACACGCAGTAAAATACTTCGGTTTACTACGTTGGTAAAAAATATAAATAGCGGTACAAACGAGATTATACCCAATATGATTTTTTTACCCGCGCTTACGGGTACAAGACACAAAAGAAGCACTGAAAACGCGGTAAGCACCGTGATTAAGGAAACGTATAAAAACAATTTTATACCTATTGATAAGCTGCCTTCGTTTACGCCTATGCTTTGGGAAAACACAGTCTTTTCAGCACCTAAAAGATTTGAGGTAAGATTACCCGTTTTTAACAAAAGTTCACATAATTCTTCTTCGTTTATGCCGCTTTTTTCACTTAATTCGGTAAGCCTTCTGCGGTATTCGCCTTTGGTATGGTCATCGGACATTCTGTATATTTCATCCTTCATTAAAAGACGCTCCTGCTTTACGCAGCGTTCACGCAAAATTCCGAAATCTATATCTTCAAACAGTAAAAGCGAGCGCACTGCGATAGGTGCAAGCTCCTTCTTTGAGGGTTCAGTAATAATCTCTTCAATAAGCGCAAGAAGATTTATTTTAAGGGCAGTGGGAAGAAAATCGTATTCATTATTGCTTAAGTCAAACTTTTCGGTTAAAAGCACCGTTTCCTCGGTAACGTTTCCGCCCGAAAGCGCAGTAAGCTCCCTTGAAAGCTCAAACACCCTTGCAAATTCAAAGCCGTCCTGCAAAAATACGTTGGGTATTTGCAGGCACAGGGATGCACTTATGTTAAGAATGCGCTTTTTATTATCGTTTATCCAATCCATCTCGTTGGAAAAATCCCTGTCAAGAAGCTTTAATAACCGTTGATATTGCTTCCTTACGTATAATTTCAGTTTTTTGTTTTTCATAAATACCTCCCTATTGTTCGTTGTCTATTATTTACAATCAGGAATGGTAATATGCAAAAATTAACCATTTTTAAGCTTCATTCATATATATGAAAGTATAAGGTGGTGATTTTTTGAATTATCTGCTTCTTGCATTTCTTTCTACGTTGGGCACGTGGCTTTTAACGCTTTTGGGCAGCAGTACCCTTTTTTTCTTTAAAAGAGTCAGTGACAGCGTTTTAAATATGATGCTTGGCTTTTCATCAGGAATAATGATTGCGGCAAGCTTTTTTTCACTTCTTGCACCTGCCGTTGAAATGAGCGCACGTTCACCCTGGCTTGTGGTAACGGTAGGCTTTATTCTTGGCGGAGCTACCGTGCTTTTGTCTGATGCTTTACTTAGCAAAATTAAAATCGAAGCCTTTAGCAAAAGCAATAAAAGATGTGCAATGCTCATTGCTTCCATAACGCTTCATAATATTCCCGAAGGCTTGGTTGTGGGCGTTGCCTTTGGCGCACTTAAGGGGCTTGAGCTTACGCCTGCCGCCCTTGTTTTGCCCCTTTCCGTTGCGGTAGGCATAGGCTTACAGAATTTCCCCGAGGGTGCGGCGGTTTCCATTCCGTTAAGGCGAGAAGGCTATTCGCCGTTTAAAAGCTTTTTTTACGGACAGCTTTCAGGAATGGTCGAGCCCGTTTTTGGTGTGCTTGGCGCACTTTTAATCAGCTTTTTTACACCGCTTCTTCCCTATGCGCTTGCCTTTGCCGCAGGTGCTATGATAGCCGTTGTTGTTAAGGAGCTTATACCCGAGGCTGAAGGAAACGGCGGCTATCTCGCTTCAACGGGCGCTATACTCGGCTTTTCCTGTATGATGTTGCTTGACGTCGCCCTTGGATAAATAATTAATCCTGAATCTTTATTTCCTTAAAAAAATATAAAAACCTGCATTTTTGCAGGTTTTTGTGTTTATTCATATTGAAATTTATTTTGTACCGAAAAGACGGTCACCTGCATCACCCAAGCCGGGAAGAATATAGCAGTGATCGTTAAGTCTTTCATCAAGTGATGCGGTATAAATATCAACGTCGGGATGATCATCCTGAACCTTTTTAACGCCTTCGGGTGCAGAAACAAGGCACATAAGCCTAATATGCTTTACGCCCTTTTCTTTAAGCATTGTAATTGCATCTGAAGCGCTTCCGCCTGTTGCAAGCATAGGATCAACAACTATGGTAATACGCTCCTCAATATCAACGGGAAGCTTGCAGTAATATACAACGGGGGTATGGGTATCAGGATCGCGGTAAAGACCGATATGACCCACCTTGGCAACAGGAATAAGTGAAAGCATTCCGTCAACCATACCAAGCCCTGCACGGAGAATAGGAACGATTGCTACCTTTTTACCATCAATGGTCTTACCTATCATTTTACAAAGAGGAGTTTCGATAGGCTTATCGCAAAGGGGAAAATCACGTGTAACCTCATAGCCCATAAGTGTGGTTATTTCGTTAAGAAGCTCTCTGAACTCCTTGGGACCTGTTGCAATCTCACGCATAATGGTCAGTTTATGTTGAATAAGCGGATGATCGATAACGTGCAACGTACTCACAAAAAAACACTTCCTTTTTCTATTTTATTACTCATATTATACATTAAATCACAAATATTTCAATACCCTAAATTGATTTTTTTATTTTTTTATCAAATTAAGGGTTGAAATAAATTTTTTGGTATGGTACAATATCTTAAAGTTTTGTAAGGAGGTTTTATTATGAATATATTAACAGATGTGTTTACGCGTTGTGAAATAGTTCTTCATAGCAACAAAACTTATGAAAATCCTTTTATGGACGTTGATATTGATGCAGTTTTTACTCACGAAGACGGCACGGTAATTGCTCTTCCGGGTTTCTGGAACGGTGACAACGAATGGAAGGTTCGTTTTTCTGCTAACAAGGTAGGTAAATGGACTTATACCGTTACCTGTACGGACAAGGATAACGCTTCACTTACCGACACAGGCGTTATTGAAGCAAATGCTATTGAACCTAAGACCGAGCTTGAAAAGCACGGCTACGTTATGCTTAAAAACGGTATGCGTTACCTTACGTATGCTGACGGAACACCCTACTTCTATCTTGCCGATACACATTGGCAGATGGCTGACTATGAGCGCTTACACGAATGTAACTATCCCGGTTGCAATTGCGGCAATCAGTTCAAGCACCTTGTTGACGACCGCGTGAAGAAAGGCTTTAACGCTTATCAGACGTATTTTGACTCAGCTGAATCCGACGGCGGCGGAAACAAGAGAGTTCATCATTGGTGGACAGACAAATATACAAAAATCAATCCTCAGGCATTTAACGAAACTATGGACGTTATGATTGAGTATCTTACATCGGTTGGTTTCACTACTTCCATTGGTTTTGGCGTACATACCTGCAGTATTATAGCTTTCGGAAGCGACCCTGTTCCCGTGCTTAAGTTTACACGTTACGTTGTTGCAAGATATGCTTGCTATCCTGTAATGTGGTTCACAGGTCAGGAAATTACCGACGAAAGATTCAACACCTTTGATATCTGGCGTCAGGCGGCGGCATTGGTTAGCGAGATAGACGGCTATCACCGCCCCAACGGTGCACATATGTATCCCATGTTTGCCGACGATCCCCGTGCACGTGCACTTGACGGTGACGATTGGCATCAAATGTGGTTCTTACAGGCAGGTCACGGCGGCTTTGATGCGCTTAAAACAAGACAATTCTATAAAGGCTATTACGAAAACGAAAAAGTTAAGCCCTTCTTTGAAACAGAGAACCAGTATGAAGATATTTACTGCGGTAACTTCTGCGGTCACGATCCTTCAAGACTTGGTGCATATCAGGCAATTCTTTCAGGTGCAGCAGGCTTTACGTACGGCGTAACAGGTGTATGGGCAATGGGTTGGGACCAGAAGGATGACCAAGGCTGGCTTCTCTATTCACCTGAACCCTGGTACATCGGTATGGACAAGCCCGGTTCAACACAGATGAAGTATTTCAAAGAATTCTTTGATTACGTAAAATGGTATGAGCTTACACCCTCGTACGGTCATGAGTTTGGTGCTTTTGAAAACCGCAGACGCGTTGCTATTGCAAACAAGGATAAAGACGTTATCGTTTATTATCTCTATGCACCTGAAGACGAAACGGGTACTCTGCTTGGTCTTAAGAAAAACGTACGTTATCAAGCACGTTGGTTTGATACACTTACAGGAAAGTTTATCGATATCCCCGATATTATTACTGAAAACGGCGAATACGCTATCCCAAAGAAGCCTTCGCTTCGCGATTGGATACTTCTTCTTAATGTTGAAGACCTTGGCGCATACACAACTGAGGTTTACCCCGTTATGCCTACACCCATGGCAGTAGACCAGATCGTTCTTGGCGATGAGATTAAGATTGCTTCGGTTAAGGCACTTACCGAGGACAGTGAATATCCTGCTTCAAATCTTATCGACGGTAATCCCGATACGCATTGGGAGCCCTTCGCACCCAGCACCTGTCAGGAATTCATATTCGATCTTACAAAGGAAAGCGACCTTGGCTATATTGAATTTGAATCACACAGTCCCGAAATGCTTTACATTCGTTTTGTAGTATACGGCTCAAACGATGGTGTAAACT
>JAZQTV010000038.1:0-9888 GCA_045630945.1 Clostridia bacterium
GTGCCTCATTCAAGGCATACTGAGATACGGCGTGAGGATATTGAAAAGGTGCCCGAGCTCAGAATTCTTTCAACAAGTGAAGAAGCAGGCATATATGCTGTTGCTACGGATTCGGGAAAGCAAATATTTATTACAGGTCATTCCGAATATGATGCGGATACTTTGAAAAAAGAGTACGTAAGGGATAAAAATCTCGGTCTTCCCATAAGCGTGCCCAATAATTATTTCCCCGGTGATGACGACACCTGCGAGCCTGTTGTTTCGTGGCGCAGTCATGCAAATCTTATATATTCAAATTGGCTTAACTATTATGTATATCAGGTAACACCCTACGAAATTAAAGCAGATGAATAAGTAATTAGCGCAGCAGAATGTTTTGTTTTCTGCTGCGTTAAAAATTTTTTTCGGAAAATGCGCAGATACTATTTGACTTTATCACTTTAGTGTGCTACAATGTGAAAAAATATAAATGGTAGGATTGATTAAATGAAACGACTTGAACAGGATAGCCTTAACAACTTATATAATGCAATACTTAAAATAAAGGATGTTGATGAGTGTGAAAACTTCCTTAACGATATTTGTACTATACAGGAGCTTGAGGCAATAGCACAGCGCTTTGACGTTGCACAAAAGCTTATTGAAGGTAAGGTATATACTGAGATAAGCAAGGAAACAGGTGCAAGCACCGCTACTGTGTGCAGGGTAAACCGTTGCATTAAATACGGAAATGGTGGTTATAAAACAGTTATTGACCGTATGATGAATGAGGAAAAGTAAGATGATTGATGAAAGAATTTTAAAGAATGACGAGCTTGCAGTATATAAGCTTCGTGCATTATATTCGGGATACGGATATTCCCAATATAAAATGAGTAAGTTTGAAGAATATGATCTTTATGTTCGTAATAAGGATTTTTTGCTGTCTGACAGGGTTATAACCTTTACTGATACAAACGGCAAGCTTCTTGCGCTTAAGCCTGACGTTACGTTGGCAATAATCAACCATCTGGGTAACAGTAGTGATGTGCAAAAGCTTTATTATAATGAAAACGTATACCGTGTCTCAGGTGAATCCCATCGCTTTAAGGAAATTATGCAGACGGGTCTTGAGTGTGTAGGTGATATAGGCATCTATGAGGTGTGCGAGGTTACTTCGCTTGCTATTAAGAGCCTTGAAATGATAAACGAAAAATATAAGCTTGATATTTCACACGCAGGTCTTGTTTCTGCTCTTATAAAGGAAAATGGCTTTGATAGCGAAATAGTTGATGAGGTGCGTGAATATATTTCCCTTAAAAATTCAGGCGCAATAACAAACCTTTTAAATACCGAAAAAATCACGGAAGCACAGGCAAAGACCGCTGCGCTTCTTATACAGGATTACAAGGATATTACTGACGTTGAAAAAGTAGTTTCAATAAATTCCGAGGAAGCAAAGGCAGCGTTTAATGAATTTAAGGCGGTACTTAATACTCTTAAGGCACTTGGTATGTATGACAAGGTAAGCATTAACTTCTCCCTTGCAAACAATATGCGCTATTATAGCGGTATCGTTTTTAAAGGTTACGTTGAAGGTATCCCCACGGGTGTGCTTTCGGGCGGTCAGTATGATTCCCTTATGCACAAGCTTAAAAAGCGTGCAAGTGCCATTGGTTTTGCAGTTTATCTTGACGGATTTGAAAGGCTTAATGCAAATAAATCGGAATATGACGTTGATATTGTGCTTATTACAAAAAATGAAGCACCTGAGGAAGTATTAAAAGCGACTGAAAAGCTTGCGCAAGGCGGCTTAAAGGTGTTTGTTTCAAAGGCGCTTCCCGAGAATATAACCTATAAAAAAGCAGTGGACGTTAACGGAAAGGAGATTTTCTGATGCTTAATATAGCACTTCCCAAGGGCAGACTTGGTGAAAAGGTATATGACATTTTTGAAAAAGCAGGATTTGATTGTGCTTCAATTAAAGAAAATAATCGCCGTTTAACATTTGAAAATGCTGAAAAAGGCGTAAGATATTTCTGGGTAAAGCCGTCAGACGTTTCTATTTACGTTGAACGTGGTGCGGCAGATATAGGTGTTGCGGGCAAGGATATTTTGCTTGAGTATGAGCCTGACGTATACGAATTACTTGATCTTAATATGGGTAAGTGCCGTATGGCAGTTGCTGCACCCAAGGGCTTCAGGGATGATACGTCAACCACGCTTCGTGTGGCAACAAAGTTTTCAAACATTGCCGCCAAACATTATCAGATGAAGGCACGTGATATTGATATAATTCATCTTAATGGGTCTATTGAGCTTGCACCAATACTTGGCTTGTCTGACGTTATAGTCGATATTGTTGAAACGGGTAAGACGCTTTATGAAAACGGTCTTGAGCCCATTGAGGATATCGTAAACATAAGCGCACGTCTTATAGCCAATAAGTCGTCGTACGGTTTTAAGATGGATAAAATCAATGAAATTAAGAACAAATTACAGGAAATCGTGGAGAACAGCAATGATTAAGATATATAAATACGGTGAAGTGTCAAATGACGAAATATTTGCACGCAGCAATCCTACGGGTGATGTTTCTGAAATCGTTAAAGATATAATTGAAAACGTAAAGCAAAACGGTGATAAGGCTTTAAAGGAATATTCCTTGCGCTTTGACGGTGCCGAGCTTACTAATATAGAGGTTACAAAGGAAGAAATCGATGAGGCATTCGGTCTTGTTGAGCCTGAGTTTATACGCATTCTAAATGATGCTGCTGAAAATATCCGTGAATTTCACAGTGCACAGAAGAAGAATAGCTTTATAATCAATAATAAATCGGGCGTGGTAATAGGGCAGAAGGTGCTTCCTATTGAAAAGGTAGGCTTATACGTTCCCGGTGGCACGGCGGCTTATCCTTCAACGGTGCTTATGGATAGTATTCCTGCTAAAATTGCAGGTTGTAAGGAAATTTGCATAACAACTCCGCCATCTAAAAACGGAAAGGTTAATCCCGTTATTCTTGCCGCTGCAAAGATAGCAGGTGTTGACCGTATCTTTAAGGTTGGCGGTGCACAGGCGGTTGCGGCACTTGCTTATGGTACTGAAACGGTAACAAAGGTTGATAAGATTGTAGGACCGGGCAACGCATTTGTTGCAGAAGCAAAGCGTCAGGTATTTGGTATGGTTGATATCGATATGATAGCAGGTCCCAGCGAAATACTTGTTGTTGCTGATAAAAAATGCAATCCCGATTACGTTGCGGCTGACCTTCTTTCGCAGGCAGAACACGATAAAAATGCAAGCGCAGTTCTTGTGACTGACAGTATCGAGGTTGCAAAGGCAGTTCAGATAAAAATTGAAGAACAGCTTGAACAGCTTCCCCGTAAGGAAATTGCGCGCGCTTCCATTGATAATAACGGAAAGATAATCGTAGCGTCCGACATAATGTATGCTATTGAAATCGCCAATGAAATTGCCCCAGAGCATCTTGAACTTGCCGTAGAAAATCCATTTGATATTCTTGATAGCGTAAAAAATGCGGGAAGCGTATTTATGGGCAATTACTGTCCTGAAGCGTTGGGTGATTATTTTGCAGGTCCTAACCACACACTTCCCACAAGCGGAACGGCACGTTTTTCAAGTCCGCTTTCTGTTGATGATTTTGTTAAAAAGATGCAGTATTCATATTACACACAGTCAGCACTTGAAAAGGTTGCTAAGGACGTTGCATTCTTTGCTGAAAAGGAAGGACTTCACGCACATGCAAACAGTGCAGTGATAAGGATGAAAAAATGAGCAAGTTTATATCCCCAAGGTATGATTCATTAAAGGAATACGTGCCCGGTGAACAACCGAGAGATAAAAAGTATATAAAGCTTAATACAAACGAATCACCCTTTCCACCGTCGGAATCGGTTATTGAATGTATAAACGGTGATGCGGTAAAGAATCTTAAGCTGTATTCTGACCCCGAAAGTAAGTATTTAAAGGAACAGCTTGCGAAAAACTACGGTGTTAAAAGCGAGAACGTGTTTGTTTCAAACGGTTCTGATGAAATACTTAACTTTGCATTTATGGCATACGCACAGGAATGCGGTGCGGCATTTGCAGATATAACGTACGGATTTTACAAGGTTTTTGCAGATCTTTACAGTATAGATGCAACGGTTATACCACTTGAAGATGATTTTACCATTGATTACAAAAAGTATTGCGGTATCAATAAGTTTATTGCTATTGCTAATCCCAATGCACCTACGGGTATTTCACTTTCGCTTGAGGAAATAGAGGAAATAGTAAAAACAAATCCCTCTAACGTGGTGCTTATTGATGAAGCATACGTTGACTTTGGCGGAACTACCGCGCTTGAATTGATTGAAAAATATAATAATCTGCTTGTTGTGCGTACTTATTCGAAATCACGCTCAATGGCTGGTGCAAGGCTTGGTTATGCTTTTGCTTCAAAAGAAATTATAGCTGACCTTGAAAAAATAAAGTATTCAACAAATCCTTATAACGTTAACAGGCTTACGCAAATTGCAGGTATTGCTGCACTTATGGATAACGATTATTATGAAGATAACTGTATGGCTATTATAGCTAACAGGGATTTTACTACAAGTGAGCTTAGAAAGCTTAACTTTACCGTTCTTGATTCTGATGCTAATTTCATATTTGCCAAAAATGAAAGTATTTCAGGTGAAGAATTGTATTTAAAGCTTAAGGAAAAAGGCATACTTGTTCGTCATTTTACAAACGAGCGTATAAAAGATTTTAACAGGATAACCATAGGCACATTAGAGGAAATGCAGGCATTTGTTAATGCTGTTTCCGAAATTTTGGAGGAAAAATGAGAAAGTCCGTAATAAAACGTAAAACAAACGAAACTGATATAACCTTAAAACTTGATCTTGACGGTACAGGCAACGGTACCATTGATACGGGATGCGGTTTCTTGGATCATATGCTTACGCTTTTTAAAAAGCACGGTAGGTTTGATCTTGACGTAAAATGTGTAGGCGATACAGAGGTTGATTATCATCACACGGCAGAGGATATTGCTATTTGCTTGGGTAAGGCATTTTCCGAAGCGCTTGGCGATATGGCGGGTATATACCGTTACGGAAGCACTTATCTTCCTATGGATGAATCACTTATTCTTACCGCAGTAGATATTTCGGGAAGATCATATCTTCGCTTCAACGTAAGGATGCCCCAAAGGCGAGTAGGCGATTTTGATACCGAGCTTGTTGAAGAGTTCTTCTATGCGTTCGTGCGCCATGCAAATCTTACGCTTCATATTCACAAGATGGACGGAAGCAACACGCATCATATTATTGAAGGTATATTCAAATCGTTTGCACGCACAATGGCACAGGCGGTAAAAATAAACGAACAGTTTAAAAATGAAATTCCTTCAACAAAGGGTGTTCTGTGAGGTATAATTGATGATAGCAATTATTGACTACGGTGTTGGTAATTTGTTTTCTTTAAAATCGTCGTTTAAGGCGATAGGTGAAGAGGCAATCGTTACCAATGATATAAAGGTCATACATGAAGCAGATCGAATAATCCTTCCCGGTGTTGGTGCGTTTGAGGATGCGGCAAAAAAATTGCAAAATAGCGGTATGGCTGACGTTTTATTGAAGGAATGTGCAGAAGGAAAGCCTGTAATGGGTATTTGCCTTGGTATGCAGCTTCTTTTTGAAAAAAGTTATGAATTTGGTGAGCATAAGGGTTTAGGGCTTATAAAAGGCAGTATCGTTCCGTTTGAAGGTAAAATAGCAAAGGATTTCCGCATACCGCATATAGGCTGGAATTCACTTAAGCTTTATAACAACAGTCCGATCTTTTACGAATTGTCTGACGGAGATTACGTTTATTTTGTGCATTCGTATTTTGCTGATTGCGATAAAAGCAACGTGATAGCTACGTCTGATTACGGAATGGAATTTACTGCGGCTGTGCAAAAGGATAACGTGTACGGATGTCAGTTCCATCCGGAAAAAAGCGGAAGCATAGGTATGAAGATATTAAAGGGCTTCTGCAACGTAAAATAAAGGGGATAAAATTATGTTAATATTTCCTGCGATAGACCTTTTCAAAGGTAAAGCAGTTCGTCTTTATAAGGGCAAATACGAGGAAATGACTGTGTATAGCGAAAGACCTTGGGAAATTGCACTTGATTTTAAAAACAGTGGTGCAGAATACATACATATCGTAGACCTTGAAGGCGCAAAAAACGGCGATACGCCCAATATTGAAACAGTTAAGCGTATTGTTAAGGAAGCAGGCTTAAAGGCGGAAATAGGCGGCGGAGTACGTTCTATGGAAACCGTTAAAAAGTATCTTGATGCAGGTGTTATGCGTGTTATATTAGGTACTGCCGCAGTTAAGGATAGAGGCTTTCTTTTAGAAGCCGTAAAAACATACGGTGAGCGTGTTGCGGTTGGTGCTGATATTCTTAACGGCAATATTGCCATTAAGGGATGGACGGAAACTGCAAACCTGACCACCGATGAATTTTTTGAAGATCTTGAAAAAATCGGCGTAAAAACCGTTATTTGTACTGATATTACAAAGGACGGTACAATGCTTGGTACTAATCGTGCGCTTTATAAGGAGCTTTCTCAAAAATATAATATTGATATTGTTGCTTCGGGCGGTGTAAATTCAATTGATGATATTGTTGCACTTAATGATATGAATCTTTACGGTGCAATTATCGGAAAGGCATACTATACTGGCGCAATAGATATTAAAAAGGCATTGGAGGTAAGCGGATGCTGACAAAAAGAATAATCCCGTGCCTTGACGTTAAGGATGGCAGGGTAGTAAAGGGTGTAAACTTCAAATCGCTTTCCGACGTTTCATCACCTGTGGAGCTTGGAAAGTTCTATTCCGAGTGCGGTGCGGATGAGCTTGTTTTTTATGATATAACAGCATCAAGCGAGGGTAGAAAGCTTTTTACCGATATTTTAACCGACTGTGCGGCAAATATATTTATTCCGCTTACTGTTGGCGGTGGCATCAATACGGTTGAGGATTTTGACCGTGTGCTTAAATGTGGTGCAGATAAGGTTAGTGTAAATTCAGGGGCTATAAGAAACCCCAAGCTGATAGAAGAAGCGGCGAAGCTTTACGGAAGTCAATGCGTTGTGCTTTCGGCAGATATTAAGCGCGTTGATGGGGAATTTAAGGTTTTTGCGCGCGGCGGAAGAGATAACACGGGGCTTGATGCGCTTGAATGGATTAAGCGCGGCGTTGATATGGGTGCAGGCGAAATAGTTGTAAATTCCATTGATACCGACGGTGTAAAGCAGGGCTTTGATATTGAAATGCTTGAACAGGTAACAAGCCTTGTTAACGTGCCCGTTATCGCATCGGGTGGCGCAGGCAGTGTTAAGGATTTTATCGATTTGTTCGAAAAGGTGCCCAAAGTAAGCGCAGGTCTTGCCGCATCGGTTTTCCACTTTGGCGAGATTGCGATTAACGATTTAAAACAGGAATTAAAAAACAATAATATCGAAGTGAGGCTTAAATAATTATGTTAGATATAAATGCACTTAAATTTGATGAAAAAGGTCTTATTCCCGCAATAGTTGTGGATGCATATTCAAAAAAGGTTTTAACACTTGCTTATATGAGTAAGGAAAGCCTTGAAATTTCTATGGAAAAAGGTCTTACTTGCTTTTATTCAAGAAGCAGGCAGGAACTTTGGCTTAAGGGCGAAACAAGCGGAAATTATCAGCACATCGTATCAATAACCGCTGACTGTGACAACGATGCGCTTGTTGTGGTTGTTGAAAAAGACGGCCCCGCGTGCCATACGGGCAGTGATTCCTGCTTTACTAAGGAGCTTTGGCACGCAGAGGATAAGGAAGAATTTTCAATGGAAGGCTTGTATAGTCTTCTTGAAAACAGAAAAAGCGAAATGCCTGAGGGCTCATATACTACCTATCTTTTTTCAAAGGGCAGAGATAAGATTCTTAAAAAAGTAGGCGAGGAGAGCACCGAGGTTATTATAGGCGGTAAGGCTGACGATAAAAATGAAACCGTATACGAGATAGCAGACCTTGCATATCACGTAATGGTGCTTATGGTTGATATGGGAATTTCCGTTAAGGATATTCAAAAGGAGCTCGGCTCACGTCATATTATTGATCACAAGGTTAAACAGGAGAAAATGACAAAGTGATAAAGGAAAATTATCATACTCATTCGTGCTTTTGTGACGGTAAAGACACACCCGAAGAAATGGTAGAAAAAGCAATATCGTTAGGTTTTGATATCATTGGCTTTTCAGGACACGGTCATACACACAGAGATCTTACGTACTGTATGAAGGTTGATAAAACAAAAGGATATATCGAAGAAATCACCCGTCTTAAAGAAAAATACAGTGGAAAAATAACGGTGCTTTTAGGTATTGAACAGGATATAGTGTCAAATGATGACGTAAGCAATTTTGATTACGTTATCGGGTCAAGCCATTATATAGACGTGGATGGTAAATTATATCCGATAGACAGTAATATTGATTGCTTCAACTATATCTATAACGAGATATTTAACGGCGATATAAATGCTTTTGCAAAGGAATATTTTAAAAACGTTTCAACCGTGTGTGAAAAAACAGGATGCCATATTATCGGGCATTTTGACCTTGTTTCAAAGTTCTTTGAGCAATTAAATATTGAAGAAAACGAAGTGTATCTTTCGTATGCTAAAAAAGCGGTGGATGAGCTTGTAAAATATAACGTACCCTTTGAAATAAATACAGGTGCTATTTCACGCGGCTACCGCACTTCACCGTATCCGTCTAAAAATATTCTTGAGTATATAAAGGAAAAGGACGGAAAAATAATTTTTACAAGTGACTGCCATGATAAAGAATATCTTGATTGCTTCTTTAAAGAGGCTGAAGCGCTTGCAAAAGACGTAGGCTTTACAAGAAGAAGCATCATTACTGAACAGGGGCAAAAGGAAGTAGACTTTTAAAAATGAAGATAATTGATTTTCATACACACGTGTATCCGGAAAAGATAGCACAGAAGGCAACGGAAAACGTAATAAATTTTTACGATCTGAAGGACGGTCTTGGTGATAAGATCGGCACAAGTGAGACCCTTATAAATTACGGCAAGAATGCAGGTATAGAGAATTTTGTAATTCTACCCGTTGCATTAAAGGCAAATACGGTGCGCCATGTAAATGAAACTGCTTTGAACGAGCTTAATGCGCATCCTGAACTGTACGGATTCGGTACCGTTCATGCTGATATGGAAAATATCTTGGACGAGGTTGAATTTATACAGGCATGCGGCTTAAAGGGCATAAAAATACATCCCGATACACAAAAGTTTAATATGGATGATGAACGCCTGTTTCCTATGTATGAAGCAATATCGGGTAAGTTTCCCATGATGATACATTGCGGGGACCCAAGGTACGATTATTCGCATCCCCGTAGGCTTAAACGTATAATTGATAACTTTCCCAAGCTTACCGTAATCGGTGCGCATCTGGGTGGTTGGATGCTTTTTGACGAGGCTATGGAGCTTTTAAAGGATACCGAATGCTTTGTGGATATTTGCTCAAGCCATATGTTTATGCCCGAAGGCAAAATCCTGAAATACATAAACGGTTACGGTGCAGAGCGCGTGCTTTTTGGCAGTGATTTTCCGTTGTGGGATCCCTGTAAGGAAGCGGAATATTTTATGTCACTTGACATTCCTTATACCGATAAAGAAAAGATAGCGTACAAAAATGCGCTTGAAATATTAGGGGAGAATTAACGTGAAGGTAACGTTGTTGGGTGATTCCATCCGTCAGGTCGGCTACGGGGTAAAAGTGCCTGAACTTTTAGGTGAAGAATATGAGGTTTTTCAGCCTGAGGATAACTGCCG
>JAZQTV010000039.1:0-14842 GCA_045630945.1 Clostridia bacterium
CATAAAAAAGCGGCTCAAATGAGCCGCTTTTTATTCGTTTTTTTGACGTAATGATATTAAAAAAGCGCGTTTTTATACGCGCTTTTTATAAATTAACCTAATCTGTATTCCTCGCCTGCCGCATAACTGAATAATCCGATCATTATTATGATTGCACCTACAATAAAGCTTATTGCAAGTGACATTCCGTAAACCGAAAGCGATTCATGCTCGCGTTTTTTATTGTGTACGTAAACGTAGGTGAGAACGGTTGCAATAACTGCGGTTACAAGTGCACATACTGCAAGGCGGTTGGCGGAGAACCATTCGCTGTCTTGGTACAGAATGCTTAAAACTAAAAGGTAAATGGGCGCAAAAGGCGAAATAAGTCCGAAATTTAATCCCGTAAATATGCTGCCTACTATCTTTAAAATTTTCATATTCAGCCTCCGTGATTATAACGTTTCAATGGTTTCGGTTGTATCAACTGCTTCGCCCTCGGGAAGTTCAGTAATTTCTGCTTCTTCCTCGTGGGGGGCGGTGGCAATCTTAACTACCTTTACGCCCTCTTGAACACGCATTACTCTTACACCCTGCGTTGATCTGCCCATTGTGCGAATCTGATTTATCATGGTGCGGATGATAGTTCCGTCAGAAGTGATAAGCATAAGGTCTTCATCGCCTGAAACGGCAACCATATCGATGATATCACCTGTCGTATCGTTGATTGCGTGGGTGATAATACCCTTGCAGTTTCTGCCGGTAACACGGTATTCGTTAACGTCTGTACGCTTACCGAAGCCGTTTTCGGTAACGGTAAGAATTTCACAGTCGCCCTTAATTACAGCCATATTCACAACACGGTCGTCATCCTGAAGATTGATTGCGGTAACACCCATTGTTGCACGGCTCATATTGCGGACAAGCTTTTCTTCAAAGCGGATAGCCTTACCCTTGCTTGTTGCAAGAAGTACGTCGTTTTCACCGTTTGAAAGCTCAACGTTAACAAGCTCGTCATCCTCGCGAAGAATGATAGCTATAAGACCGTTCTTGCGGATGTTGTATTCTGAAAGTGAGGTCTTTTTGATAAAGCCGCGTTTTGTTGCCATAACAAGATTCATATTTGCGCGATTTTCCTCGCCCTCGGGAAGTGCGATAACGGTTGTAACCTTTTCGCCACCCTCGAGGTTAAGAAGGTTTACTATTGCGCTTCCCTTGGCTGTTCTGCCTGCTTCGGGAATCTGATAGCACCTTAACTGGAATACTCTTCCGCGTGTTGTGAAGAACAGTATATCGGTGTGTGTGTTTGCAACAAGCACACGGGAAACGAAATCCTCATCACGTGTTGTGATACCCGAAACGCCCTTTCCACCACGATTCTGCGCGCGGTAAGTGTCTGCGGGTACGCGCTTAATGTAACCAAGGTTGGTCATTGTAACAACCATATCTTCTTCCTGAATAAGTGATTCATAATCAATCTCATCTGAAGAAGCGGTAATCTCGGTACGGCGGTCATCACCGTACTTGTCCTTTATAACAAGAAGTTCTTCCTTAATGATGTTAAGTACCATCTGGGGATCTGCAAGCACTGAACGGAAATATTCAATGCTCTTCTTTAATTCTTCAAATTCCTGCTGAAGCTTTTCCTTTTCAAGACCTGTAAGGCGCTGAAGACGCATATCAAGGATGCTCTTTGCCTGCTCAAGTGAAAAGTCAAGCTCCTCCATAAGTCTGTTTCTTGCGATTTCTGTGGTCTGGCTTGAACGGATAAGTGCGATTACTGCATCAATCATATCAAGCGCACGAAGGAAGCCTTCAACAAGATGTGCACGCTGAAGTGCCTTGTCATGATCGTACTGTGTACGCCTTGTAACAACTTCCTTTTGATGTTCAAGGTAATAATAAAGCATTTCCTTTAAGTTAAGCACGCGAGGCTCGCCGTCAACAAGTGCAAGCATTATTGCGCCAAAGCTGTCCTGAAGCTGTGTGTGCTTGTAAAGGAAGTTAAGTATTACCTGCGGATTAACGTCCTTCTTAAGTTCAAGAACTATGCGCATACCTTCCTTGTTACTTTCGTCACGAAGGTCGCTTAAGCCCTCAAATTGCTTGTCCTTATAGAGCTCGGCAATACGCTCGATAAGCTTTGCCTTATTTACCTGATAAGGAATTTCAGTAATAACTATTCTCTGACGGTCAGCGGTTATCTGTTCAATATCGTGCTTTGCACGGATAACTATTCTGCCACGACCTGTAAGATACGTATCACGGATGCCTGAAATACCCATTACCTGTGCGGCGGTGGGGAAATCGGGACCCTTTATATGCTCCATCAATTCTTCGATGGTAACGTCGGCATTTTCAATCAATGCAACAACGCCGTCGATAACCTCACGAAGATTGTGGGGCGGAATATTGGTAGCCATACCAACTGCAATACCGTCCGCACCGTTTACCATAAGGTTGGGGAAGCGTGAGGGTAATACACGGGGCTGCATTTCGGTTTCGTCAAAGTTAGGATAGAAATCTACCGTTTCCTTGTCGATATCGCTTAAAAGCTCACCGGCAATCTTTGAAAGCTTGGCTTCGGTATAACGTGAAGCAGCCGCAGGGTCACCGTCGACGGTACCGAAGTTACCCTGACCGTAAGCAAGCGTATAACGTATGGAAAAAGGCTGTGCAAGGCGCACAAGGGCATCGTAGATGGATGAATCGCCGTGGGGGTGATATTTACCCATAACGTCACCAACGATACGCGCGCTCTTTCTTGTAGGCTTATCAAAGGTGTATCCGTTTTCGTACATCGAATAAAGAATACGTCTGTGAACGGGCTTTAAACCGTCGCGCACGTCGGGAAGCGCACGGCTGATGTTTACAGCCATGGCGTATGACATAAAGGATTTTTTTACCTCGGATTCAATATCAATATCAATAATTCTGTTGTTATCTTCCATAAAATCTCACTTCCTTAAATATCAAGCTCGTCATCGGAAACAAGGTGTGCGTTTTCTTCGATAAACTGTCTTCTGGGTTCAACCTCGTCACCCATTAAAACGGTGAATATCTGGTCTGCAGCAATGGCATCCTTCATAGTAATGCGCTTTAAGATACGTGTTTCGGGGTTCATGGTTGTTTCATAAAGCTGCTCCGAACTCATTTCACCAAGACCTTTATAACGTGAAACCTCGTAGTTCTGACGGTTAATGGAGTCAAGGAACTTTTCAAGCTCGTCATCCGAATAGCAGTACTGAACCTGCTTGGTACGTGTAAGTGTAACCTTAAACAGCGGCGGCTGTGCGGCATAAACGTAGCCACCCGTTATAAGCTGGGGCATATGACGGAAGAAGAACGTCAACAAAAGTGTACGTATATGTGAGCCGTCAACGTCAGCATCGGTCATACAAATTATCTTATGGTAACGAAGCTTTGATTCGTCAAATTCAACGTCGATACCTGCACCGAAGGCAGTTATCATTGAACGTATTTCGTTATTTTGAAGCATTTTGTCAAGACGTGTCTTTTCAACGTTAAGTATCTTTCCGCGAAGGGGAAGGATAGCCTGCGTCTTTCTGTCTCTGCCGTCCTTTGCGCTTCCGCCTGCGGAGTCACCCTCAACGATGAATATTTCACACTTTGTGGGATCTTTTTCTGAACAGTCGGCAAGCTTTCCGGGAAGTGAGAAGGTGTCGAGGCTTGACTTTCTTCTTGTTAATTCTCTTGCTTTTCGTGCGGCCTCTCTTGCACGTGAAGCCATAAGGCATTTATCGATTATGCCGCGGGCAACCTGCGGATTTTCTTCAAGGAAGGCTTCAAGCTTCTCTGAAACGATACCCTCGGTAATAGCGCGGATTTCGCTGTTGCCAAGCTTGGTCTTCGTCTGACCCTCAAACTGCGGCTCCTCAAGCTTTACCGATACGATTGCGGTAAGACCTTCGCGCACGTCTTCACCCGAAAGGTTCTGCTCAGCATCCTTTAAAAGCTTATACTTTCTTGCATATTCGTTAATAACCTTCGTAAGCGCGTTTCTAAAGCCTGTTAAGTGGGTGCCGCCCTCGTGTGTCTGTATATTGTTTGCAAAGGTGTATACGGTCTCGTTATAGCCGTCATTGTACTGCATTGCAACCTCAACCGTGCTGGTTTCCTTTACACCCTCAAAATACAGGGGCTTTTCAAGCAAAAGAGTCTTGTTCTTATTTAAGAACTCAACGAACTCGATTATACCGCCTTCGTAGTGGAAGCTTTCAAGTGCCTTATGCTCTTCACGCTTATCCTCGATGGTGATTCTTACGCCCTTGTTTAAGAATGCAAGCTCACGAAGGCGCTTTTTAAGGTTATCGTAATCAAAGATTACGGTTTCAAAAACCTCGGGATCGGGCCAGAACTGAACGCAGGTTCCGGTTTCGTCGGTATCACCTGTAACAGCAAGCTCGTCTATTGCGTCACCGCGCTTATAGTGCTGTTGATGTATCTTGCCCTGACGGCGAACCTCAACAAAAAGCTCGGTAGCCAAGGCGTTAACAACGGAAAGACCAACACCGTGCAGACCGCCCGAAACTTTATATCCGCCACCACCGAACTTACCGCCTGCGTGAAGCACGGTAAGCGCAACCTCAACTGCGGGTTTTTGATATTTTTCGTGAATGTCAACGGGAATACCTCTTCCGTTATCCCGTACCGAACATGAGCCATCCTCATGAATGGTAACGGTAATGGTGTTGCAGTAGCCTGCAAGTGCCTCGTCGATAGAGTTATCAACAAGCTCCTGCACAAGATGGTGAAGACCTCTTTCATCGGTTGAGCCGATGTACATACCCGGTCTTCTTCTTACAGCCTCCAACCCCTCGAGTACCTGTATCTGCGAGGCATTATAGTTGTTTTCCGTCATATTATTATTCCTTTCCTTAGGCATAAAATATCCTTTTACACCCTTCTATATATTTAATAATATATTTATATATAATATAACATAAAAAAGAAAAAGTGTAAACAACTTTTTTGCAGCGGAGTAGGCATAATTAAATATTGAACATTTAAAGTAATTGTGGTATAATACAAAAAAATATTAAATTTTAAACGGAAAGCTGATTATGAAGAAAAACAACGGGATAAAACTTTCTACAACACAAATAATCCTATTAAGTTTTTTAAGTGCAGTATTGCTTGGAAGCTTACTTCTTTCGCTTCCAATAAGCACTAAAAGCGGTCAAAGTGTACCGTATATCGACGCGCTGTTTACTTCAACCACCGCAACCTGCGTAACGGGGCTTGTAACGCTTCCTACCGCAACTGTGTGGAGTGCGTTCGGGCAAGCGGTAATACTTGTGCTTATACAGATAGGCGGCCTTGGAATTATAACCGTTATGACAGGCTTTATGATAATGTTTCATAGAAGAATGGGTATAGGCGACAGGCTTTTATTACAGGATGCGTTTAATCTTAATACGCTTGCAGGGCTTGCCGCCTTCGTACGAAAGGTGCTTTTAGGCACGTTTATCGTTGAAGGTGTAGGCGCGTTAATGTATATGCTTGTTTTTGTACCGGAATTTGGTGTACGGGGCATATGGATATCGATTTTCAACTCGGTTTCTGCGTTTTGTAATGCGGGAATTGACGTGATAGGTGAATCAAGCCTTATTCCTTACGCTTTAAACCCCCTAATAAACACCGTAACGGCTGTTCTTATTATTATTGGTGGAATTGGCTATATCGTGTGGTGGGACGTTATACGGGTGCTTAAAAGCCGTTTTAAGAGGGATGGGCAAAGGAATCATTTTACTCTGCATACCAAAATTGCATTGGTTTCCACAGCGGTGCTTGTGTTTGGCGGTGCGCTGCTTATTCTTATATGTGAATTCAATAACCCACTTACCATTGGCGATATGTCATTATTTGATAAAATACAGGTATCGCTTTTTCAGGCGGTTACAACAAGAACGGCAGGCTTTATGACTGTTATGCAGGAAAATTTAACAAACGCTTCGTCGATGATTTCGCTAGTGCTTATGTTTATAGGCGGTTCACCTGTGGGTACGGCAGGCGGTGTTAAGACGGTTACCGTTGCGGTGCTTGTGTATTCGGCATTTTCGGTAATAACAAATAAAAGCAGAACCTCGCTTTTTAACCGCACCGTTTCTCTTGAATCAATATTGAAGGCGGCGGCGGTGGTTATGACGTCTGTTGTTATTATGCTTACCTCTACCGTTCTGCTTGCGGTGGTTACGGATGCGGATATGCTTGATATTCTTTATGAAACGGTAAGCGCAACCGCTACGGTAGGGCTTTCAAGAAGCCTTACGCCCACGCTTAATATAATGGGCAAGATCGTTATAATGATAACCATGTATCTGGGTAGAGTAGGTCCAATTTCCCTTGCACTTGCTCTTGGCAGGCGCAAAAAGGTGCAGGATATAGTTCTTGACCCTGTTGAAGACATAAGTATCGGATAAAAGGAGATTGTAATATGAAAAAAAGAACGTATGCGGTATTTGGATTAGGAAGGTACGGTACAGCCGTTGCAAAAGAGCTTGTTGCCAATAATATGGAAGTAATAGCCGTTGATAGAAATCAGCGCAGGGTGGACGAGGCGGCGGCATTTCTGCCTGTGTGCAAGTGCGCGGATATAACGGATATAGAAGTAATAGAGCGCCTTGGTATCGGTGAAATCGATACGGTTATTGTGTGTATGGCAAGCAACCTTGAAGCGTGCGTTATGGCAGTAACCCTTTGTAAAGAAGTGGGCGTTAAGAACGTAATAGTAAAGTGCGCAGATGAAATGCACCAGAAAATAATGCTTCGCGTGGGTGCTGATTACGTGGTATTCCCCGAAAACGAATCGGGCATACGTCTTGCCAAAAATCTCGTATGCTCGGGATTTATCGATATGATATCTATTTCAAAGGACGTTTCCATTGTGGAAATTGAGGTCAAGGATGAATGGGTAGGTAAAAATCTTATTGAGCTTTCGTTAAGAAGGAAATACGGACTTAACGTTGTTGCTATCCGTAACGGTGACGTTGTTTCAGTTACGGTCGATCCTAACGCACCGCTTATAACGGGTGCAGTGCTTATTGTTATCGGTGATATGGCGAAGCTGGCAAAGATATAATAAATAAAACCCTGCAAATTGCAGGGTTTATTCTTTATATTATTGCGTAGCTTAACGGTTCAATTACCTTGTTTTCGACTGTAACGGCATCATCACCGTAATTGATATAAACGCTTTGACCGTTTTCATAGGTGGTTTTTGCCAATGTTTCGGTTAAATATTCGTGGGAAAGCATTTTTTCAAACTGCAAGTGCTTTAATGGGGCGTAGAAATCCTGCGTCATCTTAAGTGCGTTGACGGTGCGGTTGATTTCTTCCTTGCTGTTTAAACGAAGGTCGTCTTCACCCATCCAGTTTCCGCGATCCTTGGATTCGGTAACGAAGCGTGAATGAATATACATTGCAGGTCTGCCACCGAATTCAATAAATTTAAGCTGAAGCTTTTTATCAAGTATGCCAACGTTTACAAGGTCGGAAGAGGGACATACCATTACTGCACCGTGATATACAAGCTCCCATAACGGTATAATATTGTGTTTGTATTGGTGGCGCGGCTTGGTAAACTTTACAAAGCCCGAATATAACGCAAAATCAAGCGCCTCGCTGGTAATATCGAACGAGCCTTCAGATGCGCACCCGCCAAATGTTTCCCTTGATTTTTCAAGCATTTCCTTCCATAAAAGCGCCGTATCCTTACGTGTTGCAGGATGATCCTTGTGGTGACAGTAGTACGGGGGAACAACGGAAAGCACGTCGATATAATGAACACCCTCAAAGCCAAGCTCACGCACTTTGGGAATTTCCTTTTCAAATATCTTGATGGCTTCCTTTGCGCAAAGCTTGTGCATTTTACCACCGCTCCATGGGGTGCCTACCGAAACGTTGTAATCCTTATCACGTACCATTTTTTCTATGTCAAAGCTTTTTGCAATGGTGTATGCGTCCGAAAAATTTGTGTGGCCTACAATGTTATAGCCAAGCTCCTTGGCGCGCTTAATGGCCTTTCTTAAGCCTTCCTCACCGCCAAGCTTTTCTTCTACGGGGAAAATATCGGGCCATCTGCCGTCGTGACCGCTTTTGTTCCAGCCTACAAGGCAAAGCTGTGCCTTTTCGATGCCTGCCTTTTTCATATCTTCCATAAGCTGAATAACCATATCAAAGGTAACCGCAACGTGCATTTCGGGCTCGTTTTCCTCGGTTTGATATTCAATCTGCGGCGGTGCAGGCTTCCAAGCCATTCTGATGCGAATTTCAGGTGCTTCAGCGGCATAATTAACCATGGGCAGATTTTTTTGACGAAGGGTTTTTAAACCGTTTTCGTACTTGTAATCACGGTATATTTTTGCCATATCGTTATATGTGGAATTTATTGGTAGCTTATATATGATAAGCGTAATATCTTCGTATGCGGCAATACCGTCAAACGCCATTTTTATGGCAAAATATGCCGAGTTAATACCGTCCTTGCGTGACCATCTCATACACGCGTCGTATTTCATACCCTCGATAATTACCATATAGCATTTTTTCGAAGAAACAATACCGTAAAAGCACACGCTTTGAAGGCATCCGGAATCGTGCTCCAACTGTTCTTCACCTAAATCAACGGTAATACCGCTGAGCTGATCGGGTATAACGTAGTAACCGTCGCAAGAGGGACATTCTGCCAACTGCGGAAGAATTTTAACAAGGCTTGCACCCTTGAAATCTTCTTTTTTTACCCGTACAAAGAATTTGTCGCCATCGCTTTCTACTTGTGTAGGAATTTTATATTCGTTATCATTTTCATCAATTCCTATAATATAGCTAAGATCCATAATATTCACCTCGTTATTAGATTAACTTAAAATTGTGGCATTGTAAATATAAAAAACAAATAATTTATATATCAAAACAAAAACTATTGCACTTTCCATTCTACTGTGCTATACTGTTTTAAATGAAAAGGTGGTTTTTATGGATAAAATAGTAGAATTCCGTGAGAAAATCAAAGAATATTCGCTGCCCCGTTGGGATCAGCTTCCTGATTTTGAGGTGTATATGGATCAGGTGATAAGTATTATCACCAAGCATCTTGACGTGTTTAATACCGATCCTTTAACGCCCTCAATGATAAATAACTACGTAAAGCTTGGCATTCTGCCTGCACCCGTTAAGAAGCGCTATTCAAAAGATCATATCGCAAGGCTTATAGTAATATGCCTTATGAAAAATCAACTTCCTTTGCCGGTTATAAGCACGTTTATTCAGCGTGAGCTTGATGCGGTGGGAATGGATGCGTTCTTCGATGCGTTTGTTGAGGTGTATGAAAGCGAGGTTAAAGCTTCTGCGGAAAATATGAATAAGGAAGATTCGGTGCTTGACGGTGCACTTTCACTTGCAATAACCGCTTCTGCTAACCTTATGACCGCATCACAGGTGTTTGAGCTTATCGTACCTAAGGCTGAGCCTGTTGATAAAAAGGAAAAGAAAAAACAGTAAAATAAAAAGCTGCTCTTAGGGCAGCTTTTTTGCTATTTAACCTTAAATACTACAGCCTCGCCCGGAGCAAGTGAGGAGGTATTACCGTAAAGAATTTCAGTGATTTCACTTCTTATAGTAAGCTTGGGGTCAATGGCTTCACCGGAGAAGTTGACTACTGTTACAAGGTTTTCACCCTGCGTAACAATGGCAGTTTCGTGGCCTGAAATAACCTTTTTCGTTGCCAAAATATCGCTAAAAATATACTTAAATACCTCGTGACGGGATTTATTAAAGGCGTAGCTTTCCGAAAGCATAATCTCTTCCATTGCAAAGTTAAGGAAGAATACGTTGCCTTTTCCGTAAGCGTTTTTAAGAAGAATAGGATTGTTTTCACTGTCAGTCTTTAAAACCTCGGCACTTGTAGCCTGAAGCATTCTGCGCTGTAAGTAAGAATAGGGAATTGATTTGTTGTTGATTGTCATTTCACCCTTAACGTCACTTTTTTCTTCAACACCGCGGGTAATAAAGCCGAAAAATTCCTCTTGTTCGGTAAAGAAGCCATCGTAGTTTGAAACGTAAAGCGTAGCACCGTTTTCAACCTTTTCCTTAAGGGCGAAATAGTATTCCTTATAAAGACAGCCTTGCCCGTGGCAGCAGGGCATAACGTAGGCTGAATAATCGGGAATGGTTGTGTTGGGTGCAACAAATTCAGGCTCAAGACCTGCCTGTTTTAATAATACGTAGGTCATATATCCAATGCCCCACTGATCCTGATCGCGTGTAAGCAGAATGGCAACGTCCTTTTTAGGCGGCTCGGGGGTAACGTTTGTTTCCTTAAGCCATTTGTTAAAGGCGGTCATTTTCTCAAGATACTTCTTGGGCTTTAAATCCTTATCAAGCATACCAAGTTCACGCTCAAGCATATTCCAGTTATACGGGGGCGTGGAAAGCATACTCTGCTCGTGTGCGCACCACCACAAAACACCGGGCGAGCAGTTTGCCCAGTTGGAGAACAGGTTTACGTTCATAAACTGCGCAGAAACCTCGTCACTTGCAAGGGAATGGCTTAACGTGCCAAGTTCTTCGACAAGACATGGCTTTTTTGAAATGTGCGAATAAAAAAGCGTTTCGCAGGTGCCGTGCATAAGGGTGCGAATAGAATTTATGGGATCGTTCATACAATGGGGAACGAAATATGCGTAAGGATGCGTTGTAAGCATATCGGTTGCTTCGGCTTGATCCTTAATAAGCCAGGGTGCATATTCTACGTGCAAGCCGTGCATACCGCTTATAACGGGGCGTGAACTATCGTTTGCACGAATCGTGTTGGCAATAAGCATTGACCAGTTGTACGCTACCTCGCTTGATGGGCAGGGTGACATACAGTTGCATTCGTTGCCAAGATTCCACGCATAGATAGCTTCCTTATTCTTAAAGCGGGAAACAATGCCCGTTACAAGCTTTATCTGAAAGCTTAACGAAACGGGATCGGTATATGTATTTTTGCCTTCTAAAGCAAGGGGGGCGAACATTCTGCCACTCATCCAGCCTGTTACAAGACCCACGATAAGCTTAAAGCCGTATTTTGAAGCAAGGTCGCAGAAAGTATCAAAGTGCTGCAGCTGTGCTTCATCAAGATACCAAGGGTTAGTAGGCTCACTTAAATCATCCATTACGTAGCCTTTTACTGAAAAGCCTGCACCGTAAAGCGTGCGCACAGGCTGAAAATCACGCCAATTAATAAATACGCGAAGGGTGTTAAGACCGTTTTCCTGTAAAAGCTTAAGGTCACGTTCAACCGCTTTTTCATCCCATTGCGCCCACATTTCAATGCCTGCGTGGCTTGCCCAATAGTTACAGCCAATCATAAAATCCATAGTATATCATTCCTTTTTTAGTTATGGTATTATTATAATTTTTATGTTTTAACGTGTCAATATCAGATTCCACAATATTTCAAGATTAAAGCGTAATATTTAAACGTTATAATGAAAAAACGGCTCAGCAGAGCCGCTTTTTATTATTCCCAGGAAAGAAGACCTATTTCTTCCATATATGCATCGTGGCAGTCGAAGTAGTATTCAACAAGCTCGGCAAGTAAGTCACCGTCAAAGGATTTAAGTGCGTTGCCGATACGGTCGATAATAAAGTCGAAGGCATCGTCTTCGTCGTAGTATTCTTCGGTGAAATCGCCGTCCTTGATAATGCCTGCCTCAACCATATAGTCAAGGTCGTAGGTAAGCGCAAGGTTAAATACCTGCTTTGCTTTTTCTAAATCTAATTCGGGATGATCTTCCTGAAGCTTATTAAGCATAAACTCCAATGCTTCGTCGTTAAAGCCTGTCATATTATTTTACCATCCTTTCAAACTCTGAAAGAGTATTTTCAAAAACGTTAAGTGCAGAAATTATTGCATCCGGCTTGTTTAAATCAATACCTGTTATCTTTAAAAGCTCAACGGGGAAGTCACTTCCGCCTGAGGATAAGAATTTCTTATACCGTTCTACCGCAGGCGCGCCCTCGGAAAGAATCATATCCGCAATTGCAACAGCCGAAGAAAAGCCCGTTGCATACTGATATACGTAAAACGCCCTGTAAAAGTGGGGGATACGTGACCATTCTGTTTCAATAAACTTATCCGTTTCAACGCTTTCACCGTAGTATGCGCGGTTAAGGTCGCCGTAAAGCGAGTTAAGGGTAGTTACTGTAAGCGCTTCACCATTTTCCTGCATTAAGTGAACTTCCTTTTCAAACTCGGCAAACATAGTCTGCCTGAAAACTGTGGTGCGGAACTGATCAAGCAGGTGGTTTAACAGATACGCCTTCATATTTTCGTCTTCGGTGTTGTTTAAAAGGTACTTGAGCAAAAGCACCTCGTTTACCGTTGAAGCAACCTCGGCAACAAAAATGCGGTACTGCGCCTTCTCGTATGGCAGATTGTTATCCGAATAATACGTGTGCATTGAATGGCCTGCCTCGTGAACGAGTGTAAATACATCGTCAAGGCGGTCCTGATAATTAAGAAGCATATAGGGATGCACACCGTATGCGCCCCATGAATACGCACCGCTTGTTTTGCCCTTTGTTTCGTAAACGTCAATCCAGTTTTCTTTAAAGGAACGGTCAAGAAGTGCAACGTAATCCTCGCCCAATGGGGCAAGTGCCTTTTTTGCAAGCTCCTGCGCCTGATCAAAGGTGTATTTTTTATCGGGTACGTCAATAAGGGGAACGTACATATCGTACATTTTAAGGTCATCAAGCTTTAAAAGTTTTTTGCGAAGTGCAACGTAACGGTGCATTTGGGGAAAATAACGGTGCATTGCATCGATTAAACCGTCGTACACCGATGCGGGAATGTTTCCTGAAAAAAGCTCACCCTCAAGCACCGATGAAAAGTGGCGTGCACGTGCATAAAAAACGTCTTTTTTTACGCTTGAGGAATACAATGCCGCAAGGGTATTTATGTTGTTTACGTGCGCATTGTACATTGATTCGTAGGCTTGCTTTCTTAAATCCCTGTTCTTATCCTGAAGCAAAAGCGAGTATCTGCCGTGGGAAAGGGGAAGCGTGCTTCCGTCGGGCATTTTAATATCGTCAAACTTCATATCAACGTCGTCAAGCATGGTGAATATGGTATCAAACGAATTAGCCATATCCTGCGACATTGCAAGCAAGCGCTCCTCAGCCTCGGATAAAAGATGCATTTTATTTCTGATTATTCCCTTTAAGAATAACGAATTATCCTTAAAAAGCTGATCATTAGCCCAGGCTAAAAGAGTTTCGTCACTTAATTCAGTCAGCTCGGGGGTGACGAAGGCGGTTTCGGTGGAAGCCTCCATCAGCACCTGATAGGCACGGTCACACATTGAAACGTACTTATCGTTGCCGTTATCCTGATCCCTGCTCATTTTTGCGTACACGTAGATGCGCTCGCTTAAAAGCGAAACGTCGTGGTCTAAAACGAACAACTCTTTTAACTGATTTTTGTCGCTTAACTTACCCTTGTATGCCGAAAAACGAGGAATAAACGATTTTAATTGCGTTAATGCTTCTTCCCATTTTTCATCAGATTCAAACAGGTCGGATAAACTCCATTTATATTTGCTTTCTATTTCGTCGCGTGTTTTTGCTTGCTTCATTTTATGTTCCTTATACTATTTTTCCGTCACAGGTGCGCTCAATAGCCTTTGCGATGTTAAGCGCAAGCATATCAATTTCCTGTACGTTGTCACCCTCAAGCATTACGCGGATAAGCGGCTCAGTACCGCTTGCACGAATAAGCGTTCTGCCACGGTTTTTCAATGCTTCGTCAGCCGCCTTTATTTCCTTTATAATGCTTTCATCGCTCTTATACAGCTCTTTTTTTGAATTATCAACCTTTACGTTTACAAGTACCTGCGGCAGATTCTTCATACCATCGCTTAAAACGCTCATAGTAAGACCTGTCTTTGCCTTTGCACGCAAAAGCTGAAGTGCGGTAAGAAGTCCGTCACCTGTGGTGTTGTATTCAAGGAAGATTACGTGACCGCTTTTTTCGCCGCCGAGGCTTAAATCATCGTTCAGCATTTTTTCAAGCACGTATCTGTCACCAACGGCAGTTTTTTCTACCTTAATGCCGTTTTGGGCGGCAAAGATATCAAGGCCCATATTACTCATAACCGTTCCAACAACGATGTCCTTCTTTAAGCGACCTTCGCTTTTAAGCATACGTGAGCATATTGCAAGAATGTGGTCACCGTCAAGCTCAACACCTCTTTCGTCACAGGCAATAAGGCGGTCGGCGTCACCGTCGAATGCAATACCCACGTCGGCACCTATTTCCTTTACTATCTCGCATATACGCTCGGGGTGGGTGGAGCCGCAGTTTTTATTGATATCGGTTCCGTCGGGAAGGAAGTAGTACGGATATACCGTTGCACCTAATTTTTTGAAAAGCTTGGGTGCGACGCTGCTTGCCGCACCGTTTGCACAGTCCATTACAACGTGAATGCCCTCAAGGCTTACGTCCATTGTTGAAGCAAGGAACTGTACGTAATCATCCTGTGCGCTCTTAACAGAAATTCTTCTGCCTATGTTTAAGCCTGTGGGGCAGGGCATTGAATCGGAATTCATCAATTCCTCAATCCTGTCTTCAACGTCATCGGGAAGCTTAAAGCCCTTTGAATCAAAGAACTTTATACCGTTAAATTCAACTGAGTTATGGGATGCGGAAATAACAACACCTGCATCCGCGTGGTAATAACGTGTGAGATAAGCCACCGCAGGTGTGGGAACAACGCCTAAAATAAGCACGTCTGCACCTACGCTCATCATTCCCGAAATAAGTGCCGCTTCAAGCATATTGCCTGAAATGCGGGTA
>JAZQTV010000040.1:0-5867 GCA_045630945.1 Clostridia bacterium
CAACTGCAACTGCAACTGCAACTGCAACCCCCACACCCGCACCCACACCCAACGCAGTTGAGATCAAGGCACTTAGTGACGATAAATTTTATATAACCTCAGGCACAGGCATATTTAATGCTGATGATATTAAGGACGGCGTTCTTACAAAGGAAATAACCGTTAAAAACGTTGGTGAGAATGATATCACCGTTCAGATCTGCATTCAGGCACCCGTTACAAAGCCAGATGGCGGCGTAACTTGGGCAGGCTTCTCCTCCGGCGATTACGTTGAGATCGCTACAGGCGAGTCAGAAACATTTGTTGTTGAGGTTGAGTTCGAGAATGGCGTAACCTCAATTCGAGATCAGGACGTTACCGTTGATAAGCTTTTCTACAGACTTAACTTTAATAACGAGCAGCAGTTCTATGAAGGTGACGGCGTGCTTATTTACGGCGATCAGGACATTGTAACAGCTTATACAAAGGCTTCAACTGCTACGATCTCCTATGAAACAAAGATCATTGACCTTCCTTCAAACAGCAAGCCCTCAAATACAGGCGATGCTCTTCCCGTAGCACTTGTTGCAGTTCTCGTTGCAGCAACCGCAGCTTTTGTTGTTGTAGCTAAGAAGAGAAAAGAAGACTAATTCAAAGCACGATAAATTCTTGTAATCATAAACCCCCGCATTTGCGGGGGTTTATTTTTTAGATTAAACGCGGGGCGCTTTCAAGTGAAGTGTGGCTTTGCCACGTGATGTTTGCCTGCGGCAAGTGATGCACACCTTCGGTGCGTGAAGCGTTTCGTTTACACGAAACGTTGTGGTGTGCCTACGGCACGGACTTTGTATTGAGATTCTTCACTCCATTTCATTCCGTTCAGAATGACCTGTAAATAAGTGTGCGGTATAAAATAAATCACTTCTCACACTATAGTTCAGGTCATTCTGAGCCAACGGCGAAGAATCTATGAAACCGCTTGCGTTTTCGTTACATATAACGCATGTTTTTGTTGAAAGTATTGACGGCAAGCGCGCTTTAATATATAATATTCATACTATATAAATTAAGGGATGCATAATATGGGTGAAAAATTAAGGCAGTTTAGGGCGAAGATCGCACCGTTTGTATACATATTCTTTTTTTCGGTGCTGATATTTTATTATGAAAGCGTTTTTAAGGCGTCCACAACAAAGGGATACTTTGGCTTAGGCACGTTATACACGCTTTTGTTTTCCTGCATTTACGGTTCGATCGTGTATTTGCTTGTTTCGCTTATCAAGGTGCGCCGCACGGCACGTATCCTTACAGGCGTGCTTATGTTTGTTTTTACGTTGCCGTATCTTGTAGAATACTTCGTTTACCGTCAGTTTAAGATTTTTTATGACGTAAACACCGTGTTCGCAGGCGCAGGGGATGCTATGACAGGCTTCTTTGACGTTGTGCTTCAGCTTATCTTCAGCTGGGACGGCCTTTTGAAGTTTATACTTTATTGGTTGCCCGTGGTGCTTTATTTTGTGTTCAGTAATAAAATATTTCCTACCGCGCCCTGCAATGCGTTTAAGCGCATTATCGCAGGTGCAACAAGTGTTTTATGCCTTATTATTGCGCTTGTTATGGTGTTTACCGATACCGCAAGGCTTACGCTTATCACCAAGGAATACAATTATCAGCTGGCGGTGCAGGAGTTTGGACTTACAACGGGTACGTATATCGATTTTTATAAGATTGCGTTCGGTAACTCGGCTGATGATTTTGAATTGGATGGTATGCCTGTAATAGTAACGCCCAAACCTACAAATGAAGGCACTCTTGCGCCTGATGCAACCCCCACGCCCACACCCAAGGAATACGGATACAATCAGCTGCAGCTTAACCTTGAGGGCGGAAGCGGCAGAATAGCCGACCTTAACAAGTACGTAAGCTCGCTTACACCTTCAAAGCAGAACGAATACACCGGACTTTTCAAGGGTAAAAACCTTATAATGATTTCTGCCGAAGCATTTACTGCCGAGGTTATCGATCCCGTTCTTACACCCACGCTTTACCGACTTGCCACCAAGGGAATTCAGTTTACCGATTATTATCAGCCGTCAAGCTCAGGCACTACGGGCGGTGAATATCAGAACGTATTTGGAATGATGCCCACCGCAGGCGGAAAATCATTCAAGAATACCGCAGGTCAGCTTAATTACTTCACAATGGGCAGTCAGCTTAACAGGGTTGGCTACTACGGCAAGGCATTCCACAACAATTCGTACACCTACTATTCCCGTAACGAAACCCATAACAACTTAGGCTATTCCGACGGCTTTATGGGCTACGGAAACGGTATGGAAAATTACGTAAAGAACGTATGGCCTCAAAGTGACCTTGAAATGCTTCAGGGTACCCTGCCCACGTATATCGATAAACAACCCTTTAACGTTTACTATATGACCGTAAGCGGTCACAGCGGTTACACAAAAACGGGAAATTCTATGACCAAGCGCAACTGGGACGTGGTAAAGGATCTTCCGTATTCAGATGCGGTAAAAGGCTACCTTGCCGCTAATTATGAGCTTGAAAAGGCAATGGCGTACCTTGTAAACACCCTTGAAGAAAAGGGTATAGCGGATGACACGGTTATATGCATTTCTACCGACCACTTCCCCTACGGTCTTGATTCGGGCGGAAGCTTAGGTAATATGCCGTATCTTTCCGAATTGTACGGCTATCAGGTAAACGACCTGTTCCAACGCGACCATTCACGGCTTATTCTTTGGTGCGGCAGTCTTGAGGATAGTGAGCCTATCGTGGTAAACACACCCACGTACAGTCTTGATATTCTGCCCACCCTTTCCAACCTTTTCGGAACTGAATACGATTCAAGGCTTATGGTTGGCAGGGACGTATTTTCCGATCAGGAAGCATTGGTGTTCAACAGTAATTACGATTGGAAAACTGCCTACGGCACCTATTATAACGGCACGTTCACCCAAACGGATATGTCGGTGACCTTGCCCGAAAACTACGTATCGCAAATGAAGACTGTTGTGCGCAACAAAATGCGCTACTGTCAATGGTCCCTTGAAAACGATTATTTCCGGTATTTGTTTGGATAATATGGATTATAAAAAGCTGTACGAAAAGGTGTTTAAAATTATAGGTGATCAAACGCCCTTAAAAGCTGATTGCGGCAAGGTTTGCGATGCAAGATGCTGTAAGGGTGACGAAAATACAGGTATGCTTTTGTTTCCTTATGAGGAAACGGAGTTAAACGTAAAGGTTACCGATGAAGGCAACCGCCTTGTTGTGTGTGACGGCACCTGTGACAGAAGCAAGCGTCCGCTTGCCTGCAGAATTTTTCCGTTTCAGATTACCGCTGACGAAAAGGATAAGATTTACGTTGAGCTTGATCAGCGCGGCAGGGGAATTTGCCCCCTTATAACCCTTTGCGATCAGGTGGAATTCAATAAAAAATTTATTTCACGGCTGAAAAAAGCAGGAAAGCTTCTTAAAAAGGATAAGGAAATTCTTGATTTTTTGAGAAAGCAAACGGAAGAAACTGACCGAATTTTAAGATTTATTGAGGTGTAGTAATGAAAAGAGCCGTCTTTACCGAAAAGATTTTGCCTAAAAAAATAGTAAAAAGCCAGCTTGTTGATAATGCAGAAATTCTTCTTTCTGAAAGGGCATCCTCTCTTGCGCTTTTCTTTGATGCAGGCAATGCGTTTTTTTCGGGCAAGGGCGCTTACGTTGTTCTTGATTTCGGTAAGGAAATTGCAGGCTCTGTGCGCATAATGCTTCGTTTTGCTTCAACAAAGGAGGTGCGCTTTAGAATAACCTGCGGTGAATCCTTGAACGAGGCAATGTCGGCTATCGGCGAAAAGGGTGCGTCAAACGACCACGCTGTCCGTGACGGAATCGTTGCCGTTGCTTCAATGGCGGATTCAAGGCTGTTTCAGACAGGCTTCAGGTTTGTAAGGATTGAGCTTCTTGACGATGCCACGGCACAGATACAGAATATTTTTGCCGAAAATTCTTACGATAAATACGGGCATGAGCTTTATATACGCACCGACGATAAGCTTTTGAATAAAATTCTTGATACTGCAAAGTACACCATAAAGCTTTGTCTTCAGGGCGGCTACATATGGGATGGCGTAAAGCGCGACCGTCTTGTGTGGGCGGGTGACTTGCATCAGGAAATAGTTTCCTCGCTTTATATATGGGGCGATAACGAAAACGTACCCAATTCCCTTGATTTTATGAAAATGCACCCCGTTAATTCGTGGATGAACGGTATTCCGTCATATTCTGCGTGGTGGGTAATAAATCTGTTAAGCTACGTTGAAATTACGGGCAATACGGAATATTTCGAAAAGAATTCTGAGTATGCCGAAAAGGTAATTAAACGAATAAGCGATTCAATAAAAGAGGATGGCACGCTTAAATTTGAAGACGGAGGCACAATGGAGTATTTCCTTGATTGGCCTACCTGTAACACTCCCGATGCTTACGTGGGTACTGCCGCGCTTGTTAAAATGATGGCGCAAAGGTATCTTGCCGTAAAGGAAAATGCTGACTGCCGCAATATAATCGATAAGCTTAACGTTGACCTTGGATGTACCTCAAAGCAGGTTGCCGCATTCAAGCTGCTTGCAGGCGAAAATACCGAAAGCACGGTGTTTGATAAAAATGGCGCGCAGGGCTTTTCAACGTTTATGGCGTATTATATTCTTACCGCTTATTTTAAGGCGGGAGGCAAGGACAGCATCAAGCTTATAAAGGAATACTTTGGCGCAATGCTTTCCCTTGGCGCAACTACCTTCTGGGAGGATTTTGATATTTCGTGGAAGGACAACGCAACGGGGATAGACGAATTTTCAAAACAGGGCAAAAACGATATACACGGTGATTTCGGAAAGTTCTGCTACGTTGGCTTCAGGCATTCGCTGTGCCACGGCTGGTCATCGGGCGTGCTTGCGTTCTTTATCGAATCCATTTTAGGTATTAAGGTAGAAGGCAACACGGTAACGGTTTTGCCTGTGTATAGTGGAAAAGCACACGTAAAGCTTCCCGTTGGCAAAAACGTGGTGGATATCAAGCTTGACGGGGGCAATGTAGAAGTAAAAGCACCCAAAAACATAAAAATAATTAAATAATTTTATTATCATATGCGAATTGCGTTTAATTATCGAGTTATATATATGCAAACAGGGATAAGTAAACGCTTTTTGTAAAAGAAAAAATCGAAATTTGTAAAAAAGATATTATATAAGGAGAATGATTATGGACGTTTTTGTTAGTTATAGCTCAAGGGAACATGATGAGGCCTTGGTTATAAGGAACGTACTTTCGCAGAATGGGATATCCACGTGGATGGCGCCGTATTCAATACCCGGCGGTTCCAACTACACAAAGGAAATTCCCGTTGCTATAAGGGAATGTACGGTGTTCTTGCTTTTGCTTTCGGGTAATGCACAGGATTCCATATGGGTTTCGGCTGAGGTTGAAACTGCGTTTAAGAACGAGAAGTATATTATTCCCTTTGTGCTTGAAAACTGTTCTATGAAGGATGACTTTGACTTCCTTCTTTCAAGATATCAGCGTATCGAGGCTTACGAAAAGAAAGCCGATGCAATGGAAAAGCTGGTAAAGAGGATAAAGACCGTGCTTAACGATCCCTACGGAAGCACCGCTACCTCAACCACGTTCACGGACGATTCTGTAAAAAAGACCGAAACCGTTAAGGTGGAAGAAAAAATTGAGGAAGAAAAGGAAGAAGAACTTGTAGCGCCCGTTGGCACAAAAAGCAACGGCACGCGCACCTATAATAACGGTGACGTTTACGAGGGCGAACTTGTAGGTACCGTGCGCCACGGCTTTGGTAAGAAGTCGGAGGC
>JAZQTV010000041.1:0-17920 GCA_045630945.1 Clostridia bacterium
TGCAAAAGTATATAGACTATTCTGCAGAAATATATGGCATTTATCTTGAGTTTTTTTCAGCCGAGGACATTCATGTGTATTCTATTGACGAGGTTTTTATTGATGCTACAAAGTACCTTACGTTATATAATCTACCCGCAAAGGATTTGGCTAAAAAAATTCTTAAGCATATTTATTTAAAGCTGGGATTGCGTGCTTCTTGCGGAATTGGCACAAACTTATATCTTGCAAAAATAGCGCTTGATATTACTGCAAAGCACTCTGACGAGCATATAGGAATCCTTGACGAAGAAAGTTATAAAGCTACCCTTTGGAACCATAAGCCGCTTACAGATTTTTGGCGTATCGGCAAGGGGTGTGCTTCACGCCTTGAGAAGCGTGGAATTCTCACAATGAAGGATATTGCCTGCGCCAACGAGGACCTTATTTACAAGCTTTTCGGAATAGATGCCGAGCTTATTATCGATCACGCCAACGGTCGTGAGCCCACAACCATTGCCGATATAAAAAATTACAAATCAAAAAGCAAGTGTCTTACCTCATCGCAAGTGCTTTCAAGAGATTATTCGTTTAACGAAGCGCTTATAATCGTAAAGGAAATGACCGATACGCTTTGCATTGAGCTTGCGTGCAAAAAACTGCTGACCACTTCCCTTTCACTTTACGTGGGATATTCAAATGAATCCAACGTTGTGCCCATGCACTCAAGCGCAAGCTTAAAATATGCAACAGATTCAGATAAGTTTATTATTCCGCTAATCGAATCAATATACAAAAGGTCAGCACATCCGACCGTTTCCATTCGGCGGATAGGTATCACTTTTAATAACGTAATCCCTGCATCAAGCGCAAGACAGCTTCAGCTTTTTGAGGACGCAAACGATACCGACCGACGCAAACGGTTACAGGATGCAGTTATAGGCATCAAGCACCGTTACGGAAAAAACACGATTTTAAAAGGTATGAATTTATTGGAAAGTGCCACACAACGTGAACGAAACCAACAAATAGGAGGTCATAAAAGTGGCTGAAGCTTCACGCACAAAAATGCCCGTATCACAAAGAGCAAAGCAATTTGCACCGTTTCAATCGTTAAAGGGATTTGAGGAAGCATTGATAAAAAAGGAAAACGCAGTACTTCAAAGTTATTTTCCCAACAAAATGCCCGAAAACGTATGTTTTCCTTTTCCCGAAATAAGGCTTAATTCCACCATTTCAATAGTTGTTTCAGACAACGGCGACTCCATAGTCCACACCGGTACCGTTACCGCATTAGACATCATTAACCGCACTATCACCCTTGATAACCGTATTTTTTCAACAAATAATATTATCTCAATTAACTTTTAGCTTGCATTTTTGCAAGCTTTTTATTAAATTGGGGCATGAAATTTACCTAAATAGCAGAAAATGCAATGTTTTACTGCACAAATAACAATTGTTTGACGATAATATTTATGATATACTAATTCTGCTGATAAATTGAGCCTACCTACCCATTTACGATACAATATACGTATTTACCGTAGCTATCTAGATAAACAGAATAGCAAAAGTATACAAAAAGTCCAACAGCCACAAAAAAATTGACTACACAGTTGGATAAAGCTATAATATTACTGCAAAACACAACCGATACACATTGATATTTTTTACGTAATTTAAAAGCAATATAAAAAAATGATATGTTTTTGAATAAATAAAAACATTTACTTTAAGCATTTAGCGTTATATAATTATAGTGTATATTATAGCAAATTCCACTTCGTAAAAATTATTTGTTTTTGCAATTACAAAAAACCTGCGAAAACTTATATATAAAATAACAACTATTTGGAGGTAAACAATGAAAAGAATTCTCTCTATCCTTGTGATATCAGCACTTTGCTTGGCATTGCTCTCTACAACCGTATTTGCTGCTGCATGGCAGAACGGGTATGGTGCAAAGGTTGAAAAGAAAACCGATGGCAGTCTTACCTATTACTCTGCAACAGGAATAACTCTTTCATATCAATCACCTGCTGCTGAAATTTCAAAATTAGTAATGCAGGCGTTTGGCGACGGTGATGATGCAATCATTACCATAAGCTTCAAAATCAGAGCAAAATTTGTAGAAGATGCTGTCGAAGAAGCAAACGTTGACACTATAATCCGCGCAGGTGCATTCTGTGATGAGGTTAGCATTGAGCGTGAAGCATTTGACGATTTATATGAGGGCTCATTCTTCAAAAGAATCGACAAACAAAACGTTATGGCACATAATTTCAACGGACACAGATTACTTATAACAAGTGAATGGACAGATGTTGAAATTGAGTTGGAACTTTACAGAGAAGACTTGGGTATCGGCGTTTTTGAACAGTGGTTCCTTTGCTTCCAAAATTATAAGCCTTTAGAGGATATTGAAGCAATTGAGCTTACAGACGTTACCGTAACAGCCGCTGACGAAGCAGCACCCAAGCCTACCGCTACTCAGGCACCCACCGCTACAGAGGCACCTAATGGAAACGGTAACATAGCTACCCCCACAGCTACAACCAACAGCACCGATTCAAGCACACGTCCCGTTATTACAAAGGACCCATCAAAGACACTTGCTCCTGATTCGGCGCAAACCGTTTTAAGCGGCAAATGTACCTGCAACAGTGCAATTCCTGTGATTGCAATTATTCTTGCCGCAGTTGCTTTGGCTGTATCTGTTGCCACTCTTGTTATTACCATTATTGGCAAAAACAAAAAGTAGAGGTTAAATATGAAAAGAATATTTTCAATCATTCTTGTTCTTGTACTTTTGTTTTTGGTTGGATGCTCAAATCCCACCGAACAACAGCCGCAGGAAAACGTTATAACCGATGCCGACGTAGTTACAATTGACCCTACTCTTGTAGATGCGGTTACTGATAATTGGGTTGCATTGGAGTTGGCATTTCAATCAACAAAATCATACAACACATCAAAGGTTGAGCAATTTTACGTAGATGTTGACGTTGCCTTTACCCACCGTGCAACAGGAACCACTCTTGTAATCCCTGCATTCTGGGACGGTGAAAACATTTTTGGCGTTCGCTTTGCACCTACCGACGTTGGACTTTGGGACTACAAAACCATTTGTGCTACCGACGAATCTCTTGACGGCATAATTGGTACGGTAGGAAGCAACACCTATTTAGGTAACCTTGCCGTATATAGAAACGGCTTTGTAAAAACAGATAATAAAAAGTATTTCGTTTACGATAACGGTACCCCATTCTTCTATCTTGGTGATACACATTGGTCAATGTTTACTGAAGAATTTGACGAAGCAGGCCCATATGCAGGTGACTTGCAGACAGATTCACACTTCAAATACATTGTTGACAAGCGTGTTGAGCAAGGCTTTACAGTATATCAAAGTGAGCCTATCGGTGCACCGTTTGACGTAACAAGCGGCTTCTCTCGCCGTGCACTCAGCGGTTTCCAGGAAGCTGACCGTTATTTCCAATACATTGCCGAAAAAGGTATGACTCACGCAAATGCGCAGTTCTTTTTCGCAACCGCATTTACCAAAAAGCTCGCGGAAGATACCGAAACCTTAGAACAGCTTTGCAGATTCTGGGTTGCACGCTACGGTGCATATCCTGTAATGTGGACACTTGCACAGGAAGTTGACAACGATATGTATAAGGGCAATGATGCCACCAAGGTTTGGTGGGATCACACAAACAATCCTTGGGTAACGGTTGCAGAATATTTGCACAAATATGATGCATATTCACATCCGCTTACAGGTCACCAAGAAGGCAGCCGTTATACTTCGGTTACAGGCAGAGGTACCGATATTAAAAACAAGACAAATAACGGTGCATCAGTATTCCTTTCAGAAGAGGTTTCACAAAAAACAGGTCACGATTGGTGGGGTGCACAGTGGAAATTCCGCCTTAACAAGCTTGGTTATGCTGAAAACGCAAAGGATTATTGGGAATCAAATAAGGTTGCAATAAACTACGAAGACAATTACTGTTATCTTTGGACCGAGGATTTCGGTGCAAGAGCACGCGGTTGGATAAGCATATTGTACGGCTTCTTTGGTTACGGATACGGATGTATTGACATTTGGTATTATAACTCGAGCTATGAGATGGATATGGATTCAGACTACGACGGTGTTTCAATAGTTACTGTCGAAGAAAAGAAAAAGCATTGGCCCGAGGCAGTTGAATTAGAATCAGGATATCAAGTGGGTTATATGCGCCAATTCTTTGAATCTATCGAATGGTGGAAGTTAGTTCCAGACTTTGAGGATCACACCTACTTCTACCCCGAAGGTCAGCCGTTATACGCTTGTGCTTCTATTGAAAACGATGTTTATGTTTTATATTTCTATAACTGGTCAGGTAAAAATCAGACAGGCTTTATAAGTAATATGGACGCAGATGCAACGTACACAATAAAGTGGTATAACCCCAGAACAAACACTTACGAAAAGATTGAAGAAAACATAAAACCCAACACTGTCGACATTAACAAGAAGCCTGCATATCTTCTTGGTGAGAAGCCCGATAACAAAGACTGGGTAGTTTTAGTTACAAAGAACAAGTGAGGATAATCAAATGAAAGTTGAAAAATGGCTTGTTACCGAAGTTGATTTTAACACCACAAAAGAATACGGAAGTTTAGAGCAGTTCTACGTAGTGATGGATGCGATATTCACGCATACCGTCAGCAACAAAACATATAGGATCCCGTGCTTTTGGGATGGCGAAAACATATTTAAGGTACGTTTCGCCCCAACAGAAACAGGTCTTTGGAAATACGTTACCGAATGCGAAACCGATGCTTCGTTAAACGGCATTGAAGGCGCTGTTGAGTGCGTAGATTACACAGGCGATATTCCCTTATATAAGCACGGCTTTGTTAAGACTGTAAAGGGCACAAAATACTTTATGTATGATGACGGTACCCCCTTCTTCTATCTCGGCGACACACACTGGAATATGTTTACCGAGGAATTTAATGAAGCAGGTCCCTTTGCTATCGGTATCGAAACCGATTCACACTTCAAGTATATTGTAAACAAACGTCTTGAACAGGGATACACGGTATTTCAGTCTGAACCTTTAGGTAACTTCCACCTTGATCAAGGCTTTCTTGAGCAATCACTTGACGAATTTAAAAATGCAGACCAGCACTTTAAATATCTTGCCGAAAAAGGTATTGTACATACAAATGCACAGTTAATGTTCTGTACAGCACTTAAGGAAGAGCTTGTTAACGATGGCAATAAGCTTGAATTAATGACTCGTTATTGGGTTGCAAGGTATCAGGCTTATCCTGTTATGTGGACACTTGCACAGGAAATGGATAATGATATGTACGACGAAAACCATCCCGGCAGGAACTGGTGGAATTACGCCAACAATCCTTGGGTAAAGGTTGCTGAATTCGTACATAAATACGATGCATATTCCCGCCCCCTTTCTGGACATCAGGAAAGTGCTATCTGGACAACTGTTACAGGTAAAGGTGCTTACTATCCCAAGAAATCAAACGACGGACGTTCAGTTTTTGCTGATGCAGACGTAAGCGAAAGATGCGGTCACACATGGTGGGCTTCACAATGGAAGCATCACATAAGCAAGCTCCCCCACTTTGAATCTGCTATTGATTATTGGGAGTCAGAAAAGGTTTCAGTTAACTATGAAGATAACTATTGCCAATTCTGGACTAACGATTACGGTGCAAGATTGCGCGGTTGGGTAAGCTACTTATGCGGCTTCTTTGGCTACGGTTACGGTTGTACTGACCTTTGGCTTTACCGTTCCACGTTTGAAATGAACAGAGATGCCGTTAGAATGGACGGTCTTACAACAATACCGTTAGCTGATAAGCAGACACCCTGGAGTAAGGCAGTTGAATTCGAATCAGCATATCAAATGTCTTATATGCGCAAGTTCTTTGAGAAATTCGATTGGTGGCGTTTAGTTCCCGATTTCGATAAACAACATTACTTTATTCCTCAAGAAAATGCTTTCTATGCTTGTGCAACTATTTCGGATGAGCTTTACGTTATTTATTTATACGATCAGTCAAATTTATCAGGTATGATCGGAAATATGGATGCAAATGCCGAATATACGTTACAATGGTATAATCCACGTACAGATGAATATTTATTAGAAGAAACAATCAAAGCAAACTGCACCGACAAGAACGGTAATGCGGGATATGAGCTTCCTGCAAGATGCGACGATAAAGACTGGATCATTCTTGTTAAGAAAAAATAATATAAAAAAGGAACGGAAAACCGTTCCTTTTGTTTTTTAATTTTTTATATCAGATAAGGTCCTTTACTGATTTTTCGCCGTAGGTATTTTTCCAATCCTTCTCAAAGCCTGCAATCGCGGCATCAGTCATAGGATGTGAGATTGCAGCCTTAAGAACGTCCAACGAAATGGTTGCGCTGTGACCGCCAACCAAAGCAACGTTTTGCAGCTGCATAGTGTTTTTAAAGCTTGCTGCAAGAACCTTTGCATCAAGACCAAAAACATCAAACATACGAACGATATCAGCAACAACCTGAACACCGTCAGCAGAAATGTTATCAAGACGATTTACGTAAGGTGCAACAAAATCTGCGCCTGCTTTTGCCGCAATAAGCGCCTGTTGAGGTGTGAATATAGCTGTCATTGTAACGCCTATTCCCTCTTTTTTAAGCATCATTGTAGCTTTTAAGCCTTCTTCGCCAATCGGAACTTTAACGTAAAATTCACCGCCAACAAGTGCTTTAAGCATTTTTGCTTCTTCTACCATATCCTCTGCCTTGGTTGCAGTTGTCTGCACGTGAAGCATTTTTTCCTCACCGATAATGTCGCGGATGGCCGTAACAAGCTCAACAAAATCCTTCTTTTCCTTTGAAACAAGTGAAGGGTTTGTTGTTACACCTGCTATGGGATAAAATTCATTAGCATGCTTAATGTCCTCTAAATTTGCTGTGTCAAGAATGTATATCATAACAATTCTCCTTTTATAAAATTTCTTTTTTTATTATTTTAACAACCGCGTCACCTAATACCTTTGTTCCGACTTCATTCATATGGATTCCGTCAGAAGATATAAGCTGATCGCGTTTATCAATAACAAGTGAATATAAATCGTTTATTACCGCGCCTTTTGCCCGTAAAGCCTCCGTAACGGCTTTATTGTATTCATCAATACGTTGATTATCCTGCTTAAAAACCGTTTCAGCATCAGGTGCATCAACACTTGGCGTTGCAACTGCCGAAATATCCTCAGCATTAACAGGTGTGGTAAGTGCAAAGATTACAGGAACGTTATATCTTTTTAATTCCCTGTAAATACTTAATACGTTTTTAACGTATTCTTCCTTTTTTGTAAAAACACCGTCGTCCACGTAAAGACAAGCCGTATCCCACAAGCCTACGTTAAAATGTATGATATCAGGTCTTTCCATTTTTGGCAACCAAAAACGCAGACTGTTAAGCATATAAGCCGAAAAGCGTGAATTTTCTTCAGGTGCAATAACGTTCATATCCACAAGGTTTTCCTTAACGTACTGTTGATAACCCATACGAATTGAATCACCTAAAAGCCATACTGTTTTCATTTGATTTCTTCCTTTGCTTTGTTAAGAAGTCCGAGTGCATATTCAACAAGATTATCACCATTTTCACCTGTATACAGTGAGCCCAATGCCTCGTAACCACCTTCTTCAAACGCCTCCGGAGTGCATATGTATCCCCTACCGTAGCCGTTTGCACAGGTCACAACAACAGTATTTTTAAATGGTGATTTTTCCTGTATCTGAAGGCCGTACGTTACGAACGTTTCTGTAGGTAATGCAAGTATGGCAAAATTGCCTATACGCATAAGAAATACCTCAAAGGGATGATGACCGTTTAAAGAGTATACAATTTCCTTGCCGATGGTTGCAAGTCCAAGCATTCTTTTTGCGCCTATAACAGCACATTCAAGACTGCGCACAGTTCCTTGGTCAAGATTGTTATCTATCGCGCTTTTTAGCTCATTTTCAGAGTTTTCAAGATCTAATACTGCCTGCTCGTAGGTAGGAATATCCTTGCGGACAGGGACAACATATTCACTGTACGTTTTGATATCAACGTTTGAAGAAAAGTTCATTTCTTTTAAAACGCGTATAGCTTCATTACCTATCGTAGTACCAACACGCTCCGCTTCTTCAAACGTACAACCGCTACGGAAGAAGCGCGGCGACTGATCGCCTGCCGTGCCTATCTGAAACGCGGGAACAATACCGCTGAATTCCGACTTAAGTGTCTTATATATATATCCCGGATAATCACAGGTTATCGCACGATTTTCAGCACCCAAAAAGGTTGGATGAAGTGAATATCTTACTATTGCACCGCGAAGCGTGCTTTCATCAACATCCTTAATACCGATTACAAATACACCTGTATCAGCTATACCGCCTCTATCGCGACGATTTCCACCTACATTCTGTTCGGGACCACAATAACCCTTACCTATACCTATTTCAGCCTCAAAAGCGTTGTTTTTAGCCTCAAGAACCGCTTGGGCAACATTACGTGCCATATCATCAAGATAACGGGGATACATTACCTCAAATTCCTTTTCAGGATAGAACGGTACTGCACGCGCTTCGGGTCCTGAATGCGTATGGGTTGTAGAAATAAGACAATTTTGTTTTTTAATACCTGTTGCTTCCTCAATATATCTGCGCATATCCGCCACAAGCCACTTGGGATAGCACAGCATATCAAGAGTAATTATGCAACATTCTTCACCATTTGATTCAATATAGAAGCAATGAGCATACAAGTCATCGTGTATACTTCTCGAATATCTGTCCTTAGGTTCAGGAAAACCTGCAAGCAAGACAGGAAAATCGGGTGTTATTACTATTTCTTTAACGCCTGCTTTCATAATTATCCTTTCACGTATTCATTATATTTTTCAAACATACTAAGATATATTTCGTTATTTTCGGGTTTAAACACAGTTAAATCACTAAGGCAACCACAGGTAAAATCCTTACACATAACAGCCTTCACTGCTAACTTTGCCGCGCCAAAGCTGCCCATTTCACTATGATTATACTGAAACACTTGCATACCCGTAATATCAGCAATAGCTTGACACATTATCTTGCTTTTGCTTCCGCCCGAATATATTTTTATACACTCGCAGGAAATATCGGATTCCTTTATAAGTCTTAATACCTCAAAGGCAATCCCTTCGTACACAGCGCGGATAATATCTCCGCGTGACGTATGAAGACCCACATTATTAAAACTTCCTGTTTTTTTACCATCAGGGCTTCCGCCCAAGAACGGAACAAAAATAGTTCCGTTAGCACCCTTGGGTGAGATAAGTGCTTCCTTATCCATATCCTCAAAGCTCATACCTACACAAACAGTATCTCTTAACCAACGCAATGCGCCGCCCGCAGTTTTAATTACTGTTTCAAACACGAACTCACCTTTGGTGTACGGGCAAACCTTGAACATATCGGAGCGGTAATCAAACTCACAATTATCAGTTACGATTTCCATTGCACCCGAAGTACCCATTGAACAGGCTATCTCGCCTTTTTTAATATCAAGTCCGTATGCCGCTACCTTTTGGTCCTGTCCGCCAAGCACAACCGCACAGCTTTCAGTTAAGCCGCAATCATTTGCCGCCTTCTTGGTTAAATTACCAACAAGCGTACCAATAGGTAAAATTTCGGGCAATAAATTTTTATCAACGCCTGATGCTTTGATTAACTTTTCGTCATAGCTATTGCTTTTATTCGAATACAATAACGAGCCTGCCGCCATAGTAGGCTCTGTTACTGCACGATTTGTAAGCTTTGCAATAACAAAGCTTTGGGGCATAAGAAAATATCTTGCCTTTTCATAGCATTCGGGCAAATTATCCCTTACCCACATAACCTTTGCAACAGCTTTGGGTACATTATAGTTTACAGGAAAGCCTGTCGTATTGCGAACGTAATCAATCGTCGCATTATCAAGAAAATCTTTCCACTTTTCAACGGGACGAACATCCATCCAATTTATAGCATTGCAAAGCGGTTTAAAATTTTCATCAACAGCAACGGTAGTAATTCCTTGTGACGAAATGCTCAATCCACGAACATCCTTATTATCGATGACCTTTACCGCTTCTTTTATTACATTACAGGAATCGGTATACCAGGTATCAGCATCCTGTTCAAAATACCCTTCCTTTTGGCAAATAAGAATACGTTCAACCGAGTGTGAGCTTACTGATACGCCTGTTTCATCATAAACAGTGGCTTTTACCGTTGTTGTACCTAAATCAAGACCTATGAAATAATACATAAGTCAACCCCCATTAATAACCTGCAGTTTCCATTACGTCGAAGGGTGTTGCAATAGCCTTTGTAAGATAAATATCTGTGGGCATCGTCTGGAAAATCGAACCGGGAACATAAGGCGAAACAGGACCGTGTGTAATAAGACGGGATACCATTCTTTGCCATGATGAGAAAGAGCCACCTGTTGTAAGCGCATGTCCCTCTACCCTCTTCTTTGCGTGAAGAACGTCTCTTGGTCCAATAGTTGCTGCCTTGGGAGGTACCCAACCACATGCACCTGACTGACCGAATACACCGTGAAGTGAATTCTGTGCAATTGTCAAGGGGTGAAGCGTAACAACCTGAGCAGGCTGCTGAAGATATTCATCAAGTTCTGACTTAGAATTAAATCTGTCACCTTCAATGTGAATAAGCTCGGGGCAGGGATCGATAAATGCAATATGACCTGCCCATCCGGGACCGGATGTAAAGTAATCGATACCGCCGTCCGTCTTTTCATCGATAAGGTCAGAGAAATAGCTTATATTTTTTGTTGTGGGATATAAAATATTTTCTTCCTTGGGACGAAGTTCAGGATCAATTTTTTCAATGAAATATTTAAAGAATGAATATGTAAATCCCGAACGGTACGTAATGGGTGCGATGTTGTTATCCTCATCCGCCCATTCATCCATAGTAACAAAAACGCAGTTCTTGCAGTCAATTCTGTTACGGTTGATCATTTCTGCAAGAGGCATATGAAGATTAGGGTTGGGATTACCGAATATTGTAGAAAACTTTTTATTTTGCTCAAAGGATTCCTTTATGCCGATAAATTTTTCAGCAAGAACAACTGTGCCATAGTTATCAAGCACCTTGATACGAACGTCAGGGTTGGGATGCTTTTCAAGCTCTTCAGCAGTCATTTTGCTGAGCTTATCCATAATCTCCTGATCCTTAAACGGCACCCAGTCTGCAGGCTTAAATTTAAAACTGTTATCCATAAAATATCACTCCTTAAATTTCTTTACCGTGTAAAATAACTTTTTTAACGTTGAATTCATGATCAACAAATACAAGATCGGCTTTTTTACCTTTTTCAATTGAGCCAATCTCTTTATCCATTCCAATTACCTTTGCAGGATTTCTTGAAGCCATTATAAATGCTTCAGTAATTCCTGCACGTGTGTGCGACATAATATTCTTGCAAGCCATATTCATAGTAAGTTGGCTTCCGTTCATTCTGCCGTTAACGTCAAACAAAAGATCTTTTATATCCTTTAACTCCTCAGGCGGATTAGAAACGCCAACGTTACTGTCCGTAATAAGAACTACCTTATCAACGCCCTTAACCTTTAATATAAGTTGTTGCATCTGAGGACTTACGTGAATTGCTTCAGAATCCGATATAAGTTCAGCATACATATCGCTTTCCCAAAGACATACCTCATCAGGTCCAAAGGAGCGCGTTCCGCGTCTTCTGGGATCCTGACCTGTTGCGTTTGTAGTATGCGTCTGCATTTTTATGCCGTATTTTTTTACGTCAAGATACGCCTCAAACGAAGTGCTTGAATGACCAATGCTTATAACGGTATCTTCGTCATTCTCACGAAGATCTTCCAAAAATTCTTGAATACCCTCTCTCTCAGGCGCGATGCTCCATACCTTTGCAAAGCCTTTTGCCGCATTTATTAGCTCGATATAATCTTCCTTTTTTATTTCGCCCGCCCATTTGTTTCGTTCGGGGCTTGCACCGTAGGTAGGATTCATATACGGGCCTTCCATATATATACCCTTAATAGTGGAATTTTCTTTTTGCGAAGCCTTTTTCAAGCTTTCAATAGCATCAAGTAATTCCTGCTTGGACATACTGTAAAAAAGCGTAGGTATAACCGTTGTTGAACCATTTTTAAGAAAATGCCCTGCAACAACATCGGGATTCTCATAAAAATCGTAGCCGTTACCGCCGTGAACGTGAATATCAACGAATCCGGGACCAACATAAAGGCCTTCCGCATCTATCTCTTCCGCCCCTTGCGGCTTTTCAAGTTTTTTACCTACTGCTTTGATAATTTCGTTTTCAATGATTATATTGCCGTTCCACAATATCCCGTTTTCAAGAACGACGTTCGCATTTTTTATATATAACATTTCATTCACCAAAAAAATGATACGAAGGCGGTGCGTTGACACCGCCCCCGCAAATAATTAAAGATATTTGATAACTCCGTCGCCTACGCTGGATGTTGAGCCTGTACCGCCCATATCGGGTGTAAGCTCCTCTTTAACGTTTTCAACCATAAGCTTCTCGATAGCATCAAGAACCTTTTTGCCCCAATCCTCGTAACCGAAGAAATCAAGCATCTGGCTAACTGACCAAATAGATGCAAGGGGGTTTGCAATTCCCTTACCTGCAATGTCGGGTGCACTTCCGTGTACGGGTTCAAACATTGAGGGGAACTTTCTTTCAGGGTTGATGTTTGCACCTGCTGCAAGACCCATTCCGCCTGAAATAGCTGCACCTAAGTCGGTAATAATATCACCAAACAGGTTTGACGTAACAACTACCTCAAAGCGCTGAGGATTCTTAACGAAGAACATACAAGCTGCATCAACGAGCAAGCTTTGTGTTTTAACCTCGGGATATTCCTTTGAAACCTCTTCAAAAACGCTATCCCAGAAAACCATTGAATAGTTAAGCGCATTACCCTTGCTTATGCTGGTAACGCTTTTGCCCTGCTGACGTGCAAGTTCAAAAGCATAACGGATAATACGTTCACAGCCCTTACGTGTAAACACGCCGGTCTGAAGAACAACCTCATCCTCTCTGCCCTTATTAAGCCATTCACCTGCACCTGCATATTCGCCTTCACTATTCTCACGGATAACGGTCATATCGATATCCTCGATCCCCATATCCTTAATGGGACAGTATGCACCCTTAAGAAGCTTTACAGGTCTTAAGTTTACGTACTGATCGAATTCGTGACGAATCTTTAAAAGAAGATCCCAAAGAGAAATATGATCAGGTACACCAGGATAACCAACTGCACCTAAATAGATAGCATCGAACTTTGAAAGAGTTTCAATACCGTCTTCAGGCATCATGCAACCGTTCTGAAGGTAATATTCACAACCCCAGGGGAAATGTGTAAATTCAAATTCAAACGAACCGTCAAGCTCAGCAACCTTTTTAAGTACCTTTACGCCCTCGGCAATAACCTCGGGACCGATACCGTCACCTGCTATAACAGCAATTTTATAAGTTTTCATTTTATGCCTCCGCACAATTATCTCTTAAGCTGAAGATCATAATGCTCATCGTATGCTTTTTCTGCTTCAGTAAACTTATGCTTGGTATCGATAACCTCACCATTGTTCCACTTTCTGTCTTCAACATCCTCAGAGGTACCCATAACGGTTACGTTAACCTGTCTGCGACGTGCAAGAACGTGGTCCCAGTCGATGAAGTAAACGTGTGCAAACTTTCCGCCGTCAACAACACCGTCTTTAATGGTCATTGTTTCGCTTCTGCCGAAGAAGCAGCTTCTTAAGTGACCGTCAGTATTCATACTTGAGAAATCACCGGGCTCATTAACGTATCTGCCGTACTGTGCGTGGATAGGACCGGGATGACGATACTGATGTTCCTCAGCAAAGTCGGGGATCATCTTACGCATAATGTCGAGAAGATCGTGCTGTAAATACTCAAGGTCGAATGAATCGATATCGTGTGAGCACTCCTGAACCATAACTGAGCAGGTGGTATGATGTGAAACGATGCTTACTGTACCGTTCTTGATACCTGATGCCGTTACGATCTCATTGATCTCTTTTGAAATGTCGTGGAATGTGGGTATCCAACCTCTTGACTGAAGCTCCAATTCCTTCTGAAAAACTTTGAATTCCATTGTAAATTCCTCCATAAAAAAATTATTTATTTAATCTTTCACCGACTGCACCACCAGGGTGGATAGCGGCAAATTGCTCATTTTTAAAACCCGTTTCCTCAATCAGTGCAGTCTGAAGAACGTGGAATATAACTGCAAGTGAGGTCGACGAGGTTGTGCCTTGACAGTTGTATTTATCAGTTTCGCGATTTACGTACTGCTTTAATACAACGTCAGCACTCTGTGCTAGTGGTGACTCAAGATTTTCGGTAATCGTTATTATTTTAACGTTTTTCTTCTTGCAGATATCAACGATAGGCATAAGTTCCTTGGTCTTTCCCCCGCGTGAAGCAAAAACCATAACGTCGCCTTCCTGAAGATATCCTGTGCCACCGTGAACTGCCTCCGCAGGTGAAATAAACCTTGCAGGGCGTTCAATACAGCACATAAGATGCGTGAAATGCTGACATATTATACCACTATGTCCGCATCCTGCCGCACCGATACGTTCTGCGTTTTTCAAAAGCTCAACCGCCTTTGAAAAAGCACCTTCATCAAAATAATCAAGCATTGTCTTAATGCATTCGCTTTCAATGCGATATGCTTCTTTTGCCTGCTTAAGTGCTTCCTGTGTCACTGTTATTTACCTTCCATTTCATCCCATGCTTTACGAAGATTATAAAGCATTTCTTCAACCATTGCATAAGGATCTTCAGCCTTTATAATACCGCTTGTTGATCCCGTTGCCTGCGCACCGAGCTTAATGGTATCATAAACGTCCTTACCGTTTAAAATTCCCGCACCCTGAAGAACCATAATATCAGGATTGATTTCGCGAACGGTCTTTATTGTTTCTATAACGTAATTGCTATCACTTGTCTGACCTGTGCCGATAAGATCGGTAGGCTCTGCAACAATAAGATTAGGTGACATTTTTGCAATAGCTTTAACGTCCTCAACAGTATTTGCGCAAACGATAGTGCCTAAACCAACTTCATCTGCTCTCTGTATTGTCTTCTCGATTTCTTCCATTGTAAGAGGCTTTTCTGCATGGTTAAGCATTACGCCTACTGCACCTGCAGCCTTTACGGCTTCAGGAAGAACGCTTCCAAGACCTCTACCCACGGGAAGATAATCCATATGCTGCGCAAACACTAAAATTCTTTCAGTGTTATCAGCAAGAAGCTTGATATCAGTATATTGAGGTGTAACGATAACATCAACATCGTACTTCATTGCAACCTTATCAATAACCTGTGCAAGCTTTAACATTTTTTCGCCGTAAAGATACGCTTTGGGGCCAACCTCAAAGAAAGGCGGCTTGATATTAAGACCCTTAAACATAACACATACTTCTCCTTATATTTTATCAATAGATATGATACCGCAACATCTCTTTAATGTCAATATTTTTTAGGCTTTATTTACGAATTTTATCAAATCGAAAGTAAAACGAAAGCGCATAAGTACTTTTTATTGACAAACGAAAGCAAAAATGCTATACTCGAAATGCGAGGTGAAAATAATGACTGCAGAAGAACGAAAAAAACAAATTTCTGATATGATACAGGCTGACGGAAGTGTAAAGGTTGCAGAATTAAGTCTTATATTTGACGTTTCCGAAGTAACCATAAGAAGCGATCTTGCCGATATGGAAAGCAAAGGTCTTTTATCTCGCATTCACGGCGGTGCAATATATTCTTATAAGCCGTATTACAGTATGAATTTAAACCAAAGGCTTGAAACTAATCAGCAAGAAAAGGTAGAAATAGCTCAAAAGATTGCCAACCTTATTGCACCCAACGACACGATAATGCTTAATGCGGGCACAACAACACTTTTAACGTTTAGAAAATTCCCCGTCGAATATAATCTTAATATTATCACAAACTCAATTTCCATCGCACTTGAGGCCTCAAGTAACCCAAACTACAACGTTATACTTATAGGCGGTGCAGTTAATACTAAATTCCAGTTTTCATTCGGCGCAGATGCAGTAGAACAGTTAAAAAAATATTATGCGGATAAGCTTATACTTTCCGTTGACGGTATTGATATTGATTCAGGCTTTTCAACGTATTACGACAAGGAAGCCGATATCGACAGAATTATGATTGAGCGTTCGCGTACAAGAATAATTGCCGCTGATAACTCAAAATTTAAGCACCGCGCATTTGTAAAAATTTCAGATATCTCGGTTGCCGACTACATAGTAACCAACAAGCGTACCGATAAAAGTTATTTAAAAGAACTAAAAGATATGGGAATTGAAATAATAACGTAAAAAACTGCCATAAAGGCTTCTTCTCATAAGGATGTTTGATTTTGTTTTGTAAGGGCGTTCATCGAACGCCCGCGGGCGACCGATGGTCGCCCCTACGGATAAACAAATTTGATACGCAGAAAACAAAGAGATAACCCCGACAGATCTTCAAAAGTCTGTCGGGGTTTATTTTATTCTGTTAGATAAATTTGGATTATCTTATTCAATTTCTGTACGGATAGTAAATACATTAGGAAGATTGAAAATATCCTTTTTCAAGAACAGTGGGTAAAAATACTCATCTTTCAATCTTTCAAACCCTAACCATTCAAAGGTGTGGGTGCGGTGACCTTCATTTGATGTGAATTGTTCGCCTCTTGTCAATAAGTCCGTATCTGTGATATCCATTAAGAAGTAGATGCATAGTTCGTGATAATTAAGATTGTCGACATCTTCCGTAAAAAACGCTTGATTTAACCAAAGCGGACGTACGATCTTAGGTGTAACGCCCAATTCCTCTTGAATCTCTCTAATAACGGCATTTTCCGCAGTTTCACCAATTGCAACTCTTCCGCCGGGCAGATAGTAATATGGCGATCTATCGTCATGCATTGCCAAGATTCTTTCGTCAGAAATCATTATAGCACAAACTCTATAATTGAATTTTTCATTACCTGATTTGAAAGATATATCCATTTTCTCACACCCCATCAAATTCTTTTCTGCTATACTGTTTTATCGCCGGTTTCGCCATTGTTATAAAAAGGCATCGGGCAAATCCCATACCCCTATTCTTCTGTGTATAATTGATCGAATTGACATTTCATAGGGTTCTCATAAATATATTTATATATTTCGTTGTAGTCGTCCCGATTGCGTATAACGTGATCATAAAACGATCTTTGCCATATTTGGTTATCAAAGGGCGGTAATATTCCGTCCTTTACCATTTTAACATATTCTACAGTTGAATATCGCTTGAAGGATTGGACAATTTCCGAGACTGTAGGGGCGGATTCCATATCCGCCCGCGATATCGTAATTATCACATGAAAATGATTTGGCATAACAACATATATTGGAGAATCAACGCCGTCATATTGCCGTATAGTTTCGAGGAAGGTTCTTTCAACCATCAAAATTTTGCAATCGCAATCTTTTTCTTTGCGGCAATTCTTTTTCTTTATCCATTTGTATCACCCACCCCATTATATCACAAATCGGCAGAGAAAACAACATCTCTGCCGAAAATTATGTGTCGCGGTCCGTCGAGGGCGCCGGTCCCTACAATTTGGTAACCATCCTTATGAGAAATTGGGCAAAGCTCGTCTTTTTATTTTATAAACAGTGCGACGATAAAGAAAATTACGCACACTATCATTGAGAAGCTTGAGACGTTTGAGAGCATAGCGCGTACGCCGTCGCCCGGTGTCGTGATTATTATGCTCG
>JAZQTV010000042.1:0-48231 GCA_045630945.1 Clostridia bacterium
CCCGAGCCGTTTTCACCAACTATACTTATATATTCGCCTTTTTTTACTTCAAACGTCACGTTTTCAAGAATATCCGTTCCGCCTAAAGAAACGTAAAGTCCTTCTACCTTAAGCATTTTTATTACCTATTGCCTTATTAAGATTTTCAATGTTCCTTGTCATTAAGCTTACGTAGGTTTCGCCCGCCGCAAGCTCCGCCTTGGTAAGATTGTGGCAGGTGTGAAGAATCAGCTTATCAACACCTGCTTCATTTGCGATAGTGTCCGCTACCCTGCCGCTTGAAAGTTCCTCGTAAAAAACTGCTTCAAGCCTATGAGTACGCACCACTTCAATTATTTCCTTTACCCTTAATGCGCTTGGCTCTGCCCATTCAGAGCAGGAATCATACGCCGCAATAAAATTAAGGTTATAATCCCTTGAAATATACGCCATAGAAAATTTGCCGCCGTGGCAAAGGGTTATACCGCTTGCCTTCTTTGAAAATTCGTTAAGCTGCCCGTCTATTCCATCAAGCTTTTTTAAATAGCCTTCAGCATTTTTTATATAATACTCTTTGTTTTCGCCGTCAATTTCAATAAGCTGCTCTAAAATATTCTGCACCATTATTTTTGCATTTTTAGGTGACGTCCATATATGCGGATCTCCATCTGAATGCTCGTGCCCGTGATGGTGTTCTTCATTTTTATGCACATTTGTGCATTTGTCAATATTTACTGATACATCTACGATCTTCGTACTTGAATCTATTCCGTCAAGAATGCTTGATGCCCACGGTTCCATCTCGTCACCCGTGTACAAAAACAGGTCGCATTTTGATATTTCAAGTATATCCTTAACGCCCGGTTCAAAGCTATGGCTTTCCATTCCCGGCGGAAGAATAAGCTTTACGGTGCCCTTATCGCCTATTATCTCACGACAAAAATCGTACTGCGGAAACAACGTTGCACAAACGGTTATTTGGCGGCTTTCTTCTTTTTTTGTGCATCCGCACAAGAGCAGAATGCACATAAAAAGTGCTAATATTCTTTTCATTTACACTCACCGCACACACCGTAAAATACGGTTTTTGAAGGATCTATTTTAAAGCGGTGTTCGTTTTCAACGTGCGCACCGATTCCGTCAAGACTTTTACAGGAAAGATGTATAAGCTTGCCGCAAGAAACGCACTTAAGATGAAAATGCTCACCGCAGTCAAGCCTTCGTCTGTAACACGCGCTTTCACCTGCCTGCGAGGTATATTTTATTATCGCGCCATCCTTTACCATCTTATCAAGGTGACGGTAAACTGTGGTCATACCCGCATTTTCGCCCTTGCTTTTTATTGCGTCACACACGTCCTCGCAGGTAAAATGTCCCTCGCTGAACGACTGCACCGTCTGCTCAATAAGCATTTTTTGCTTTGTGTTATAGCTTTTCGTCATAATTCGACCTCTTTTTGCATTTTGAAATTGATTTTCATTTTCAAAATCAATTATAAAATTCAAGTATTTTTTTGTCAAGTGCGAATTTTATCTTTCATTTTTTATAAATATGTGATATTATATAATAAGATATATTAAGGAGTATATGCTGATGAGCGAATTTTTCAGAAAAATATGGGAATGGCTTTACAACAGCGTTCCTGCAAACGGCTTTGATATACTTGATATAGTCATTGTTTCCGTTGCTATTTATCAGATACTTAAGTTCTTTAAAAACACAAGGGCTATGAACGTTTTAAAAGGCGTTGCACTTATCATTATTGCGTTGGCGGTGGCTTCGTGGTTGCACCTGCCCACAGTTGAATGGGTGTTAAGCTCTGTTCTTACTTCAGGTATCGTTATCGTATTCGTGCTTTTTCAGCCCGAAATACGTGCCGTACTTGAAAACTTTGGACGTGTAAACTTTAATGATATTAAAAAGTCGGAGATTGATATTGAATCTACCGTCAACGAAATAGTTAATGCCTGCGATAATCTTTCACGCAAGCACATCGGTGCTTTAATGGTGTTTGAGAACAGCAGTTCATTAAGCGATATCGTTCAGACGGGCACAAGGCTTGATGCAAGCATCTCGCAAGGTCTTATCGAAAACGTATTTGAGCCCAACACACCCCTGCACGACGGTGCTATGATAATCTCCGGTGAAAAAATCGTTGCCGCAAGCTGTTTTCTTCCGTTATCCGAAAACAGCAACGTTGACAAGGCGCTTGGTACAAGGCACCGTGCCGCACTTGGTATGAGTGAGCGTTCGGATGCTACCATCATTATCGTAAGCGAAGAAACGGGCGTTATTTCAGTTGCAAGAAACGGTATTTTTACAAGGTACCTTGACCTTGAAGATCTTAAAAAGCTTTTGACCGACCATTATACACCCACAGAAAAAACACAGAAGCTGAAATTTTTAACAAAGTTCTTCGGAAAGGAGCAAGAAAATGACAAAGAACAGTAAAAAGCGCTCCTTCCGCTCATATTTTACAAACAACTCGCTTTTAAAAATAATTTCAATTATCTTTGCTATTCTTTTGTGGAGCTTTGTTACCAATTCAACCGACCCTCAGCGTACAAAGACCATAACCGACGTACCCGTTGTGCTTCAGGGGCTTGAGGCACTTGAAGAAAAGGGACTTACGCTTCGTGACGACATTGAAAAAATATTGCCCAGCGTAGACGTAAAGGTTAACGTAAAAAATTCAGATTACAAGCTTTTAAACAAAAACGTTGTGTTTGTGAGCATTGACGTTTCAGAAATAGAAAAGGACGGCCCCAACAGCGTAACGGTTGTTACAACGTTTAGTAATATGATAGACGTAAGTCTTTCATCAGTAAATCCCCACACAGTAAACGTTATTGTTGATAAGCTTGTTTCAAAGGAAGTTCCCGTTACGGTAAATAAGATTAATTCACTTAAGGACGGTCTTATTTCCCTTGCACCCAAGGCACCCGAAACAGTTACAATAAAGGGCTCAAGCTATTACGTTGAACGCATTAAGAACGCATTTTGTGAGCTTGACCTCTCACAGCTTAACGACGGTGATACCGCATCACTTCCCTGCCGTTTCACCGATGCTGACGGCAATACCATTAAATTCCCCACCGTGCGTGTTGACGTTGACCCTGACGTGCAGTCGGTAAAGACTGTTAATATTTCTTCTACACGTGCAGTTGTCAACGCTTCCAAGGTAAAAAAAGGCTTTGAATACAACGGTGTTTCATTGGGTACCGTTACCGTATGCGGTCACTTGGACGTATTAAACAATATTTCCGAAATTTCAATTCAGCCAATCGACCTGACGGATAAGGATAACACGTTTACCACCGCCTCCCTTGAATTTATTCTGCCCGACGGTATTTCACTTCTTCCCGGTCAGGTGCTTCCGCAGGCTAAGGTTGATATTCAGGAAGAAAAGGCATCGGTTTCAAAAACCTGCCTCCTTAACGTTTCAGGTCTTTCCTCTGAAGGAAAATCCGCCACCATTACGTTAAACGGTCAAACGTATGCAGTAACCGGTGACGGCAGCACTTCCATTCCCATTTCCGTTATGGTTACAGGCCCTAAAAGCGTTGTAAACTCGCTTGCAGACGGTGACGTTTCAGTTAATCTTTCACTGCGTGATACTGCAGTCGGCACACACGAATTAAAGCCCGTTGCCATTCTTAACGCATTGATCGCCGAGAACGTGGTTGCGGAAATAACCACCTCGCTTCAGGTTTCAATAGCGCAAAATCCGCAATAATTGTCTGATATTTATACATATAAGTCTTGAAAACGCGGCTATTTTGCCGTATACTAATAAAAAACAATAAGGACGGTCTCAAAAATGAATTACACATTTGGTTTACAGCTTTATTCATTAAGGGATGATACCAAGATTGATCACGTTTCAACCTTAAAAAAGCTTGCGGCAATGGGCTACAAAAACGTTGAATTTGCAGGCTATTACGGCATGAACGGCAAGGATATGAAAGCTCTGCTTGACGACCTTGGCATAAATGGCATTTCTTCACACGTTGGTTATCACCTTTTCACCGATAAGGAAGCCTTTAAGAACGAGGTTGAGTTCAACCACGCGGTTGGCAACAACCATATCGTGCTTCCTTATTACAGCTTCCCCGATGAAGAAGCCGCAAAGGCTTCGGTTGATGCAATTGGCGCAATGATGGAGGCCTTTAAAAAGGAAGGCTTCGACTTTGGTTATCACAACCACGCACACGAGTTCAAGAAGTTTGATAGCGGCAAATGTCCCATGGATTACATCCGTTCCATTAACGGCATTAAATTACAGCCCGACGTTTTCTGGGTACAGACCGCAGGTGTAGATCCCATTGATTTCATTCGCGAAAATGCAGGCAGAATCATTTCAATTCATATGAAAGAATATAACTTTGATGGCAGCAACGTTGAATTCGGTGACGGTATTCTTCCTTGGAAGAACATTATGGCTGAAGCCGAAAAGGCCGGCACAACCATCGGTATTATTGAGCAGGAGCATTATACCTGTGCACCCATTGACAGTGTTAAAATCTGTATTGACAACTTAAACAGAATTTTTAAATAAGGAGATTTTATTATGAAATTAGGCGTTCTTACAGTTCCACTTTATGACAGAAGCTTTGAAGAGGCTTTAAAATGGCTTTCAGACCGCGGTGTTCACACGCTTGAGGTTGGTTGCGGAGGTTTCCCCGGAAGCACACATCTTAACCCCGATGAATATCTTGAATTCCCTGAAAGCTTTTTAGCTTTACGTTCACTTTTATCAAAGTACGATATGACCATTGCCGCACTTTCATGCCATGGAAACTGCGTACACCCCGATAAAGCCGTTGCCGCAAAATTCCAGAGTGATTTTGAAAAAACCGTTTTAATGGCTGAACAACTTGGCGTTGATACTATCGTTACGTTCTCAGGCTGCCCCGGTGGTTCACCTGAAGATAAAACACCTAACTGGGTAACTTGCTCATGGCCCGAAGATTATACAAAGATTCTTGATTATCAGTGGAACGAAGTGCTGATTCCTTATTGGAAGGAAGCAGTTAAGTTTGCAAACGCACACGGTGTAAAGAAGATTGCACTTGAAATGCACCCCGGCTTTGCAGTATATAACACCACCTCACTCCTTCGCCTTCGTGAAGCAGTTGGCGATACCATCGGTGCAAACTTTGATCCCAGCCACCTTATCTGGCAGGGTATGGATCCTGCTGAAGCAGTACGCACTCTTGGCGGTGACGCTATCCATCATGTCCACGCAAAGGATACATACCTTGACGAAGCAAACATTAAAAAAGCAGGTGTGCTTTCAACAGGTCACTATTCAGACGTGCTTAACCGTTCATGGACGTTCAGAACAGTTGGCTACGGCATAGATACAAAGTCATGGAAGAACTTTGTAAGTATGCTTCGTATGGTTGGCTATGACGGTGTGCTTTCAATTGAGCACGAGGATATGTTTATGTCCGTTGAAGAAGGTCTTGAAAAGGCTATCACATTCTTAAAGGATATTATGTCGTTTGAGCCTATGGGTGAAATGTGGTGGGCTTAATCCTTAAGGAGAATATTTATTATGTGGGTTACACACGAAGCGCTTGGTCACAAGCCCGGTCTTTTTCAGTTTAAAAAGAATCTCACGTTAGATTCAATACCCGAAAAAGCGGAAATAAAGCTTTCTGCCGATACCAAGTACCGTTTGTACATAAACAACAAATTCGTGCAGGTGGGTCCTGCAAAGAGAAGCGAATTTCATTCATTTTATGATACCGTTAATATTCTTCCCTACGTAAAAGCAGGCGAAAACGAAATCTCGGTTTACGTGCTTCACCTTGACCCAACCACCCCCAAGAGCACCCGCGGACACGTTGAAACTATACTGACAGGACCTTCTGTCGCCGTTGCCGCTTTAATTAAAATTGACGAAGAAACGTTTGTTACCGACGAAAGCTGGCTTGTTTCACCCTGCGCGGAATTTACCATTCTGCCCCCTGCAAGCACCAATGTAAGCGGTGCATCAATGGCAGGTATTTTTCAGGAAATCAATTTTAATAACTTTAAAAGAGAATTTGTTCCCGCACTTTTCTTAACCCCGATGAAATCAAAGTGGGTAAACGAATATTTTACCGATATTTTTGAAGGCTGCGGTGAATCTCATTTTTACCGCCTTACTGCATCACCTATTCCGCCCCTTACGTATAACGAAAGCAATTTTGTAAATTACGAAAGCTTTTCGGGCAAGAATACCTCGTTTATACTAAACGCAGGCGTTCATTCAACAGGTGCGGTGCAGTTTAAGGTTACGGGTAAAAAGGGCACTAAAATTACCTTGACCTATTCAGAAACGTTCTGGAAAACACGTGAGGACGGCTCCTTCTACCGCGGTATCCGTGATGACGAAAGTGGTATTATCCGCGGTTCATCAGACGTTATTATTCTTGACGGAAGCGAGCAGGTTTTTGAAACGTTCTTCTGGCAGTGTTTCCGCTTTATTGAAGTTAAAATCGAGGGCGAAGCATCATTAACAGACATAAAGTTCTTTAGAATGCGTTACCCGTTAAATAATATAAGCAAGTTTGTTTCTTCGGATGAGGATTCTGAAAAAATATGGGAGGTAAGCATACGCACGTTAAATAACTGTATGCACGATTCCTTTGAGGATTGCCCCTATTACGAGCAACTGCAGTACGTAATGGATTCACGCCTTCAGGCACTTTATTTAAGGCATTTAACCGATGATAGACGCCTCATTATCAAGTGTATTAACGATTTTAACGAGGGACGCTTCCCCGACGGAATGATTCCTGCACGTACGCCCTCAGTAAGAAAGCAACGCATCCCCGGTTTTGGCTTGCATTATATTTATATGCTTCACGACCATATGCTTTATGAAAGGGATAAGGAGCGTATTGCCGATCTACTTCCCGTTGCCGACGGTGTATTGCGTTACTTTGAAAAAAGACAAAAAAACGGTGTAGTAGGTGTTTTAGGCAACTGGAACTACATTGACTGGGTTTCTATCTGGAGTGGTGGTGTACCTACCAACACAGGAAGCATTGCAGTGTATTCATTTATGCTTATCGTTGCCTACGAAAATGCCGCCGAAATGGCTGCCTTCGTTGGCAGAAACGGTTTATCAGAGGAATACAAAGAAAAAGCAAATGCACTTCGCATTAACGCAAAAGCATATTTCTACGATGAAAATAAAAGGATGTTTAGGGATTATGAGGAAGAGGTATATAGCCTTCACTCGCAGATATGGGCAATATTGGCTGACGTTATAACAGGCGCTGAAGCAACCGATCTGCTTCAGCGCGCTTACGACGACAAGAGCTTGCCTGTATGCTCATATTCAATGATGTTTTTCGTTATGCGTGCTTACGAAAAGGCAAACCTTTACAACCTTGCTTATCAGATGCTTGATGAATGGCGCAAAATGCTTGATATGCATTGCACCACGTGGATTGAAAACGCAAGCGGTAACAGAAGTGATTGCCACGCATGGAGCTCGGTTCCCATTTACGAATTCGGTGCCTGTATTTTAGGTGTAAAGCCCACCGTAAACGAGGTTGTAGTTAAGCCTTACGTTTACGCCAATGATTTTGCTTCCGGTACCGTTATGTCACCTGTGGGTAAAATTGACGTTCAATGGAAAAAAGAAAACGGCACGCTGACATTAAAGGTCAACGCACCCGAAAAGGTAAAAATTATTCTTCCCGATAACACAGAATATTTCGAAAAGGATATTGAAGTAAGCTGTAATATCTAAAAACTAAAAGGAGGCGAAACCGCCTCCTTTTTTTATACTCTCTTTATACCATTGACAAATACGTTTTTAATGTTGATATCATCGTCAAAAACGCAGATGTCAGCATCATAGCCTTCCTTAAGAACACCCTTCTTAACGTCAAGGTTCATCATCTTAAGGGGTGTAACCGTTGCCATTTTAACGGCTTCATTAAGTAAAAAACCTGCACCGAGAATAGTTCTAATAAGTCTGTCGCTTGTTGCTATGCTGCCGCCAAAGGCATCGTGTGTCAAAAGCATTGCAACACCCTTTTCGATAACAACAGGCATAGGCTCATCCTTACTACCAAGGAAGCTTTCGCCTGAGGTCTGCCCTGCGGCACGCATTGAATCGGTAATCAATGCCACACGGTCAGTACCTTTTGTTTTGATTGCAAGCTTTAGTAAGGAATTGGGCAAATGACAGCCGTCGGCAATAAGCTCAACATTCATACCGTCAAGGTAATATGCCGCCTCAACAACACCTGCAATACGGAAGCCTTCTCTTCTGAAAACCGTACTCATACCCGAATACAAATGCGTGGCGTGGCGGTATCCCCAATCAAAAGCCTTTACGACCGTATCAAAATCAGCATCGGAATGCGCAATACTTAACGTAATTCCGTTCTTGTTGGCAAAATCGGCAAATTCCTTTGCGCCGTCAAGCTCAGGTGCAACCGACCACCTTTTTATCTTTCCTTGTGAGCGGTCATAAAGAAGCTTATACTCCTTTTCATTAAACGCCCTGATATTTTCGGGTGGCTGTGCGCCTGCCTGATTGGGCGAAATATAGATACCTTCCATATGCACGCCAAGCAGGTTTACAGGCAAGTTTTTATCGCTTTCAGCCTGAAGATAACTGTCAAGTGCCTTGCACAAGCCTTCGCAGCTTGCCGAAAGCGTAGTAGGCATAACCGAGGTTGTACCATGCTGAACGTGAAGGCCTAAAATGTTTTTATAGGTATCCTCTTCCGCATCCATATAATCGCTTCCGCCACCGCCGTGTGAGTGGATTTCCACAAAGCCGGCAGATATGTTCATACCTGTGCAATCGTGCATTTTATAGTCGGGGCTTGATATTTCAGCATTTACGATTGCTTCTATCTTGCCATCCTTAATTAAAAGGTCGGCTTTTTTTATTTCGTCACCTATAATAAGATTTCCGCCGTGAAGCCTTAAATTTTCCATAATTTCTCCTTAAAGAACCTTGCTTGCGCTATCTTTATCCAGGAACATTTTTGCGTCATCGTGATTTCTTAACGCAGTTGCGGGACACCACTCGCCTATCTTGCCGTTAAGCATATCGTAAACGGCATTGGCTTTTGTAGGTGCAGGCACCGTACATATAAGATACTTTGCGCTCATTAAAGCAGGAACGGTCAACGACAATGCAAACTTGGGTACGTCATCAAGCGTATCAAAGCACTTATCGTGAACCTGCTGATTGCGGCAAATTTCATCAAGAGTAACCTTTTTAATTAAATAAGGATCGTTAAAATCTGCAACGGGCGGATCGTTAAACGCGATATGTCCGTTCTCGCCTATTCCCATTAAAACAACGTCGGTGGGATATTCCTTTAATAGTGCGGTATAGGCTTCGCAACCCTTTTCAGCATCCATTGCAGGAATAAGATTTACGCTTCTAAAAGGCTTTAACTTAAAGATATGGTCAGTTAAGTACGTTGCAAAGGACTGCTTTGAATTGATATCAAGTCCTACATACTCATCCATATGGAAAGCATTTATCTTTGTAAAATCTATATCCGAATTTAAAAGATGTGCTAACGTTTCGTTCTGTGAAGGTGCCGCCGCAAATACTACGTTGGCATAACCTTTCTCGTTAATAACCTTGTTTATTGCTTCTTCAGCCGCTTTTGCTGCCGCCTTACCCATTTCGTCACGTGTCTGGAAAACGAAGGTAGTCAATTTATCGGTCTTAATTTCTTTAATCATAATTTACCTCTACAAACGTGCCTGCATCCATTGATTTGATAATTGCATCAATGATATATACCGGCTTAATAAATTCATTATATGTGGTTTGCATTTCGCCGCCTATAAGAAGCTGATGGAACTCTTCAAATTCCTCCTTGGATGCACCGTTAAGGTCGATCTTCTTGCTTTCAAGTCCTGACTTTCTGATAACGACAGCGTGATAAACGTTTGCGCCCTGAGTATAATTACCCATAACGTCATAATCAGCATATCTGAAAATAACGCTTACTTTATTATCGTTCTGCGTCGCAAAAACGCTCTTTACATCGTATCCGAAAATTGAGCCAAGGGTTTCAACAAGATGCTGTGAATAGAACCAGAAGCCGTCATACTCGCTGTTAAGCAGGATAGGTGCACAAACAAGACCGCCTATAACTGTATGCTTTTCATCGTTCTGTGCTTCTTCAACTAAAAGCCTTGCTTGTTTAACCTCATTAGTGTGCTTTAGCATTGAACCGCCCGTAACCTTTACGTTATGCTTTTCGCACTCTGCCATAAATTCCTTGGCTTCCTTTGTGTCAGCGGTAATAGGCTTATCGATAAACATAGGAATGCCCGCTTCAATATAAGGCTTTGCATATTTATAGTGATTCGAGCCGTGACGTGCAGTAACAACGATACCGTCAACCTGACCAACGAGAGAATCGTAATTTTCCATTACAGGAACGCCAAACTCCTCGTTCAGCTTTTTAGTAACCTCAGCATCATAGCTGTAAACGCCTGCAACCTCGATATCGGGATATTCACCATTTTTAACAACGAAGGTCAAAAACGAATTGGCGTGTGAGTTTTCAACCCCCAGAAATGCTACTCTAAACATATCATATTCTCCTTAGAAGTCAACTGAAAGAGGATTATCAGCATGTACCTGTTCAATAACGTTAATAACCATTGCTGCCTTTTCAGGTGTAACAACAAGGTCCTTTCCCTCCATTATTGTAGCGTAAAGCTGACGGTAGAAGGTGTTTACTGCCTCGTGGAATGCACTGCCCTTAACCTCTTCTTCCACAGTAACAACGTCAAGCTTTTCACTGCAGTATATCGGCTTGCCTTCGGCATCTCTTAAGCTTTCCTTGATAACAGGCTTTTCGTCAAGCTTTGCAGGATCGATATACTTTAACTGATACTTGCTGTGACCCATTAAAAGTGTGCCGTACTTGCCGAACACCTTCATAACAAAGTCACCTGCAAATGCATCAACTGCATTGATTTCGATATCAATAAAGGGCTTGTTAGGTGCAGTAAGAATAAGCTTGCCGCAGTCATTTGCGTCACCGCTTGTAAGGTTTCTCGAAAGTGCTGAGAACTCAAGACGGGTATCCTTATCCCAACCTAAAAGATCAAGTGCCTGACCAACGGGATGGGGGCCTGAATTGTACACGCTTCCGCCGCACTTATACTGCAATGTCTGCCAGTCCCAACGACGAGCAAAGCCTGAATATTTAAGGTTTATCTGATAAACGTCACCGATAATGCCGCTTTTAATAATCTCCTTAAACTTTACAAAGTTAGGTGCAAATAAGCTTTGATGGAATGCAGTAACGATAACACCGTTTTCCTTTGCGGTACGGATAAGATCGTTGCACTCGTATATTGTTCTTGAGAAGGGCTTTTCAACAAGCACGTTGAACTTGTGCATTAAAAGATCCTTTGTAATGGGATAATGCATTTCCGAGAACGAAGCATTAACAACAACGTCAATATCATCTCTTCCAAAAAGCTCGGTATAATCAGCATATACGTCACACTTAAAATCTTCCTTTGCCCAATTTCTTCTTTGTTCATCCTGTTCAACAACTGCAACTACTTCGCAAAAATCATTTATATCGTCAAGGAAGAACTGACCGTGAATATTTCTTCCGCTTCTTCCCTGTCCGATAATAGCAACACGCATTTTTTTCATATAAAGATTCCTCCTTAAAATTTATAACTATATTATAGCACAGTTTTTTTGCAAATAAAATTGCTTTTTGTACTCATAAACATTGCATTTTGTGCTTTTTTGTGCATAAACCCCCATATTTACTGCGGATTTTTTGCAATATACTTTTGCTTGAAGTTTTTCTCTTATTGTGCTATCATATAATGCGAGGTGATTTTTATGATACTTTTCTTTGATGATCAGGATCTTGGCGCACGCGTAAACCTTAACCGTGACTACGTTAAGCCTGAATATATTCCTTCCGCCACCTACCGTGACCCGTCAGACCTTTCTATTTCTGCAGGTCTGCCAAGCGTTGTTTTTTCCGAAGAGCTTAACGAATACGTTATGATATATAACATTCTCGCAACGGATGATTGCCCCACGCTTGATTTGTATATGTGTGCCGCGCACAGTAAGGACCTTGTTTCGTGGGAGCCCCTTGATACAACCAAGTACGTTGATATTAAGGACAGAAAGCTTTTTAATCAGATATTTCCTTTAACCGAAGGCGAAGGCTGGGTTTATGAGGACAAGCGTGCAAAGAAGGAAGAACGCTACAAGTTGTTTTATTGCCGCTATGCCCCCGGCTTGCGTATGAAGGATGAGTTGTACGTTTCAGGGGATCTTTTCTCTTGGAAAAAGATTGATACCACCTGGAACACACAGGGTTCTGAGCCGGGAATTTTTTGCTTTTATTCCAAAAAAATAAATAAATACGTTATTACCTGCCGTCCCCATTGGGCAGACAGACGTGTTTGTGTAGTTACCACCGAGGATTTTAGGGAGTTTTCACCTGTTTTGCACACAATGCAGACCGATTCCATTGACGAAGCAATGTCTGAAATTTACGGTATGCCCGTTTTACCCTACGACAGATATTATATTGCAATGCCATGGAAATACCTGCGCCCCAACAATTCCGAAAGTGTTACCGTGGGCAATCAGCTTTTAAATAATTTAGGTAAGCTGTACCCTGAGCTTGCGTATTCGTTTAACGGACTTCACTATATGCGCAGCTTAAGGAAATCGCTTATTCCGCAGGAAGATCCTATGCTGCCCTACTTTGGCTGCCTGTTTGCAACACAAATGCTTGAAACTGACGACGGCATTTATATTATTTCTGCCGCCTCGCAGGGTGAGCACGGAAAATTCAGGGAAAAGGGTACGGGAAGCATCGTTACCTTTAAGCTTAAGAAAGATCGCTTCATATCCCTCGAAAGCCAGGGTGCAGGCGTTATCAGGACAAGAAACCTGTTAATCAACGGTGCGCTTTCGCTTAACGTTTCTGCCGCCGAGCCGGTAAGATGCCGACTTCTTGATACCGCAATGAACGTTATCGAAGGCTTTGACTACGATGATTTTGATTTATTCACAGGTGACCATACCGATCGCGTTCTTACGTGGCATAATAAGGATACTTCTTATTTAAAGGGAAAAAGTTTAAAGCTTGAAATTTCCCTTACCGCAAGCAAGATATACGCCATAAAAGGTGATTTTAAGGTGCTTTACTTTAACCAGAACCGCCTGTACGAAACATACGGTATAATTGAAGAGGATATATAAAAACTAAGGACGGGAAAACTCCCGTCCTTTAATTTATTTGATTTTATCGAAATAATCAAGCAGGTTTTCCCAGTCAAACATCGTCTGGCTGTGGTCACCCTCTTTAACGTGAAATGCGATGGTACCCTCCTGATAAACCTTGTTTACAACGGGTGCTTCATCACTCATTATAACGCCCTTCTTGCCATAAAGCTCCCACACGGGAGATGCAAGCTGTGCTGAACGAAGCTCAGCATCAGGATCTGCCCATTCATCAAGAATTGAATCGGTAATATACATATTTCTTGGTGCACAAAGTGCCAATACCATATGCTGATCCATCGGCAGAATATCTTCGTTATCGTTAAATTCCTTAAACTTGGGGCAGAACCAATCGCTTATATTTATTTTAACTGCGTGCTCGCCTTTTTTGCCCCTTAAAAGTGCCGCGCCCATACAGCCTGAGTTGTTAGGTGCCACAAGGAAAATACGCTCATCGGTTGCACCTGCCCATAATGCCGCCTTACCGCTTCTTGAATGACCTGTAACACCCACGCGAGTTGCATCAACCTGCGGATCGGTTTCAAGGTAATCCATAACTCTGCTTACGCCCCACGCCCAAGCAGAAATCGATGCCCACGAATACTTTGTGCGATACTTATTATTTACCGCCGCAAATACGCCCACCTTATATTCCGAACGGGTATTCCATTCGCGGTAAAGCTCTCTTGTAGGCATAGCCGCAACTGCGTAACCGCGGTCGGTTGCATACTTTAATGGAAGGTAGCTTTCAAGCTCCTCGGAAAACATATTTCCGTCTTCCTGGAACTGAAGCTTGTTCTCAAGATTTTCGTGCATTACGTAAATCATTACAGGAACAGGCTCTTTTGCACTTTGGGGAAGATATACTTTAAAAGGGAAGCTATAATCGCCAAAGCCGCCGCGTATTTCCTTACAGGTCATACCGTAGACCTCGCTTACGCTTTCAACGTTAAAGAACAAATCTTCAGGTCTTTCAATATCACGGATACCGTAAACGTAGCGTTCGCAAAGACCTAAAACCTCGTCACGTCTGTATTTTTCCCATAATTCCTTACTGTCTATTTTAATACCGCTTAACGACGTAAGCACGTCAGGAACGTTATACATTGTTTTTCACCTTCTTATTTTTTCTTTTGAGCAATAAATACCCAGTCAAACTTATCAGGCTTCTGCTCAATCTGATACATCCTGTAAGTATCGGGCCAGAAGGTGTGCTTTTTAGAATATTCACCTGTTCTGGGATTGAACCACTGATAAGTATATTCACAATTTTCAAGCCAGTTAAGCTTACCTGTTTCATAACCGATGTTAAACAACTGAACTACTATTGTATCACGTTCATCGGTTGCTATTGCATAAAAGCCTTCCTTTTCAGGCAGGAAGTAAGAAGGATTATCAAATCGGGGAATAAGTTTCCACCACTTAATATCCTCAAAGAACTTTCTCATATAACCAAGCTGTTTAACGGTATCGTTATTTACAAGCTTTGACCAATGTATCTTCTTATCCTCAACCGTAACGGTATCAAGACCGTCGTTGCTATCCTTCTTCATTTCGTAGTTAGGCTTGTAGTACCACATATCCTGTGCACCGTAGCCATAGCCGTACAAGCCGTTAAGGTATGCTATATAGCCTTTTGTTCTTGCACCAAAGCTTTTTGTTGCAAGATATTCGTAGCTTGACTCGTAAAGAATACATACCTTGCCCTGTCCGTTATGCCAGCCATCCTTTGCGAAAACGTAATCAAGGGGTTTATCTTGTCCGCGACTCCACTGATATGCAAACCAGGTGTGTCCCTTAACCTTTCTAAAGGCAGATGAAGAAACAGAGGTGCACTCATATCCCGGCGGGGGGTAAATGGAGAAATACTCCATATGCGCTGTAAGAGGTTGCTTATGCGCATCAAACTTATGTAATTCCTCTGCAAGATACTTGTAGGGGTTAGTTTCCATTGTAAAACGTGTCTGATCGCCGCGGGTATAGTAGAAGTCGTTATCGACCTCCTGTCCCAACGTCCAAAGACAAGGATATGCCGAATATCTTGCCGCCCAATAGCGCATAAGACGCTTCATATAAGGAATATCATCATAACGCTTGAATTTTACAAGAATATCGGGGAAAACAAGCTGTGCGTTTGCGTGAACAAGACCTTTATCCGCAATGTACTTAAAGCGTCTGTCAAGATCCCTGAAGCCGATAAGGTCCTTTTCAAAAAGACCTGCGCTTAAGCTGAACTGTGCATCAATAGGCTCACTCTGGTATACGGTGAAGCCTTGTTCAACACGGCGGTCAACGATGTACTTAAAGTGTGATTCGCACTCAATGTCATCTGCATGGTCACCGGGCTCGTCAAACTCCTCCTTAGGCATTGTCCAGTGGGTGTCACCTAAGTAGAAGAAGGGTGTGCCGTCATTGTACATAAAGTAACGGGTATGAGTTTTCGTTTTAAGGAAGCCGCGCTTATAAATTTCAAGATCGCCGTCATACTTAACGCATTCAAGAGCGCCTGTGCCTGTAAGTGAAGTATTTTCGCTATCGGTACAGGTTACTTTGTATTCCCACTTGCCCTCTTTGGGAAGTGAGTAGCGCACACGCCAGGTATTGCCGCCATCCCAGAAGCCGGGGAAGGTAACCGTCTTACTGCCGCAAGTAAATACGGCTTCAATATCAACGTCTTCAAATGGGTTTTCGTACGGTTTTGTACTTGTAAATTCAAGCTCGTACGCAAGCCAAGTCTGTATTTCCATTACTGTATCTCCTTTTTTAATTACTTCTTCTTTTCAATTAAAATTGCCCAGTCCATCTTATCAGGCTTCTGTTCGATATGATAACTTCTGAAGCTATCAGGCCAGAAACTGCGCTTTTCGTGATACTTACCTGTTCTGGGGTTAAACCACTGATAAGTATATTCAGCGTCATCAAGATTGGTAAGTTTACCTGTTTCGTAACCGATATTGCAGAAATAAATTACCATTGTATCTCTTTCATCGGTAGCTATTGAATGGAAGTTTTCCTTATCCGAAACAAAGTAGCTTGCAGCATCAAAACGGGGAATCAACTTCCACCACTGAAGCTTTTCAAAGAAATCTTTCATATACTTAAGCTGATATGCAGTTTCGTATTCAACCGCCTTTGACCAGAAGATAGCCTTATCCTCGGGGGTGATGGTATCAACACCGTCAAAGCTATCGTGGTTCATTTGATACGTGCCTTTGTAAAGCCAGATATCAGCGCAGCCGTAGCCGTAGCCATACAAGCCGTTAAGGTAAGCAAGCCAGCCTTCACTTCTTGCACCAAGGTTCTTTGTCCAAAGTCCTTCGTAGCGTGATTCGTAAAGAATACATACCTTACCCTGTCCGTTTAAAAGACCGTCTCTGCCGAAGGTATAGTCAATAGGCTTATCAACGCCCCTTGACCACTGATATCCGTACCAGTTATGACCTTCAACGTTTCTGAATGCAGACGTTGATGGCGAAGTACCGTCATTAGCAGGACCGCTTGCATATGAGAAGAATTCCATATGACCTGTAAGGGGTTGCTTATGGGCATCGTTTTTATGAAGTCCCTCAGCCACAAGAATAAAGGGATTGTTTTCCTTTGTAAATTTTTTCTGATCACCGCGGGTATAGTAGAAGTCGTTATCCACCTCTTGTCCCAACGTCCAAAGGCAAGGATATGCCGAATATCTTGCCGCCCAATATCTACCCAAGCGCTTAATATATTCCTTATCATCATAACGCTTAAGCCAAATTATAAGGCGAGGGAATAAAAGCTGTGCATTTGCGTGAACAAAGCCTTTGTCGGCAATATACTTAAAGCGCACGTCAAGCTCCCTGAAGCCGATAAGGTCCTTTTCAAAAAGACCTTCGCTAAGGCTGTAATTTGCGCCAATAGGCTCACTTTGATATACGTTAAAGCCTTGCTCCCATCTCTTATCAACAATGTACTTAAAGTGGGAATCACACTCAAGATCGCCTGCGTGATCGCCAGGCTCGTCGAATTCTTCCTTAAGGAAGTTCCAATGGGTATCACCCAAATAAAAGAACGGTGTGCCGTCGTTATACATAAAATAACGCTTATCAGGTTCAGTTTTAATAAAGCCGCGCTTGTAAATTTCAAGGTCGCCGTCATACTTTACGCATTCAAGAGTACCCTTTGTCTGCAAGCCTATATTTTCCTTATCAGTACAAACAAGCTCATAATTCCATACGCCCTCTTTAGGAAGCGAAAAGCGTACGCGCCAGGTATTGCCGCCATCCCAGAAGCCGGGGAACGTCATCTTTCTTTTTCCTAAGGTAAATACCATATCGATATCTACGTCTTCAAAGGGGTTTTGGTAAGTCTTGGTGCTTGTGAATTCAAGCTCGTTTGCAAGCCAGGTTTTAACCGTCATAAAATATATTTCCTCTCTTTTGTATATACGCCATATATTTATATAATTGTATCATAACACAATTTTAAATTCAATACCTAAAATGCATTTTAACCAATATATTGTTGTTTTTAACCCATTAATCATCAGTATTTTCTGCAGTTTCCGTTTATATAAATCATTGGTTTTGTCACGCCTGTTTTTCAAAAAAATAAGAGCCAATTCTGAAATTCAGAACTGACTCCTTAAGCATTTTTCAAGTTACTTTTTAACTATTCTTTCAACCTGCGGGCAGAGAATTTCCTGACGGATAACAGGCTTTGCCCAATAAACAGCGTTGGTGATTACCTTTTGAATGTTAGGATTATGGAACGTGGGGTTGGTTTCGTGACCGGGCTGGAAATAGAAAATATTTCCGTTACCGCGCTTATACGTGCAACCTGATCTAAAAAGCTCGCCACCCTCGTACCAGCCTGCAAAAATCAGCTTGTCGGGTTCGGGAATGGAGAAGGGTTCACCGTACATTTCTTCTTTTTCAAGCTCAAAGTACTTATCAAGTCCCTGTGCAATGGGATGTGAGGGATCAATTACCCAGATACGCTCAAAATCGTCATCACGCCATGAAAGCGAGCAAGGTGTACCCATAAGCGCCTTAAAGATCTTTGAATGGTGACCTGAGTGAAGCACAATAAGTCCCATACCTGCGTTTACTGCAGTAACAAGACGCTGAACAAGCTCATCAGGAACCTCCTTATGTGCCATATGTCCCCACCAGATAAGTACGTCTGTATCGTCGATAACCTCCTGAGGAAGACCGCACTCAGGATCATCAAGTGCTGCAAGACGGCAAGTGATGTCATCCTGCTTTTCAAGGAATTCCTTAATTGTTGCGTGCATACCGTTGGGGTATATTGCACGAACGTTCTCATACCTTTTTTCGTGACGGAACTCATTCCAAACTGTAACCTTAATCATAATTTAATTTCCTCTCCCTTTTCTGCAGACTCATAAAAGCCCTGAAGTATTTTTATCATATCAACACCCTGACGGGGTACAAACATAGGTTCTACCTTGCCAAGTAATACATCAACAAAGTGCCTGAGGTTGCCTTCGTGACCGCTCATTCTTTCCTGAAGATTAGGCGTAATATCAACTGTCTGTCCGTATTCCTCGCCAAATATTCTTAATCTGTCGTCACTAGACCAGAACGCACCTGCCTTTGTGCCGCGAAGCTCAAAGAAGCGTTTTTCCTTTTCAACGTTGGATGCCCACGAAAACTCTATCTGCATTGAACAGCCGTTATCAAAGCGTATAAAGCCCATTGCAAGATCTTCAACATCAAAGGTTCCGCCATTTTCAAGCTTGTCGCCAAAGCGTGCATGTGAAGAATCGGAAACACTGTTATCGGCAAACTTATTGTAGGTACAGCCTGTTACCGCAACGGGAGTGGGGTTGCCCATAAGCCACATTGTAAGGTCGATCATATGTACGCCAAGGTCGATAAGCGGACCGCCGCCCGAAAGCGCCTTTGTGGTAAACCAGCCGCCCTTTCCCGGAACGCCGCGCCTTCTCTGCCAACCGCAACGCGCAGTATATACCTCACCCATTTTGCCGTCTTCAACAAACTGTTTAACGTATGAGGAAACCTCCATATATCTGTTGTTGCGCATTACCATAAGAACCTTGCCGCTTTTTTCTGCCGCTGCCTTCATTCTTTCGGCTTCCTTAACGTTTATGGCGTCAGGCTTTTCGCAGAAAACGTTTATGCCATGCTCAAGTGCATCAACTGCGATTACTGAATGATATAAGTTAGGTGTGCAGATATCAACTGCATCAAGCCCTTCAATATTAAAAATTTCCTTATAATCGGTGCAGTAGAAGCTTGCACCAAAGCGCTCTGCCATTTCCTTTGCACGCTCTTCTATAACGTCACAAGTGCCAACGATTTCAACGTTATCCATCTTTTCGTAGGCAGGAGCGTGAGCATAACGGGCAATGCCACCGTTACCGATTATAGCGATTTTAATTTTTTTGTCACCCATAATTTTTCTCCTTTTATATTTTTTATAGTAAAAGTATAGCATTTCCCGCACATTTATGATATAATATTTCTGCAATGAAATATCGAATTTTTGACATTGAGGCTAAAATGAAGCTATACGAAGAAAGTAAAGCCAACCTTAACGGCTTTGAAATACCAATACAATGTCTTACGCAAAGCATCAGTCATAGTGAATACTTTCACGTTGCCCACTATCACGATTACGTTGAAATACTTTACGGCATCGATTGCGATGCGTTTGTGCGCTTTGGCGGTAAGGAATATAACTTTAAAACAGGCGACCTTGTTGTTGTTAATTCGCGTCTTCCTCACGAGGTACGCTCAAACAAAAACGTAACAAGCAATTATATCGTTATCAAATTTTTGCCGCAAATTCTTTACGCCGCCGAGCAATCTGTATTCGAATTCAAGTACGCAATGCCCTTCGTTGCCGATATTGGCTCGGTTAAAAGTATTTTCACAAAAGACGAATTAAAGAACTCGGAAATACCCGATATACTTTTCGAGCTTATGGACGAATGGAACCGACAGGATTACGGCTATGAAATTGCATTAAGAATTCTTGTAAGCCGCCTTGTTTTATGGCTTATAAGAAGCTGGTTTACAACCGATAATTCTCTTGAAAGCTTCGAAACAATGGGCATTATTCAGCACGCCATTGAATACACGCAAAAGAATTTTCAATACGCTAACTTGATTGACGTTGCCGCCGAATGCGGCTTAAGCTACAGTTATTTTTCGCGGCTTTTTAAACGAATTATGGGCAAAAGCTATACCGTTTACGTCAACCATATCCGCATAACCGAGGCACAGCGTCTGTTAGTTTCCACCGAAAAAAGCATTACCGAAATTGCGCAGGACGTAGGCTTTTCCACCGCAAGTTATTTTATCGATATGTTTAAAAAGCAAGTGAACATCACGCCAATGCAGTTTAGAAACACAATAAAGAAATAACGTTGTTCCAATTTTATTTAAACAAAACCCCCGCAAACGCGGGGGTTTTAACTTATTATTTCCGTTTTACAAGAAGAAGCATTCAGTATCAATCATAGTATAGAAGGTTCTGTTTCTTCCTGCCCAACAGGTGTAGCGCACTGACTTGGAACAGAAATACAAACAATTTCCGATAGGCTTTACGCCCATATATGCTTCAAGTGCAGCATAGTAGTTACTTGTTGAATAGGTTTCCCGATCGATAGTTGAATTCGCAGTAGAAAACTGATTAGGCGAGAATATAACCTCGCGAACGGTCAAGCCGCTTCTTTTAACACGGTTCATTATTACGCTTCCTACGGCAAGCTGGCATTTGTATGATTTTCCGCCTACCTCACGCTTAATGATACGCGCCATAAGCTTAACCTCTTCAAACTGCGCCTCACTTAATGAAGCAAGTGCAGCGTTTACCACTTCCATATTAGCCGAAGTATAACCGCTTACCGTCACACCGCTATTTGATGCACTGCTTGACGACGAACCCGACGAGGAGCTTTGACTGCTTCCCGAAAGTGCGGATTTAATTTTTGCAAGAGTCTTTGCGCCTGCTATACCGTCAGCAGTAAGTGAATATGCTTTTTGGAACTTAATTACCGCCTGTTTGGTTACGTTTCCGTATTCGCCCGTAGCTTCACCCGAAAAATATCCAAGCTTTTTAAGGTTATTCTGTAACTCCTTAACCTGCTTGCCCGTATCACCGTAACGAAGCGTTCCCGGCTTTGCTATGGATTCAACAAGATCAGACCCGTCCACCTTATTTATTTTTGCACTTGCTGAATTGAGTGCTTCAAGGGTAAGCTTTGCTACCGTACCCGTCTGACTTATCTGATTGTTTTTCTGGAACTTCTTTACTGCAGCAACAGTTATTGCACCGTAGTAACCTGTAACGTACTTTTCTTCAAGATATCCAAGCTCATAAAGTCTTCTTTGAAGTTCTTTAACGCCTTCATCCTCATCGCCCGACTTATATACCCTATCAACCTCAAGCTTAGTGCCGTTAATAATGGTATTTATTTTTTCAATTGTAAGCTTTGCAACCGTTCCTGTTTGTGAAATTCCGTTTTCCTTCTGAAATTTCTTAACAGCCGCCTCGGTCACGTCACCGTAATAACCGGTAACCTTATCCTCTGCAAGATATCCCATATCGGAAAGTACCTGCTGAAGAAGCTTTACGTTGGCGCTTTCATCACCCTTCTTCATTACAATCGTAGGGTCAAGCTCTCTTTTGAGGAAAAGTGCTTCAATGGTCTTTTCGGCAACAACGCCTGTCTGCTTAATGCCGTTTTCTTTTTGGTATTTCTTTACCGCTTCAACGGTGTTCGGCCCGTAAAAGCCTGTTAAATATTTTTCGTCAAGATAGCCATTTTCAACAAGCTTCTGCTGAAGCTCAATAACTTCCGGGCCCTTACTGCCCAGCTTTAACGTTGTTGTGGGTACTGCCATAACTGAAACCACTGAAGTAACGCACAAAATCACTGCCATAACCACCGACAGCATCACTCGTTTAAACAATAGCTATTCCTCCTTTTTTTAAAATTCTATACCGTTCCGAGTACATTATACCACTTTTTGAAAATAAATGCAACACTTTTGTAACATATGCGTTTTTTCCCTATATTTTGCACTCTTTTTCGATAATTTCAAGGGAAAATAACGGTGCTTTTTTAAAAAACAAACCCCCAAAAATTCGGGGGGCAAACAAAGGCAGAAGCATAACATCATCGCCGTAACACAGCTCTTTGAATAGTAATTTAAGTTTTTTTATCCTTATTTTCGCAAACTTCTTTACAGTGCGCAAAAAATACTGTATAATCAATGTACCACACAAAACTTCATATGAATTTTCCGCACAGAAGTGGGCATTTTATTTTTGGTAAAGATGTCGACTTCTTATTCGCATTTCTGTGTGGAAATCGAAGTTTTGTGTGGTAGCAAACTGAAGTCGTACATTTTTCAGCGTGTGCAACTTCGGTTGCGCACGCTTTTTTATTTCGCGAAAAAAGCAAAGAATATTATGCAAAATAAAAAAAGGAGATTTTCAATATGAAACAATGCGACGTATGTAACAAAAATTCACTTTTTCCCGAAAAGTTCGGCTCTGCAACTCTGTGCAAAATATGCTTTTTTAAAGCCGGCGGTCTTGTTTGGAAACGTGTGTACGAGAAGCACTCTGATGCCGAAAAGAAGCAACGTTATGCAATAAAAAAAGCTCAGCAACAAAGCTTTCCGCAGGAAATCATCAATGAACTTAACAACTATTTCTCAGCTCAAATGAACAAAATGGTATCGTGCGCTTGTTGCGGACAGCTTGTAAGACAGTTGCATCCAATAATGAATAATAATATTTGTGCCGCATGCTTAAAAAAACTAAATATAGCAGAATTAAAACAGGATGACTATGATGACAATGAATCAGTGGAACGTAACAGAAAGCATCTTCTGAAAATTGCACAGCGAAACAAATTTTCGCAGGATATAATCGATGCACTAAACCAACATTTTGACAATGAGATTCAACCTGACTTAATTATGACAACATACAACCAGTATGCTCAAAAGTTAAAGATATATAAAACTCACTGTGTCTTATCAACGCCAAGTGGTTTTGACCATGAAGAAGCTTTCAAAGAATATAATAAGATACTGAACTCTTCTTCGCATTCGCCTGAAATACTTTTTAGCGCAGATGATTTTAAACTATTGGCTAAAAATGTAATAAAAAAAGGGGTAATAAACGGAACAATCAAAACCGGATTGAGCATAGCAGCCTCCGGTGCATTTAGCTCAAGTACTGATAATACAACATCAAACAACAAATTCAAAATAATAGAAGGTGATTACACTATTGATTACATTGAATATGATTGCATCGATGTACAACGCGCAAATAATAATACTTCCGGTTATATACGCTTCCGAAAAAGCGGATTTAACACACAAAGTGACCACATCGTATTCTTGTTTACAAATGAGTGTGAAGATGATGATGCTTTTACCGCACTTAATAAATGGGCTACAGAAACACGTCAAGCACATATAAAAAGGCAAGAAGAGCTGGCTGAACAAATAGCACGCCAAGGCTCAACTCTCTCTGCCGCTGACGAAATCGTAAAATTCAAAAATCTACTCGACCAAGGCATTATCACCCAAGAAGAATTTGATATAAAGAAAAAGGAACTGCTTGGATTATAATGTAGTTTTCTTCAAAAACACAAACGACATCAGTTTTACTCATCACGCAAATTCGCATAACACGAATATATAATTAAAGGAAGTAAAGGCATAAAAATAAACGACTTAGCTGATTGTTCTAAATGCGGTGGCACGTTTGAAATCGATGGCAACATTGCTACTTGCAAGCATTGCGGTTACCAAATAATATTGGATGACAGAACAACTACGCATAATTATAACCACACTTATAACCATACATATCGTGATGAAGCACGCATACGCGAAAACAAACGCAAAGAAAACATCCGCTTACATGAGCTCTCTTACAAAGATAAATGGGATAAACGTGAAAAGCATTTCTATTGACGGCAACGACGGTTAAAAAAAAACGATTATTTTTATCCTGACGCTAAAGTTATAATTAAATACCATTAAACAAAAAACCCCCGAAAATTCGAGGGTTTTTGCTTTTGTTTAATAATTACTTCTTAAACTTGGGCTTTGCGGAATAGGTTGTATGAAGAAGCTCATGAGCCTTATGACTGTTGGGCTCGCCAAGGAATTCCTTGTAAAGCTGCTGAACCTCTACGTTCTCGTGGGACTTTCTCTTTGCCTTTGAAGCGTCCTCACCGTAAAGAACCTTTGCACGAAGCTCACGAACGTTAACGCTCATCTGAGTCTTTGCATCAACGATGGGCTGACCGCCACCTGTGATACAACCGCCGGGGCAGCACATAATTTCAATGAAGGTATAATCCTTCTCGCCTGCCTTGATAGCCTCAAGAAGCTTTTCTGCATTGCCTGTTCCGTGAACAACTGCAACCTTAACCTTTGTACCCTTAAGGTCGATTTCAGCTTCCTTGATGCCGTCGAAGCCACGAACTGCGTGAAGATCAATATCCTTAAGTTCCTCACCTGTTACAACCTCGTAAACGGTACGAAGTGCAGCTTCCATAACACCGCCTGTTGCGCCAAAGATTACGCCTGCGCCTGTTGATTCACCAAGCATGCTGTCGAAATCTTCATCGTCAAGGTCTGCAAAATCGATACCTGCAGTCTTAACCATTGTAGCGAACTCACGAACGGTAAGAACAGCATCAACATCACGAAGGCCGTTGGTAACAAGTTCCTCACGCTGTGCTTCCTGCTTCTTTGCAGTACAGGGCATAACTGATACAACGTAAATCTTCTCAGGATCAATGCCCATCTTTTCAGCGTAGTATGACTTAATCATAGCGCCTGTCATTTCGTGAGGTGATTTACAGGATGAAAGGTTGGGAATAAATTCGGGATAGAATTTTTCGCAATAAGTGATCCATCCGGGTGAGCAGGATGTAATCATGGGAAGAACGCCGCCGTTCTTAATTCTGTTAAGAAGCTCGGTTCCCTCTTCCATAATAGTAAGGTCAGCACCGAAGTCGGTGTCAAACACCTTATCAAAGCCAAGTCTGCGCATTGCGGCAACCATCTTGCCTGTTACGCCTGTACCGATGGGAAGACCAAACTCTTCGCCAAGTGAAGCACGTACTGCAGGAGCGGGCTGTACGCAAACAAACTTATCGGGATCTGCGATAGCGTTCCAAACGTTATCGATCTCAGTCTTTTCATGAAGCGCGCCAACGGGGCAAGCAACGATACACTGACCACAGTTTACGCAGGGGCTGTCTGCAAGAGTAACCTCAAACGCAGCGCCAACTGTTGAATTAAAGCCACGCTTACCCATGCCGATAGCACCGATCTTCTGAATGTTCTGACAAGCAGCGATACAACGGCGGCAGTGGATACACTTGGAGTTATCACGAACGATTGAGGGTGAAACATCATCAATGCAATCAGGTGAGAAAGTCTTTGCACCTGCATAAGTGATTTCCGAAACACCGTACTCATTACAAAGGGCCTGAAGTTCACACTTACCTGAACGAACGCAGGTGGTGCACTCACGGTTGTGGTTTGAAAGAAGAAGACCAAGGTTGTCCTTTCTTACGCGACGAAGCTTGGGGGTGTTGGTTCTAACAACCATACCCTCACCTGCAGGCATAACGCATGCTGCGGCAAGACCTCTTGCACCTTCGATTTCAACCATACAGATACGGCAAGCACCGATCTGGTTTACGCCCTTAAGATAGCACAGTGTAGGAATATTGATCTTTGCTGCCTTTGCAGCTTCAAGAACTGTTGTTCCTTCAGGAACAGTTACTTTTATACCGTCAACGGTTAAATTTATCATTTTTGTTTCCATTTTCATTACCTCCCACACTATTATTTAACTTCAATTGCCTTGAACTTGCAGTTGCCGATACATGCGCCGCACTTGATGCACTTATCGGTATCAATAGCGAATGCGGCAAGCTTCTTGCCGGGGGCAATGTAATCAGTTCTTTCAATTGCGTTTACAGGACAATTCTTTGCGCAAAGTCCGCAACCTATACATTTATCGCGGTCAATTACGTACTTAGCGAATGCCTTGCAGTAGTGTGCAGGACATTCCTTCTTGTAGATATGTGCTTCATACTCATCACGGAAGAAACGGATGGTAGAAAGAACAGGATTAGGTGCAGTCTGACCAAGACCGCAAAGTGAAGAATCCTTAATGGTGTTTGCAAGGCTTTCAAGCTTTTCGATATCGCCATCTTCGCCCTTACCGTCAGTAATTCTTGTAAGTATCTCAAGCATACGGCGTGTACCGATACGGCAGGGTGTGCACTTACCGCAGGACTCGTCAACGATGAACTCAAGGAAGAACTTTGCAATATCAACCATACAGTTGTCTTCGTCCATAACGATCATACCGCCTGAACCCATCATACAACCGATGGAAGTAAGTGTGTCATAGTCAACTGAAATATCGATAAGATCAGCAGGGATACAACCACCTGAGGGGCCACCTGTCTGAACAGCCTTAAACTTCTTACCGTTGGGGATACCGCCACCGATGTTGTAGATGATTTCCTTAAGGGGTGTACCCATGGGAATCTCAACAAGACCTGTGTGCTCAATCTTTCCGCCAAGTGCGAAAATCTTTGTACCTGTTGACTTTTCAGTACCCATGCTCTTGAACCAATCAGCACCCTTAAGAATGATCTGAGGAACGTTAGCAAAGGTTTCAACGTTATTTTCAACAGTGGGCTTGCCGTAAAGACCCTTAACCGCAGGATACGGAGGACGGGGCTTGGGCTCACCACGCTTGCCCTCGATTGAGGTCATAAGTGCAGTTTCCTCACCGCAAACGAATGCGCCGGCACCAAGACGGATTGAAAGATCAAAATCAAAGCCTGAACCAAAAATGTTCTTACCAAGTAAGCCATATTCCTTAGCCTGATCGATAGCTGTCTGTAAACGTCTAACAGCGATAGGATACTCAGCACGAACGTAAACGTAACCTACTGTTGCACCGATAGCATAACCTGCGATTGCCATAGCTTCGATAAGGCAGTGGGGGTCACCTTCAAGAACTGAACGGTCCATGAATGCACCCGGGTCACCTTCGTCAGCGTTACATACAACGTACTTCTGGTCAGCCTTGTTAGGTGCGCAAAGTGCCCACTTTCTACCTGTGGGGAAGCCGCCGCCGCCACGACCGCGAAGGCCTGAATCGGAAATAACCTTAATAACTTCATCGGGTGTCATTTCGGTCAAAGCCTTACCCAATGCAGCATAACCGTCCATTGCAATATATTCTTCAATATTTTCGGGGTCAATAACACCGCAGTTACGAAGAACTACACGTTTCTGTGATTTATAGAATGCAGTATCGTTAAGTGATACGTTTCTGATATCCTCAACCTTTTCTTCGCCTGTATCAGCATAAACAAGACGCTCTACGATACGGCCCTTAAGAAGATGCTCTTCAACGATCTCCTTAACGTCTTCGGGAGTAACACGGCTGTAGAAGGTACCATCGGGATAAACGATAACAACGGGACCTAATGCGCAAAGACCGAAACAACCTGTCTGTACGATCTTAACCTCTTCTTTAATACCGTTAGCGGAAAGGTTTTCTTCAAAAGCTTCCTGAATCTTAACGCTTCCTGAAGAAGTACAACCAGTACCGCCGCAGATAAGTACATGTGCTCGAATCATAATTTTTAACCTCCGATATTATAACTGCTGGGCAGTATATTCAACGATGATCTTGCCGCCTTTAAGGTGCTTTTCAACAACCTCTTTAACCTTTTCAGCGGTCATCTTAACATAAGTAACCTTTTCCTTGCCTGCCTCGAAAACCTCAACGATAGGCTCGAGTGAGCACTGACCGATACAGCCCGTCTGTGAAACGGCTACCTTTTCAGCCAAGCCATTGTTGTTTACTTCTTCAACAAAGGCGTTAAGTACAGGGCGTGCGCCTGCTGCGATACCGCACGTTGCCATACCAACAACTACGCGTACGCTGTTTGTTCCTTCGCGAAGAACTACCTTGTCCTTCATTCTGTCCTTGATTGCTTGCAGTTCAGCTAATGATTTCATATTGTTCTTCCTTTCTGTTTTGTTAAACTTTTTAAAAACTTTCATACTGCTCTCGCAGAAATTCACTTATCCATTTAATGACCTCGTACTCGTTTAACGGAACGTCCGCCCCAAGCACCTCGCGTAGCTCGCGCGTGTCAAGCTTAACCTCATTTTCACCCTTTTTATGAACGAACAAAAAATCGGTATCTGGATGTCCCTGTACAAGTATGGTCATTGTAGAAACAACGTCACCAAGCGGTGTAAAATCAAGATGATTCTTATAAAACACGGCTTTTACTGTTGTGCCGTGATCTTCGCCTTGAGATGAAGTGATTTCTATACCGCCGCCTGTCTGCTCTGCCGCCATTTTAAGAAGCGGAAGCCCTAAGCCAACCTTTCTTGTGGTGCGGGTGGTATAAAACGGATCGGTAACACCTTTTACAATTTCTTCAGGCATTCCTGAACCGTCATCCTTTATTATCATTTCAAATGAAGCATCATCTTCGTTAAGTAAGATCTCGGTCAGATTTGCTTTTGCCTTTACCGAATTTTCGGCAATATCAAGAATATTAAGTGAAAGCTCTTTCATTTTTTATCCTTCTTTCAGCCACTCGATAAGCCGTTTTCTGACAAGTGCGCTTGAATACGGCTCATCATCAAGCATAACAAACGCATCCTTATCTTTTATGTCGGTAAGATAGTGCGCATCGCTTCCCACGATATAGCGTTTATTTTCAAGGGAATACTTTTTTACGTATTCATCAAGATTCGCTTTATCATTAAGCTCAAAGCAGGAAAAATACGGTGTTTGGGGAAACGTGCCAAGCACGTGTATCAAACCGTTGGACTGCCTGTCTATGTGCGCAGGATAGCTGACACCGTTAAATGCCCTTACCATATCGGGAACATCCTCTAAGGAAACGGTGGTTGCAATTGGCAAGAAATGCTCTTCCTCACCTATCACGTTATCGTCACCGTCCATTATGTACTGATGCCCGAAAACCTCAATCTTATTTTTAATTTTTATACGTTTTTTATCGACCTCGCGGTCAAATTCCATAGCACCCTCTAGCGTTTCAAACAAGCACACCGCGTGGATATCTTCGCTTGTTGTTATTTCCATGCCCGCAACAGCTATAATGCCGTGCTTTTTTGCCGCCTGAAAAAATGCAGGACAGTTTTTTGAGGTGTTATGGTCGGTCAATGCAACGATATCTAAGCCCGAAAGCATTGCCATACCCACAATATTGTTGGGTGTATTGTCATCATCGCCGCAAGGTGACAGGCACGAATGAATATGCAGGTCGTAATAATACTTATTCATTATATAAGCCCTGCTAACGTTTTCGCCGCCTCATACGCGCTTTGTCTTGTTCTTAAAACGTTGACGTTCTTTGAAAAAGCGGTATTAAGGGTGGCTTCATCAATCACAACGTCCTCAGCCAATATAACGCAGGCGGTATCGGCAAGCGTTGCCACCGCAATTACGTTTACGTTGGACATTATGGTTATCCACGCATCGTCTGCCTGTGCCTTACCCATTACCCAGCTTAAAAGATCACCAATGTAAACGTTCTTGATTTCTCTTTCGCCGTCGGGAAGAGTAAGTGCTTCGAATTCTGACATTTCACTTAACTGTTTAACAGTCATTGTGTTTTTTCCTTTTTTCTGCCCATTTTGCCCTGATCAAGCAATCGTCGGGGCAGGCAGTTTTTTTAATAACGTCCTCTGCGAACGCACGGCAAGTGGGTGCCCCGCAGGAGCCGCAGTCAATACCCGGAAGACTTTCCTTAAACCTTTGAATATCCGCCATCATCCGCATTGATTCTGCCATAGAATTGCTTAAGCGGGATATGGGTTGATATTCAGGAAGGTCATTAAAAAGATAACCATCGGGTATGTATTCCTTATTCCCGTCAATAAAGTTCTGTGAAACGGGAAGAAATCTTCTAAGGCTTTTAAGCCTTGCTTTTGCAACGAAGGGATTTTGTATTGTCAGCACGCCGCCTACACAGCCGCCGACACAAGCATTAAGTTCAATAAACTCAAGGGGCGGAACGTTTCCGTTTTCTATCTGGTCAAGCACGCGTATTACGTTATCAATACCGTCAGCGGCAAGATAATCTTCATTGAATATCGCGGTTGCTTCACCGCCCGAGGATGCCCAGCCAATGCCGATCATTCCCGATTCAGAAAACGTTTCAACGTTATCCTCCATTTTCATTTCGCCTATAAGCTGAAAATAGATATCGCTTATCGAAACAACTGCATCCACCTGACTTTTATAGGAAGCAAAGCCGTTTTTAACGTAACTTGCCTTTGCGGGACAGGGTGAAATAAAACATACGCCTATTTCTTCATCCTTTAAATCAGGATTGTTTTCCTTTGCCTTTTTGCGTGCAAGCTGTGCCGCAACCTCCATTGGCGGAAGCATATGCATAATGTGATCGTTAAGTGACGGAAAGCGCAGACCGATAAGCCTTACAACCGCAGGACAAGCAGAGCTTATCACCGGTTTTTTTATGCCGTCGGTCTTTAAGTACATCCTTGTGTAAGCCGAAACAAGCTCGGCCGCCTTCGAAACCTCAAACACCTGATCAAAGCCAAGCTTCTTTAATCCGTGAAGCACGTAATCAACGTCCTCAAGATTATCGAACTGACCGTAAAGCGTGGGTGCCGGAAGCGCAATCTTCCACTTGAATTTTTCCATATCGGCTAACGATGAGCAAACCGCCCTTTTAGCCTTATGGGGACATACACGGATACATTCGCCGCAGTCGATGCACCGTGCATCTTTGATAACGGTGTGACCGTCTTTAATACGGATAGCCTCTGTCGGACAGTGCTTCAGGCAGGTAGTACAGCCCATGCACTTATTTCTGTCCAACTGCACAGAATGCTCATAAAGCTTCATTAAAATCCACCTACTGTAACAATACCTTCATAACGATTTTGGTACCTACACCAACCGTTGACGTAATATCCATCGAATCAGTATAACGCTTCATATTGGGAAGGCCCATTCCCGCACCAAAACCTAATGAACGTATGGCATCGGGGGCAGTTGAAAAACCCTCCTGCATTGCCTGATCAATATTTTTGATTCCGGGGCCGTTATCCTCAAGAACGATGGTAACGCAATCTTCATCAACCTGAACCTGTGCCTTGCCGCCACCTGCGTGAATGACCATATTTATTTCGCCTTCATACATAGCGATGGAAACACGGCGGATGATTTCGGGTGTAAGCCCTAACTGGCGAAGATTCTTTTTAACCTGTACCGATGCCTGACCGGCAGACGTAAAATCCTTACCGTCAACATCGAAGTTAAAGATCAAAGGCTCACTCATGCCTTAACTTTATTGCCCACAAGACCGTTGGAATATAAAATTCCGCAAGCCTCGTAAAGACGCTTATCGGTGCTTAAAATTGCAATTCCGTTTTCTTTTGCAAGCTCAAGCATTTCCTCGGTAGGCATTTTAGAACGTACAAACACGATGCAAACCATATCAAGCATCATTGCTGTTCTTATAACCTGAGGATTTACAAGGCCTGTAAGAAGCACCGCCTGATCCTTAACGTAGGCAAGAACATCGCTCATCAAATCACAGCCGCAAGCCGAATATACATGCCGGGACAAAGAATCTTCCAAACATAAAACCTCGGCATCCAATAGCTCTTTAATAGTACTGATCTTCATATAAGCTTAATCCTTCTACAATTAATATTTTGCGAGAATGTCCTTTACTTCTTCGGGAAGAAGTTTACCATAAACGGTGTCATTTATAGTCATAACAGGTGCAAGACCGCAACAGCCTAAGCAGCGTGTATCCTGAATTGAGAATTTACCGTCGCTTGTGGTCTGTCCTGCTTCAATACCAAGGATATTCTTAACCTCATCAAGAATTTTTGCAGCGCCCTTAACGTAGCATGCGGTACCCTGGCACACAGCAACAACGTAATCACCCTTGGGTTCAAGTGTAAACTGTGCATAGAAGGTAGCGATACCGTAAAGCTCGGCAACGGGAACGCCTGTTTTTTGGGAAATGAATTCCTGTACTTCAAGAGAAACACAACCCAAAAGCTTTTGTGCCTGCTGCATGATGGGCATTACTTTACCCTGATCGTCTTTTACCTCTTCGATAAACTTTGCAAGTTCATCAAATGCAGCCTGCTTCTGTTCATTTGTTAAAGCCATTTTTTAGTCCTCCTAATAGAATTATGTTTTAGCAAGTGCCTTTTAAAAAGCATACTTGCGTACGTTGATATTATACCACAACCCAAATATAAATGCACGCATTTTTTTATAAAAAACCGTAATTTTCCTGTTTTTCGCCAAACCTGTTTTGTATTGTGTTTGTTTTATTGAGATGTTGTCCGTTTCCAAAGAAAAATGTGGTTTTAAATCTTTGAATTACAGTTGTACATTGACTTTCTTGCCAATTTATTTTATAATTACGCTAAGCATAATGTTAAGGAGGAAGGTATGCAAAAGGTTCTTAAGCCCATATTGAAGTGGTCTGCCATCGTGGTAGCCGTAACGCTTTTAATATACGGCATTTCCTACGCGGTTTCATTAAAGAGCATTGAATTTAAAACAGAAGACCTTGAAAACGCATTTTCTTCAGCTCTCCCCCTTAAAGCAAACACCGCGCAAGAGAAATATTCATTTAAAAAAGGTCTTTTTAAGGGAACGTACACGGTAAGTATTACGGATACGGCCCCCTACGAAGAAAGATATTTTGAAAAGCTTTCCAACGGAAATTATATTCAAGCATCGCCTTGGTACTATTCAACAAACGGCGGGAGGGAATTCCCTGCAAGTTATCACGCAACAGTCATTTATTCTGACGGCACAAGATGTGCGTGGATAACCCTTCAATGTAACTTTCCCCTATTAAGCGGCTACACGGATTTTTTAGCCGAAGTTGCACAATCAATAAGCCAAACATAAAAAAACACCCTCATATGAGGGCGTTTTCTTTTACATTTCAACTTCTATTCTGTCATTTTCAACAACGATTTTGTAGGTTTTAAAATCATTGTGCGTTTCATAAAGCGAGAATGCGCCGCCATTGACATTCTTTATGCTTAAAGAATTATCAACGCTTAAATAGAACTCGTTTTTCAATTCAGGCGCGCCAAGTGCCTTAACAGGTGAAACGTCAATAATGCACTTGTTATCAATAAATTCAACCCTTGAATAAGCCTCGTAAAGTGCCTGTGAGGCGGCAAACGAAACGTTCTTTGAAAGCATAAAGCCGAAAATTTCAGCCTGTCTTTTAAAGTACTCTGCCCACTCGTCAACGTGTTTGATGCTTTCCTTGGGATCATCCCACAGGAAGTTAGCCCAATGGCAGCCTACTACCGTGCGTCCCCTTACCTCCGAATCAGCCTTATATTCGTGGTCGGCAATGGTGCTTACGTCAATATTCATATCCGAATAATCGGCAATATCTGCGTGATCCTTTAAGAACACAATGCTTCTGAGCATTCTTGTGTTGCCGCTAAATTCCGTCCAACCGTTTTTCCAAAAGCAGATGCCGAATTTTTCAACCTCTGCCGCATATTTAAGTGCAAGTGAATCGTCCTTATAAAGACTTGCAGGAGAAATAAAACCTTTAACCTCTTTGGTGAAATTCCAGCTGTTATATATCTTAAACCAAGCCTCAATATGCTCCCTTACGTAATCAGGCGAAACAGGCTTAACGGGGTAATCAAGTCTTCTTTCCGTTGCACCTTCAGGAAGGTCGTACATAAAGAATTCACGGGGATTTCCGTAGTTTTCGCCGTCTTCCCAATATCCGTGCATAAGACCGTGGAAGGCGATATCAATGTATTCGCTGTTCTCGATAATCTGATACGCCTTATTAGCAAAATCCATATCGATATATTTTTTTCTGTCCCAATTATCCTCATACTTGGTTGCATGCTTCATACCGCGTAAAACATTATCCTTATCCCATTCACCGATAGTAAAGCCGCAAAGAATATGCATGCCGATTTTTTTACCGATTTCGTTTACAACAACGATATCCTCAAGCGTATGCTTTCTCTTTATATGCGTTCTAGCAGGTCCGCCAAGAGCAAGCTCATTGACACCTTCATGCCAGCCGAAATCGTCCATAACTATCTGAAGCGCAAATGGTATTCTGACTTTGTTTTTCATAACATATTCTCCTACTTTAATTTTTTAAAAAGGCGTTTTGCGTTTTCATTGGTAATATCACATACTTCTTGAGGTGTCATATTCCACAGCATTGCAATATGTTCAACCACGTAAATGATATTGGATGATTCATTCCTTTTGCCACGGTTTGGAACAGGTGCAAGGAACGGGCAATCTGTTTCAAGAAGTATTCTGTCTTTGGGCAGATATCTTAAGTTTTCCTGCGCTTTAACTGAATTTTTAAACGTGCAGGTACCACCAAACGAAAAATACAAGCCACGATCAAGACACAGCTTTGCGCTTTCCTTACTCTCGGAAAAGCAATGCATAACACCGTAGGAAATATCCTCGCTTTTAAGTATCTCTATCATATCACCGATAGCGTCACGGCAATGAATCTCCACGGGAATATCCGCTTCCTTTGCCGCAAGCGCTTGCTTTATAAATGCATTCTTCTGTACGCTTCTTTCAGGGTTATCCTGCCAATAATAGTCAAGACCTATCTCCCCTGCGCCCACACATTTTTCGTGCTTCCACATTTGCTTTAATTTTTCAAGATTTTCATCCGAATACTTGTCAGCATTCACCGCGTGTACACCTGCGCAGAAGTACATATGTTCGTATTTTTCTGCCATTTCAAGACAGAATTGACTTTCTTCAACGGTGCAACCTGCGTTAATGGCATAGAGCACGTTTTTTGAAGGAAGGGATGAAATTACCTCGTCCCTATCATTATCAAAGCGTGGATCATCGTAATGGCAATGAATATCAATAAACTGCATTATCTTACTTCACATCCTGCGCCAAATGCTTTTTCGGGTGAAACAAGTGAGAGGTTTCCGTTCCCATCCTCGGCACAAAGAATCATACCCTCGCTTAACACACCGCGAAGCTTTGCAGGCTTAAGGTTTGCAACAAGCACTACCGTTTTGCCCACCATTTCTTCGGGGGTATAATGCTTTGCAATACCCGATACAACGGTGCGCTCACGTTCGCCGTCAAACATAGTCATAACAAGAAGCTTATCTGATTTTTCAAGCTTTTGAGCGGTCAATACCTTTGCGGTTTTAAGCTGAACGGAAGCAAACTGATCGATAGAAATTTCTTCAGCAGGCTTTGCCTCTTCCTGTTTCTCTTCAGCCTTTTTTGCCGCCTCTTCCTTTAATTTTTTCTCTTCCTCCATTGCCTTGAACTCAGCTTCAACGTCAATACGGGGGAACAGTACTTCAGCCTTCGTTACCTTACCGCCTGCCTTGATACCGCCAAACTTTTTAATGGAATCAAAGGTTGTAAGGCTTTCGTCAACGCTGAGCGATGCCTGAATCTTTGCAGGTGATTTTGTCATAACAGGCGCAATAAGAACACTGATAATTCTTACGCATTCAGCAAGATTGTACATTACCGTACCAAGACGGTCGCGCTTGCTTTCATCCTTTGCAAGCACCCAGGGCATTGTTTCGTCGATATACTTGTTGCAACGGGAAACAAGCTTCCAAATTTCAGCAAGTGCACCTGAAAGCTGGAATTCGTCCATCTTCTTTGCAAACTCATTATATGTGTTTTCTGCCAAAGCAATAAGTTCGTCATCAGGAGCCTCGTTTACCTTGCTTTCGGGAAGAATACCATCAAAATACTTTTCGATCATTGCGCATGTACGGCTTACAAGGTTGCCTAAATCGTTGGCAAGATCGCTGTTTATTCTTGAAAAAAGCGCTTCGTTAGTGAAGTTTCCGTCAGCACCGAAGGGCATTTCACGCATAAGGAAATAACGGATGGAATCAACGCCGTACTTATTACAAAGCACAACGGGATCAACTACGTTACCCCTTGATTTACTCATTTTTTCGCCACCGAACACAAGCCAACCGTGACCGAATACCTGCTTAGGCAACGGCAGATCAAGTGCCATAAGCATTGCAGGCCATATAATAGTATGGAAGCGGATAATTTCCTTACCCACAAGATGCACGTCACAGGGCCAGAATTTATCCATAAGCGAGTGATCCTCGGTAAGATAACCAAGCTTTGTAATATAGTTTGAAAGTGCATCTATCCACACGTAAACAACGTGCTTTTCATCAAACGTAACGGGAATACCCCACTTAATGCTTGTACGCGAAACGCAAAGGTCCTCAAGACCGGGCTTTAAGAAATTGTTTATCATTTCCTTTGCGCGTGAGGGCGGCTGAATAAACTCGGGATGCTTTTCGATATAATCGATAAGCCTGTCCTGATACTTTGAAAGCTTAAAGAAATAGCTTTCCTCACGTGTTTTTTCAACAGGTCTGCCGCAATCGGGGCATTTGCCGTCAACAAGCTGTGTTTCGGTAAAGAAGCTTTCACAGGGTGTGCAGTACCAACCCTCGTATTCGGACTTATATATATCGCCCTGATCGTACAGCTTCTTAAATATCTTCTGTACCGCTTCAACGTGGTAATCATCGGTTGTACGGATGAAGCCATCGTACGAAACGTCCATAAGTTCCCACAGTTTTTTAACGCCTGCAACTATGTTGTCAACGTACTCCTTGGGTGTTTTGCCTACTGCTTCAGCCTTTCTTTCTATCTTCTGACCGTGCTCATCAGTACCTGTCAGGAAATAAACGTCATAGCCCTGCATACGCTTAAAGCGCGCAATGGTATCAGCCGCAACTGAGCAATAGCTGTGACCGATATGAAGATTATCACTGGGATAATATATAGGTGTTGAAATATAATACGGTTTTTTCATTTTATTAAATCTCACTTTCTGTAAAATTCGTCTAATCCGCCTGTTGCAAAGGCATTAAGATCTATATCGGAAATTTTTCCGTTCATAAGCGTATAAAAGCCTGCCGCACCTATCATTGCCGCATTATCTGTGCAAAGTATAGGGCTTGGATAATATAATTCAGTATGTGCCGAAGCACACATTCGTTCTATTTCCTGCCTTAATCTTGAATTTGCCGCCACACCGCCTGCAATAACGATTTTATTGCAGCCTGTATCTGCCGCCGCCTTCATCGCTTTTTCGGTAAGCATTCTTACAACGCTTTTCTGAAAGCTTGCGGCTATATCGGCTTTAGGTACCGTAATACCCTTTTGCTCCATATTATGAACCAGATTAACAACCGCCGTCTTTACGCCTGAGAACGAAAAATCATAATTATCTTCCTTTTCAAGCTGAGTGGTAAAGTTGTATTTATCAGGATCACCCTCTTTTGCAAGGGCATCTATCTTCACACCGCCCGGATAGCCTAAATCAAGCACGCGGGCAACCTTATCAAAAGCTTCGCCTGCCGCATCGTCACGGGTTGCGCCCATAAGGCTGAATTCACAGTAATCCTTTACGTAAAGGATATGACTGTGACCGCCTGATACCGCAAGCGCAACAAACGGCGGTTCAAGTGCCTTATGCTCAATAAAATTAGCGGAAATATGTCCCTGAATGTGATGCACGCCAATCAGCGGAAGCTTTTTTGCAAATGCAAGCGCCTTTGCGTAATTCACACCCGTAAGCAGTGCGCCTATAAGCCCCGGCCCCTGCGTTACCGCAACCGCATCTATATCATTTAAGGTTACGTTAGCCTTTAAAAGTGCTTCCTCAACAACAGGAACAAGTGCAGTGGTATGACTGCGCGAAGCAATCTCGGGCACCACACCGCCATACTTTTTGTGTATGGGTATCTGTGTTGAAATTACGTTTGAAAGCACTTCTCTACCATCCTTGACAACTGCAGCAGAGGTTTCATCGCAGGATGATTCTATTGCAAGAATCAATGCGCTTTTATTATCTATTAAATTTTGTGCCTTTTCTTTTACAACGTCAAAATACATTACTGATACATATAATCCTCATTAGGATCATCCTTTTTGCGTATTGCCGACTTCATTATACTATAGCCTACCACAACGGGAATTACCATCAGGAATGCATAGAATCTTGAAATGCCCACCGACAGATCCTTCATAAACGCTCTGCTGATCAGCAAATAAGAAACGGTATCCTGATTGAAATTAAAGACGTTCATCACAGTAGTATTAAGAAGCACGCATATAATAACTCCTGTAAAAATAGCCGAAAGAATAGTATATAAGCCTATTCCGAAAAGTGAAATGCGATTTTCTTTAATAACCGTGCGAATTGCAAATACGATTGCCGCAATAAGTAATACAACTGCAAAAAGCGTTGCATAGTCCTTTAAATCGCCTACGTTTTTAATTTGCACGCGCTCATCATACGTAGTTATTTCAGCTTCATAGCCTATCTTTTTTGCTACGTCAATATTGGTTATTTCTTCCCTGTACGTAAGCCGAGGATTAACGGTGCATCCCTCAACCAAATTCTGAAACGCAAAGCTTACGTTCACCTTTGAAAACTCAGTATTTCCCACAAGCACAAGCTTTACGTCAAGATTAGTTTCAAGCTGTATATCGCACGCATTATCAAAGCTTTCGCTTTGGGTTTTTCCCTTCTCGTCATAATACGAATACACAAGCTGCCAATCAAGACGCTTACCGTTTTCATCGGAAATAAAAATGTTCTTAAAATCAATAATGCTGTTACTCTTTTTTTCAGCATTTTTAGTTTCGGGAACAATGTTCAAATCAATGCGGAAGCCATTTTCATAAGTGAACGGCTTTTTAACTGCATCGCAGTATTCCTTAAGGCTTGCCATATACTTTTCATCAAGTTCAACAGTATCGCTATACTGATAAAGACCTATGTCAGCACATTCAAGCGGTTCGGCATCAATATACGTTGCGGTGTGCTTTTCAGGATCATTATGGTAGGTTACCGTAATGGGCTTATCAGGCGCAAGACCACCGTTGAACAGTTTGAAATAGCTATGATAAAGCGTACTGTAATCATCACTTGAATAAAGCATCAGCTTTTGCGTATGCTTGTGCTTTTCTTCTTGCTTAAGCCAAAAATCGCCGCTTGTAAAAACCATTGCGCCCGCAAGCACAAAGGTCAAAAGAGCCGCCGAAACACCTAAAAGAATGCCGCTTAGCATTGACCTGTGATTTACTAATCCTTTTTTCATTATTCCTTATCCCTTTTACCAAGATATGCGCGAATAAACATATCAAGCTCGCCATCCATTACCGCCTGTATATTTGCAGTTTCAGCATTGGTACGGTGATCCTTTACCATATTATAAGGATGGAATACGTACGAACGTATCTGACTGCCCCATTCTATCTTCTTAACGTCACCGCGAAGCTCAAGTTCCTTTTCCTCACGCTCACGCTCACGAAGCTCAATAAGCCTTGAACGAAGCATATTCATAGCAGTTTCACGGTTCTGTATCTGTGAACGCTCCTGCTGGCATTGAACGATTATACCCGTAGGCTTATGAATAATACGGATAGCCGATTCGGTTTTGTTGATGTGCTGACCGCCAGCACCTGTTGAACGGCGTGTTTCCACCTCAATATCCTCAGGCGGAATCACTATGGTATTATCCTCTTCAATCTCGGGCATTACCTCAAGCGAAGAAAACGAGGTATGTCTTCTTGCGTTTGAATCAAATGGCGAAATACGTACCAGACGGTGTACACCCTTTTCCGCCTTCAAAAAGCCGTAAGCATTGATGCCTTGTGCACGGAATGTAACACTTTTAGTACCTGCCTCATCACCTGCAAGGTAGTCAAGAATTTCTACCTGATAGCCTGCCTTTTCGCAGTATCTGCGGTACATTCTGAAAAGCATATCCGTCCAATCCTGTGCCTCGGTACCGCCCGCACCTGCATGAAGCGTTAATATGGCATTATTGGAATCGTATTCGCCTGTAAGCATTGTTTCAAGCTGAAGCTTTTCTATCTTCTTTTCTAAGCTATCAAGTTCTCTTCCAACCTCTTCGCCTGTTTCCTCGTCATCCATTTCGATGCCAAGCTCTATCATAGCGAAAACGTCGTCAAGGCTTTTTTCTAAATTTTCAAGCTCCTTAACCTTATTTTCAAGGTCGGCAAGCTCCTTATTCTTCTTCTGCGCCTTTTCCTGATCAAGCCAGAAATCAGGCTCAGCCATTTCCTCATTAAGCTCTAAAATTCTCTCTTTCATCCCAGCCGGGTCAAAGAGATTCACCTGCCAATTTGATGTTTTCCTTTGCTTCGTTAGCTCTTTGCTTGTATGAATCGAATTCTATCAAATTTATCATCTCCTCAAGGGTATTTTACCCGTTTTTTTATTTACCGCAGCACTGCTTATATTTTTTGCCGCTTCCGCAGGGACACTTATCGTTTCTGCCTATTTTTTCACTTCTTACCGCACCTGCGCGTTTAGGACGCTCTGCTTTAGGTGTGCCGTCGGTGCTTTCGCCCGTTACCTTGGGTGCACGCACCTGAATGTTAAGGGTGGCATTATACGTAAAACGAACTGCATCCTCCTGAATAAGACGGTTCATTTCGTTGAACATATCAAAGCCCTCGATTTTGTATTCCTGCAAGGGATCGCGTTGTGCCATCGAACGAAGGCTTATGCCCTGCCTTAACTGATCCATCTGATCGATATGATCCATCCAATGCCTGTCAACCGCTTCAAGAAGCGCAAAGCGCTCAAGATCCTTAATACTGTGGCCTACCTTTTCAAACTCTTTCTCGCGGATTTCATACTTTTTATCGGCAAGCGACTGTGCTTCCTCAATTATTTTGTCGCGCGAAAGTCCCTTAAATACGTCTGCCTTTGTTTCATATGGAATACATATACGCTTTAATTCCTCGGTCATACCGCTGATATTCCATTCTTCGCGGTTTTGATCGGCAGTAAATGCATTTACAGTGCTTGCAATAACCTTTTGCGTCATCTTTCTTATGGTTTCGGAAACATCCTCACCTTCAAGCACGCGCCTGCGCTGTGAATATATGGTTTCACGCTGTGTATTCATAACGTCATCGTACTGAAGAACGTTGATACGGGTTGAGAAGTTTCTGCCCTCAACACGCTTTTGTGCATTTTCAATGGTCTTTGAAAGCATACCTGCCTCAAGCGCCATTTCGCCGCCTAAAAGCTTTGTGGTAAGCGATTGCATTCTTTCACCGCCGAACAGACGCATAAGGTCATCCTCAAAGGAAATATAGAAGCAGCTTTCACCGGGATCACCCTGTCTGCCTGCACGGCCGCGAAGCTGATTATCAATACGGCGTGATTCGTGACGTTCGGTACCGATTATTGCAAGACCGCCTGCCTCAACAACCCTTTGATGCTCTTCATCCGTCAGCTTCTTGTTCTTTTCAAGAAGCGTTCTGTATTCGTTTCTTATATCAAGAATTTCCTGATCATCGGTCCTTTGATGACCCGTTGCAAGATCTATCTTGCTCTCGTCATAGCCTTTGCCAAGAAGCTCCTTTCTTACCATAAAGTCAGGGTTGCCGCCAAGCAGAATATCCGTACCACGACCTGCCATATTCGTTGCAATGGTAACCGCACCGAAGCGGCCTGCCTGCGCAACTATCTCCGCTTCCTTCTTATGATGCTTTGCGTTAAGCACCTCGTGCTTTACTCCCTTTTTCTTTAAAAGCGAGCTTACGTATTCCGAAACCTCAACCGAAACGGTACCTACAAGCACGGGCTGACCGTTTTTGTGCTTTTCGATAACCTCTTCAACCACCGCATTGAACTTATCCTTCATTGTGGGGTATATCTTATCATTGCGGTCGTTTCTTATCATGGGCTTATTGGTAGGCACGCACACAACGTCAAGGGAATAGATTTTCTGGAATTCCTCTTCCTCCGTCTTTGCAGTACCCGTCATACCCGAAAGCTTTTTGTACATTCTGAAGAAATTCTGATAGGTTATGGTTGCAAGGGTCTGATTTTCCCTTTCAACCTTAACGTTTTCCTTTGCTTCAATCGCCTGATGCAAGCCTTCGGAATATCTTCTTCCCTCAAGAATACGACCTGTAAATTCATCAACAATCTTAACCTGTCCGTCATCGCTTACCACATAATCGCGGTCGCGCTTAAACAGGAAGTTAGCCTTTAACGCCTGATTGATATGATGGGCAATCTCAGTATTTTCCGGATCGGAAAGATCCTGAATATTAAGCGCACGCTCAACCTTTTGAACACCTGTTTCGGTAAGTGCAACAGTCTTTGCCTTTTCATCAATGGTAAAGTCGTGCTTCAGGCGCTCTTTCTCATATTCTTCATCGTTAACTTCAAGCTTAGAAGCCTTTTCCTTTTCCTGAATGCCTGAAAAATTACGTACAACCTGATTGGCTTTTACGTACATTTCCGAGGATTCCTCGCCTGCACCCGAAATAATAAGCGGAGTTCTTGCTTCGTCAACAAGGATACTATCCACCTCGTCAACGATCGCAAACTGCAATTCACGCTGTGCGCGGTCGCAACCCCTTTTTGCCATATTATCACGCAGGTAGTCAAAGCCGAATTCACTGTTGGTGCCGTAGGTAATATCAGCATTATATGCCGCCTGCCTGTCAACAGGGTTCATCATATTATAGATATTGCCCACAGACAAGCCTAAGAAATTGAACAGCTTGCTCATCATTTCCGACTGATAGCCTGCAAGGTATTCGTTTACCGTTACGATGTGTACGCCCTTGCCGCTTAATGCGTTAAGGTACGCAGGAAGAGTAGCCGTAAGGGTTTTACCCTCACCTGTTTTCATTTCAGCTATTCTGCCCTGATGCAAAACGATACCGCCTATTATCTGCACGTGGAACGGCTTTTGACCAAGAACACGCCATGCCGCCTCTCTTGCAACTGCAAAGGCCTCGGGAAGCAAGCTGTCAAGACTTTCACCCTTATTGTATCTCTCTTTAAATTCTTCGGTTTTTGCCTTAAAAGCATCGTCGCCAAGTCCCTGCATTTCCTTATCAAGTGCTTCGACCTTGCTTGCGATTCTTTCAAGCTTTTTTAACTGACTTTTGGTGTTATCACCAAATCCGAAAAGTCCCATTAAAATCTCCTTAAATTCCTAAATACTTTTTGATATCTTCTTTTCTGTCGGTATCCTCCCACTTAACGGAAAGATCCTCTCTACCCATATGACCGTATGCGGCAACGTTCTTGTAAATGGGTTTTCTTAACTGAAGCGTTTCAATAATCGCCCTCGGGCGCATATCAAACAATGCGTTTACAGCATCTTGAATCTTTTCTTCCGAAACCTTGTTTGTACCGAAGGTTTCAACAAGCACCGAAACGGGACGTGCCACACCGATAGCATATGCAAGCTGAACCTCACACTTGCTTGCCGCACCTGATGCAACAATATTCTTTGCAATATATCTTGCAAAATACGCCGCGCTTCTGTCAACCTTTGTGGGATCCTTTCCTGAGAAAGCACCGCCGCCGTGACGTGAATATCCACCGTAGGTATCAACGATTATCTTTCTGCCCGTAAGTCCCGAATCGCCCTGCGGACCGCCGATAACGAAACGACCTGTGGGGTTAATAAAGAACTTTGTATTTTCATCCATCATATCAGCAGGAATAATAGGCTTAATTACCTCGTTGATAATATCCTGTCTTAATGCTTCCATTTCAACGTCGGGCGAATGCTGGCTTGAAACAACTATTGCATCAATACGCTTGGGTGTATCACCCTCATACTCAACGGTAACCTGCGTCTTTCCGTCGGGGCGAAGGTATGAAAGCGTGCCGTTCTTTCTAACCTCAGTAAGTCTTTTTGCAAGCTTATGGGCAAGCGAAATGGGAAGGGGCATAAGCTCCTTCGTTTCGTCACAGGCGTAGCCGAATATAATACCCTGATCGCCTGCACCCGTTGAAAAGTTATCGTCCTTTTCACCGTTCTTCTGTTCAAGTGCGCTTGAAACACCCATTGAAATATCAGGTGACTGCTTATCAAGTGCGGTAAGCACGCCGCAGGTATTACCGTCAAAGCCGTACTTTGCACGGTCATAACCTATTTCAAGCACGGTATCCCTTGCTATCTTCTGTATGTCTATCTGTGCCGTGGTGGTTATTTCACCCATAACCACGATAAGACCTGTGGTACAGGAAACCTCACAGGCAACACGTGCATTTTCATCCTGTTCAAGAATTGCATCAAGCACGCTATCGGATATCTGATCGCAGATTTTATCCGGATGTCCCTCGGTAACCGATTCGGAAGTAAAGAAATATTTTTTCATATGTAATGCCTCCTTCTATATGTGAGCATAATACTGCTATTATATATTAAATTATTATATAACATTCCTTTATAAAAATCAACCGTTATATTTTGAAAGAGGTTAAATTTTTCTCACAAAAAGCTATTGATATACTTAAAAAATTACTGTATAATACAAAAAGAAACAGAAAAGGAGTCTAATATGTCTATTTTTTATAACGAAAACACAAAAACGTTCTATCTTGAAAATGAAAATATCTCCTATGTGTTCGGTGTGCATTCAAGCGGCTATCTGAACCACTTGTACTTTGGTGCAAGGATTGACCGTGACGATATTTCTTATACAAATCACCCCGGCTGTAACACCTTGTATTCCATTGCATCAAACGGCACTGCGTACGAGGGCATCGCACCTGAAATAACCTTCTTCGGTACAGGTGATTACCGTGAGCCTACCGTTCATATAAAGAACGAAAACGGTGACAGACTTTGCGAACTGCTTTACGATGGCTACGATATTTTAGAAACCAAGCCTAAAATAAACGGTATGCCTTCGCTTTCGGGCGGTGAAACGCTTGTTATTCACCTTAAGGATAAGATATATAATTTCTGTGCAGACCTCTATTATACCCTTTTTGACGATGCTGACGTTATAAGCCGCAGAATAGTTTATAAAAACGAAGGTACTGCACCCGTATTCCTTGACCGTGCATATTCGTTTACACTTCAGCTTCCCGATAGGGATTACAGGGCACTCTCCCTTTTCGGTGCTTGGGCAAGGGAACGCTCCGTTCAGGTTACGCCTATGCTTAACGGTGTTGTTACCGTTGATTCAAAGCGCACCACCTCAAGCCACGTGCTTAATCCCTTTATGGCAATAATGAGTGAAAACGCAACGGAAGCCTGCGGAGAGGTATACGGTGTTTCGCTTATTTATTCCTCATCATTCACCCTTAAAATGCAGGGCACACACGCAGGTGATACGCTTATTATGGGCGGTATCAACGACTTTGATTTTGAATGGAAGCTTGATAAAAACGAAATATTTGAAACCCCCGAAGCCGTTATAGCTTATTCTAAAAACGGTCTTGGCGATATGTCAAGGGCGTTCCACGACGTTTACCGTGAGCATCTTATTAACAAGAATTTCGTATACAAAAAGCGCCCAATCGTTATCAATAACTGGGAAGGCACAAGTTTTGATTTTAATGCCGAAAAGCTTAAAAACATCATTGACGGTGTTGCTAACACAGGCATTGATACGTTTGTGCTTGACGACGGTTGGTTCGGTGTAAGAAACGATGCCACATCAGGTCTTGGTGACTGGGATATCGTCAATCCCGAAAAATTACCCGGTGGCTTAAAGGAAATTTCCGACTATGCGCACAGCAAAAATATGCGCTTCGGATTGTGGTTTGAGCCCGAAATGGTATCTGAAAATTCCAACCTGTTCCGTGCCCATCCAGATTGGGCAATTCAGGCTGAAAACCGCGACAAGTGCCTTGGCAGAGGACAGCTTGTGCTTGATATAACAAGAAGTGACGTTCGCGATTACATTGTTGACACCGTGAACAGAATGATTCGCGAAAACAATATCGACTACGTTAAGTGGGATTCAAACCGCTTTGTTACCGAGTCCGTTTCAAAAATGCTTCCCCGTGACAGACAAATGGAATTTGCACACCGCTATGCATTGGGACTTTACGATATGTTAGACCGTATAGTGTACGCTAATCCCGACATTCTTTTTGAAGGCTGCTCGGGCGGCGGCGGAAGATTTGATGCCGCAATGCTTTATTACTTCCCGCAGATTTGGACGAGTGATAACTCCGATGCGCAGGAACGCACCCTTATTCAGTACGGCACAAGTATGGTATATCCGCCATCGTCAATGAGCTGTCACGTTACTGCAACCCATAAGTACGAATACGCAAGAAACGTTCCGCAAAAAACCCGTGCCGATATTGCTTCCTTCGGTCCATTTGGCTATGAGCTTGATTCATCATCATTCACCGAGGAAGACCGCGAACGCTTAAGAACGCAAATTAATGAATACAACGAGTGGAACAGCGACCTTGTGCTTAAAGGCGATTTTTACCGCTTGCTTGATCCCTTTACCACCAACTACTTTGGTGCGGCGCTTGTAAGCAAGGATAAAAGCAAGGCAGTGCTTACGGTATACAGAAGGGTAAGCTATTATAACTGCCGTATGATGCACGTTAAAATGACGGGACTTGATGAAAACAAAAGATATTTCGTTCCCGAGCTTGACCGTACTTTATCAGGCAGAACGCTTATGAACGTGGGTATTGCACTTCGCTTTGACCGCCCCGATTTCCTTACACTTAAATACCATTTCGTTGAACAAAATTAAAAAGAGCACCCGAAGGCGTGCAAATTTAGCGGTAAAATGAAATCAGCCACCACAGTTTTCGTGGTGGCTTTTGATTTGCAGAAAGCAAAGAAAAGCCCCTCACGTGGAGGGGCGAGAAAGTCAATCACCCTATGAGAAATTGCGAAACGGTATAATTCTTTTTATTGAGGATATACATTGCTGTTAACACCATGTACGCAGCAATACCGCAATGACCACAGACCAAGTATCCTCTGTCCTCTGAACGATTGTCCGCAACAAATTCAATAATTCGATTTTCGGTGAATAAAAGCAAAAGCTCATTTAAACGGGATATTTCAATATTGGCTTTTTCGATGAGTGTTTGTTTTGATGTTGGAACATCACAGCGTAGAGCAAAAATCAGTTTTTGTCCGTCCTCACTGCAAAGTGCTTGCATTACTTCTATCGTATTTGCGTCGAAGGGAGAAAGCTGATTGATAAGTGATGATTTAATAACACAAGCCACTCCGCTGTTATCCCAAATTTTTGTTCCATATGAACCTATAATTCTAAGATTTCCTTGATTCTTACTTTCTTCTTGTATTTCTCTGTTGCCAACCTCAGCAAAATAGATGCCCTTCCACATTTCCCAAAGATCTTCTCCAAGCTCTTGACGGAGATTACTATTATAGCGGTCATGGTTTGCTATTGACCAAACGAATTCTGTAGCAAGTTGCTCAATCTTACTTGACACAGCATCAAGATCACCGCTTGACTCGGTTTCAAGAAGAACATCTGCCGAGATTTTATAAACATCACTAATAGTTTTCAGATTAAAACAATCGGGCAAACAATCTCCAGCCTCCCATTTTGAAATCGCTTGCGGGGAGACACCTACCTTTTCTGCAACCTCTTCCTGCGTCATACCAAGCTTCTTTCTATGATTGCGAAGCTTTTCGCCAAATACTTTTTGATCTAACATATTCTATCCTCCAAGATTTTTACAGATAGCTATCTTGTGAGTATATTATAGCGCGAATTAAATCAACTTGCAATAGTAAGAATATTGAGTTTTATTGCGCAAGTTCTACTTTGGGTTGAATTTCTGCTTTCCCGACGCTTGCGTCTGGGGCAAGCATAGCGCGTGGCAGTCCACGCACCATCGGGCAGAAGCCCGAACCCACTATCCGCAGAGGTATGACGTACAAAGGCTCCCTCCGGGAGGGAGCTGGCGCCGAAGGCGACTGAGGGAGAGCGCGTTACAATAAAGCTTATCAAAACTCCAAAGTCACGCAGGCTCCTTCCACCGCTATCGCGGTCCCCCTCCCTCTCGGAGGGAGGCTTTG